>URPD01000048.1 GCA_900549645.1 uncultured Eubacteriales bacterium
AGTATAGGAAAATCAAGAACCGATTTCTACCGATTCTCGATAGGTGGTTGTTTTAGGAACATAGGTGGTATTTTTCACGGGAATCTTAGGAACCTCTGAATATATCGGCCGCGGCGCTCAGCGGGTCTTTTGCCCCAGCTGATCGGTTTGAAAATCTTGAAATGCGCAAAGATTTCCAAACCTCAATTTGGAACAAACCCCCTTGCTGACCGCTCTTGTGATTTCATCAGAGATTCCTTGGATTTTCGACATTTCCAAATTTCTGATTCTATTTTACCATATTACGGGCATTCTGGCAAGGGCTTGAACAAAACTGCGGATTATTCCTGCAAAACTGCAAGATTTTCGATATGTAGATTGTCATCTCCGTTTCCTGTCGCTCCGTCCATGACCGCACGTTTTGCGCCGTCATGCGCCATTCTTCAAAGTCCCAATTTTACGCAAAAAGTTCGGAAAAGATAAGGTACAATAAGTTGCGCAAATGCAAAAAATCACATTTTTTCTATTCACCCAAGATGAATCTTCCCAACTTATTTTTGCTTAAAATCTCGATGATAAGCATGGAACCCCCCAGTGTGAAAACCATATTAGCACCGACAATAATCCAAGGGTTCGTGATTTTCAGAACGTTAATGATCAATGATCTTGAAATCACAAGTAAAAAGCCATTCGTATACCTTGCGTCGTTCTTCTTCCATTTCTACACCTCATAATTCTTCATACTGGCAACCAACCTACCCAAATGGCGATAGCCATCCAATGGCTTGTCAGAAACTTTGAACTTTGGGTGACTATCGCCGGTATCGTTCAGGTAGCAGGAAAGCCGCCCTTCCTGAAAGTCCTTGCTGACATCGAAGATAAGAAACATTCCCTCATAAATACCGTAGTGGGTGAAATGGTTCCCTCCATCTGCACGGAAAATAATCAGATCATTGCTACACCCCTGCAACAAACAGGACGGCATCGAAACATAGGTTTCGATCTCATCAGGCACAACAATTTCATCAATCTTGTTACTGCTTGTACTAATCATACTGACCTCCTTAACAAAGCACCCCGGTCGGCATAGTAATCTCAGGCTTTTCACTCGGCATCCGGAGATTTTGAAAAAGTATGCCGTTGCGGATGCTGTTCTTGCCGAACCGCTGGCGAATGGTTTCAATGCACTGGTCGAGCCTTTCTGCTTTCTCAATCTTTTCGATGTTCATAAACAGATCGACTTGTCGGGGCGTGTCCTGTGGCACCAAGTTGATTGCCTGAATCGTGACTGAGCGAATCGGGTTCTTCCAGTCATACCTTTTCTCAAAGAGAGCAAAAGCCGCTTTTGCGATCAGCATTGGGGATTGTGTAGGCATATGATTTCTATTGCACCAAGTGCAATAGCCTCTCCATCAGTTAATTTTTCCGTAGATATATTTAATGGCATATATGCTCTCCTTATATAAAGCTGCAAATAGCGTTGTGTTCAGATTTATGGATAGTCTATTCGATAAATATTCCCTTTGCATCTTTTGAATAATCTGTTATACGCTTTCATTAGCCCAATGATAAGACCGTATTTTTCTATTGCCAATATGGCGTACTCAGAACAGGTTGGTTTAAATAAGCAGCGCCGTCTTATCTGTTCAGGAGCATAGTGCTGATAGAGCTTAATGCATCCAATAACTGCTTTTTTTAAGCAGAGCAAACCGCTTAAAATATAGAATGAAGTAACAAATAATATATTGAAAAGAATAGTGTGCTGCCCTCTAAAAGCAGCAATCTTGTCTGGAAGCAATGCAAAAATGCCAAGCCAAGAGAACAGATAAAGCAACGAAATCCCCGCAACAAATGACAACAGGAAATATGTGATCACACTCTTTGCTGCTACCTTAGCATCTGTGCTTGGTCTATCTAAAGGTCGTTCTAGCACATATTCTTCTGCACTTATCTGCTCTTCTTGACTTGGCATTTTCATAACATCGTTCTCCGTATCGTTGACTAACAGACTGCCACACGACTATCAGCCAAGGATTTAACAAATCAGCCCTTTTTCTCTCTGAGCTTCGCCTTCATACCCTGAATTGCTCGTTCGGTGTAATCGGACTGCTCCATCGAGCAGTAGAACTTGTCGCCGGGGACAACCATTGCAAATCTGTTGGAATCAACATTCTTGCGGGCATATGTAGCTTCGCCCTTGCAACTAACCTTTTCGAGCACTTCTTTTTCGACGGTATCGGAAGATGTTGAGAAGTTTGTAATATCTTTATAGAAGTACTCCTCAGTAGACTCCTTCTTGCCATCCTCGTCCATGTTAAATGTATACTGATACACATAGACCTGAGTATCAGAGAAGAAAATCCAAGAAATCTGTTGCTCTTCTATTTTGCTAAGGTGCTTTTCGATCCAGTCCTTATCTTGCTTCACCTCGGTCTTTCTGACGTTCCTGTACCCGGTGATAATACTCAAGCGCTTTCATAATATACTCACCGGTTTTGTTGTAAGGAACGCTGTCAGGAATGAACCGTCTCGCATCTTCATACTTAATGCGGATTTTCTCCTTTTGGTTAGGCTTCTCTTCACTCATGATGGACTCAATGACCTCATTGGAGAGCTTGCCTTCCTGGGAGAATCTCTTCATCTTGATTGCCTGAGCAAGGGATGGCGTCGCGTCAGCGTAGGAGATTTCCTCCAGCAAGTCTTCCTGCTCTTCCTTTTTTAGGTAGGACAATTCAACTGCCGGTCTGAATGCGATTCGTCCCTCGTCAACAAGGTCAAGCAAAGGTTGGATAAGCTGAGTGAGGCGGATATAACGAAAAATCGTGTTCTTGCTTTCTCCGACTTCTTCAGCCATAACCTCTGAGGATTTCACTCCAGCCAACTTGTTCCCCATTGGGGAATAAGTTAAATCTGTGCGCTGGCCCTGCCTGTTCATGGCTTCAAGACGCATCTTGTACGAAAATGCCTTTTCGCTCGGGAGGATGGTGGAACGCTGTAGGTTGGATTCAACCATCAAGATAATGGCCTCGTCGCGGCTCATCTCACGGACCTCTGCCTTTACGGTGTCCAGTCCTGCGATCTCACAAGCCTTTTTCCGACGATGGCCTGATACGATCTCGTAGCGTCCGTCTTCCTTCGGGCGAAGTGTGACAGGGGTGATGATCCCGCGCTCTTTGATACTCTGAACAAGCTGGTCCATATCCTCATCAATTTTCACCTTGAAGGGATGGTCGGGGAAGTCGTCGATCTCCAAGATGGGAATGTCGAAAATGCGAGGGAGCTTGTTTACCTTGCGTTCCTCGTCATTTGCGAACAACTCATCGTATCCAGTCAGGCCCAGGTCGATTTTTTGCACGTTCTTCAATCTCTGTCACCTCCTTCGTGAGTGCCTCATACGCCGCTGCCACTTTTCCGTTCTTGTCGTGGGAGAAGATGCTTTCTCCGGAAAGACTGCACTCCGCTGCTCTTACCGAAAAGGGTATTTCAGACTCGAACACGCGGATGTTTTCTCCTACTGAAGAACGGAGCGATGTGATAATCGTCTTGGCATTGTTTGTGCGGTTATCTACCATCGTAAGCAGAATGCCGTCGATCCTCAGTCTCGGATTGATCTGCCGCTTGATTTTAGCAATCGAACGCAGAAGCAGGTTGAGACCTTTTGTTGACAGGAAGTTCGGCTGAGACGGAATAATCACACTGTCTGCCGCAGCAAGCGCATTGACCGTCATCATTCCCAGAGAAGGCATACAGTCGATAAGGATATAGTCGTAGTACTTTTTCAAACCCTCGATACAGGATTTCAGAACGTACTCACGGCTCATAACATTGAACAAGCCCGTTTCCATGCCGGACAGTTCAATATTAGAAGGAAGCAGGTCAACGCCTTCATTATGGGCGATGATCGCGTTGCCGGGAGGCTGCTCTTCTTCTATGACCGATTGCATGAGCGTAGATAGCGATACATCCAGCTCGTCTGGGTTCTTCACACCGAGGCTCACCGTGAGGCTCCCTTGCGGGTCAGCGTCAATCAGTAAGACCTTATTTCCGGTGTTTGCAAGGCCCACGCCGAGGTTGACTGTCGTGGTCGTTTTGCCGACGCCGCCTTTCTGGTTCGTGATAGCGATCACTTTACAGTTTTCCATGCGTTTTCCTCCTTTCTTGGGATTCACAGCGATCCATTTCTGTACCGCTATGTACCTGTGCGTTATTTGTCCTCGACGCCCCACGCACATGGGAATACATCAGACGCTTGCTTGCGAAACAAGTCCATGGGAATCTCACCCCTGCCGGGTCCTCCGCCAGCTCCGTAGAGAAGTATCATTAACCCTGTAGCGTTTCATGGCCATATCCGTAGCAGCCGGATATTTCAGAATGGTTCGGAAACGCTCGCCACCTTGCTTTCCGTTATAACCCGGATGGGCAGGAGGGTCTTGGCGCACCTTCATTCGGCTGGGGCTTTCGCCCCCGCTCAGGAACGTATCTGATGAATGTGTATTCAGTTGTCAAGTTGCAGTGAGGTTTTTTTCCTCTACTCCTGTACCGCAACATCGAAAGCAAAAAAGTAAACACCTCTTTCAAAAAAATTTTTCGGGCAATAAAAAAAGCCCGCTGACAACCTCTGCAAAGCAGAGTTTTATCAGCGGGCATAAAAAAAGAGACCTACCAATCTGTTTCCAGATGATAGGTCTCAATCGGTATTAATCGTGCTTTTCAGCGATTAGAAGTGATTTGCACATTTCTCGCTCTGAATTTGGAGAAACTTTGGGGAGTTTTGGAGAACACTTTGGAGAATCTCCAAACGAACGCTCCCTATAAGTCTCTGTAGCACAGGTTATTTCTGCGTTTCCTTGTCCAAGGGCTTCATTGTGGGGAACAGCAGAACATCGCGGATGGATGCAGAGTCGGTCAGGAGCATCACGAGACGGTCGACACCGAAGCCGAGGCCGCCTGTGGGCGGCAGACCGTATTCCAGCGCAGTGATATAGTCATAATCGACCTGCGCCCTGCAATCCGGATCGAGCTGTTTGCGTTCGGCGACCTGCCGCTCGAAGCGCTGCTTCTGATCGATCGGGTCATTCAGCTCGCTGAACGCATTGCCGAACTCCGTGGCGTTGATGAAGTACTCAAAGCGCTCGGTGAAGGCCGGATCGGACGGCTTGCGCTTGGCAAGCGGGCTGTTTTCGACCGGGTAGTCATAGATAAAGGTCGGCTGGATCAGGTTTTCCTCGACAAAGGCGTCAAAGAACTCAGCCAAAATCGCGCCCTTGGTCGGAAGCTCGGGAAGCGCAACGTGGTGCTCCTTTGCTGCGGCGATTGCCTCCTCGTCGGAGGAGAGCGCGGCAAAATCGACGCCGGAATACTTCTTGACAGCCTCGACCATGGTCATGCGTTCCCACTTGCTCAGGTCGATGATCTTACCCTGATAGGGGATCATCAGGCTGCCGCAGACGTTCTGCGCGACGGTCTTCATCATTTCCTCAACAAGATCCATCATGCCGTGGTAATCGGTATAGGCCTGATACAGCTCGATGGTTGTGAACTCAGGGTTGTGCTTCGGGTCCATGCCCTCGTTGCGGAAGATACGACCGACCTCATAGACGCGGTCCATTCCACCGACGACCAGGCGCTTGAGATAAAGCTCGGTCTCGATGCGCAGAACCATGTCGATGTTGAGGGTGTTGTGGTGCGTATAGAACGGACGCGCCGAGGCGCCGATCTCGAACGGGGTCAGAATGGGCGTGTCGACCTCGAGGAAGCCCTTGCCGTCGAGGAAGCTGCGCAGCTCGCGCATAATACGGCTGCGCTTGACGAAGGTATCCTTGACCTCCGGATTGGCGATGAGGTCGACATAGCGCTGACGATAGCGCGTCTCGACGTTCGTCAGGCCGTGATATTTATCCGGAAGCGGCAAAAGCGCCTTGGAAAGGAGCGTGACCTGATGCGCGCGGACGGAGATCTCGCCGCGCTGGGTGCGGAACACGTCGCCGTTGACGCCGACGATGTCGCCGATGTCGAGCTTGCGGCAGGTCTCAAAATTGGCCTCGTCCATCTCGTCGAACTTCAGATAAAGCTGGATTCTCCCCTTCTCGTCCATCAGGTCGCCGAAGATGACCTTGCCCATGCCGCGCTTGCTCATCAGGCGGCCGGCGACAGCGACGTTCTTTCCCTCAAGGGCTTCGAAATTATTTTTAATGTCTGTGCTGTAGGTATCAAACGCAAAGCCGGTGCGCTCAAAGGGATCCTGACCGGCCTCACGGAGCTGCGAGAGCTTTTCGCGGCGGATGCGAACCTGATCGACCAGCGAAAGCTCCTCCTGCGGTACAAATTTTGCCATTTCTTATCCTTTCTTATCTCTCAACTGCTAAAATCTCAAAGCGCATCAGCCCTGCGGGCGCCTCAAACTCGACGGTCTCGCCGACCTTTTTACCGAGCATCGCCCTACCGAAGGGCGAATCGTCCGAAATGCGCGCCTCCATGGGATTGGCCTCCTGCGAGCCGACGATTGCATAGACCTGATTCTCGTCGAACTCGAGGTCGCGCACGGTCACGGTGCAGCCGAGGCCGACCACGCCGTGCATATCCTCCACGGCGCTCTCATCGAAAACGACCGCATGGGTCAGGATATCCTCGACCTCGGCGATGCGGCCATAGAGCTTCGCCTGCTCGTTCTTGGCCTCGTCGTATTCACTGTTCTCGGAAAGGTCGCCAAAGGAACGCGCTTCCTTGATCTGCTCGGCCACTTCCTTTTCCCTGGTGGTTTTCAGATAGTTCAGCTCAGCTTCCAGCTCCTTGAGACGATCGCGCGTGATTTTATATTCCTTTGCCATACCAATTGACCTCCAATAATTCTTTTATCCGGGCTATTATAGTTGACGGTGGGCACTTTTGTCAAGTATTTCTCAATAAAATCAGTCCGTTACGGCCTTGATCGCGGCCTGAAGCTGCGCATCGTCCTTCACGGCGACGGCTTCCTTATAAAGCTCCAGATAGGTTTTGTTATCGACCTCGACGATCTCGTCGGGGGTAACGCCGACGTTGGCCAGCGTGACGCCATGGGGCGTCTGGTAATGGCCGGTGGAGACCGCGACGGCAGAGCCGTCAGACAGGCGGAAGGTCTGCTGATAGTTGGCCTTGCCGCAGGTCTTCGTGCCGACGACCGTCGCCCAGTCATATTCCTGAAGCGCAGCAGCAAAGAACTCGGCCGCAGAATAGGAATCGCCGTTGACCAGCACGGCCATCGGCAGCTCGACGCAGTCGGCGTCGGAATAATCCACGCTCTCGTTGCCCTTGTAGTCCACGGAACGGAACAGCGGCCCCTCGGGCAGCAGATCGTCCAGCACGCGCACCAGCTCATCCTTGCGTCCGCCGGGGTTAAAGCGCAGGTCGAACACGAGCGCCTTGGCGCCCTGCCCGCGCAGCGCGTCGATGGCCTCGATGGTGCGGTCGGCGCTGTTTGCCTCAAAATTGTTGATCTTGATATAACCGATCGAGCCGTCGAGCATGGAATACTTAACGACCTCGACCTCGACGGACGCACGCTTGACCGTGACGTCGAATTTCTTTTCGCCGCGCAGGATCGTCAGCGTGACCTCCGTCCCCTCCTCGCCGCGGATGCGGTTCTTCGTCTCGTCAAGTCCGAGCGACTCGACCGTCTCGCCCTCCACGGCGTAGATCCTGTCGTCGGCCTCAATGCCGACCTCTTCCGCCGGACTGTTGGGCGTGACCTTCGTGATCTGAACGCCGTCGGTCAGATCGTCCGACGATTCGACCGTCACACCGATGCCGACGTAGGCATTCTCGTTGGACTCGACAAAGGCGTCATAGTCCTCGGCGCTGACATAGTAGCTCCAGCGGTCGCCGGTCGCGGCAACGGCCGCCTGTGCAAGGTAATCGCCGAGCTTGTCGGTGTCGTAGCCGTCGACATAGACCTCATTGAGCAGCGCGACGATCTCGTCGAGCTTTTCGTGGTAGTCCTCCTGCGCGGCCGTATCGGCCTCTACCTGCTCGGTCTCGCTGCGGTCAAACGCATCAAAGCGGAAGGTGCAGCCGCTGAGCAGCAGCATCGCCGCCAGCAGAACGCAGAGCATTCTGAGATTCTGTTTCTTCATAATTGCCTCCAAAGCAGCATTCCGGGACGTATGTCCCGGAATGCAAAATCATTCTTTCAGCCGGTCACGGCATACTGATGTAATCCATCGGGTTGACCGTCGAGCCGTCGCGGAAGACGGTGAAATGCAGATGGTTGCCGGTCGCCCAGCCGGTCGCGCCGACATAGCCGATCACCTGTCCGCGCTCGACATAGTCGCCGTTGGCGACGCAGTAGCTCGTCATGTGCGCATAGAGCGTGGAGTAGCCGTTCATATGGTTGACCGTGACATAATAGCCATAGGATGAGCTGTATTTCGCGGTCGTGACATAGCCGGATTTTGTCGCAAGGATCGGCGTACCGCCGGCGCAGGCAAGATCGACGCCGTTATGCATCGTGAAGCTGCCCGTGATCGGGTGCGTGCGGTAGCCGTAGGGACTGGTCAGCGTCACGCGCGTGCCGGACGGCAGCGGGAACAGCCAGCTCTCCCCGTCGGCCGGGACGGACGGCTCATCGTCAACGGGCGGCTCGGTCGGCGTCTCGGGCGTGTCGACGCCGGGGTTCTCGGGCGGCTGCGTCGGCTCAGTCGGGCTTTCCGGCGTGCTCGGCACGGCGGGCTGCGTCGGCTCGGTCGGCGTGGGAGTCGGCTTCGGCGTCGGAGGGTGCGCGGCAAGCCACTCCGCCCGGAGCGCGGCCGTGCGATCGACCTCGAGCGCGGCGATCTCCGCCGTCAGCTCGGCCTCCATCTGCTCGTATTTCTCAGCCTCGGCCGCAAGCTCGGCCTTGTCGTTCAAAAGCTGCGTGATGAGCGCATCAGACTGCGCGCTCTTGTCGCTCAGCTCCTGCTGCTTCCCGTCCAGCTCGGTACGCTTCTGCTCGAGCACGGTCTTCTGGGCAGCCAGCTCTTCCTTCGCCGAGACGACCTTCCCGGCCACGGAACGAAGATCGTCCATCATGCGCTGATCGGACGCCGCGATCTCCTCGACCATGGCGCGCCGGTTGAGCATATCGGCGAAATCCGCCGCGTGCAGGATGACTGCCCAGCGGGAAATGCCGCCGCGCTCCTGAATCGTGCGCATCCGGAGCTTGTAGTGCTGAAGCAGGTCGCTTTGCTCCTGCTCCAGCTCGTCCAGCTCGGCCTGCTTCTCAGCGATCAGGCAGCTGTATTGGTGGATCTGCTCTCCGGTGTTTTCGATCTCCTGCTGGGTCAGCTCGATGTCGCGGTCAAGCTGCGACTTCTGCTCCACAATGGAGAGCGTTTTTTCCTGATTGGCCGCGATTTCGTCATTCAGCGCCTCGCGGTCGGACGCCAACTGTTCGGCCTGCTCCTGCAGGCTGTCGATCTCTCCCTGAATTTCGTCCGAGCTTTTTGCCTGAACGATCATCACAATCAGCCCGGCCAGCATGGAGAGCACCAGCAGAGCTGCGATACCGGAGATGATAATTCTTCTGTACTGATACATTGGAATCCTCCTTTCGTCCGGAAAAGGGCGCGCCGCTCAGACCTTGAGGAAGCGGCGGATGGACATCAGGCTGCCGAAGATGCCGATGAAGAAGCCCGCGACCGCGCAGATGAGCGCCATCGGCGCGAGCACGTCCGTGAACGGGACGACCGTCAGAACCTTCAGATTCGTGCCGAGAATGGCGTCGCGGATGACCTCATAAAGCCCCCATTCGATGAAGAAGGACAGCACCGAGCCGAACAGCCCCAGCAGACAGCCCTCCACGAAGAACGGCAGACGGATGAAGCGGTTGGTCGCGCCGACCATCTTCATAATCGCGATCTCCTCGCGGCGATCCATCATGGCCAGCTTGATCGTATTGGAAATGATGATGAGCGAAACGACCAGCAGCACGGCGGCAATCGCGCCGGCGGCGATATAGAGCACGGTGCGGATCGTGGCCAGCGCATTGGCCAGCTCAAGGTCGGCATAGACCGCCACGACGCCGTCGACCTTTTCGAGCGCGCGCTTCGTCTCGGCGACCTTGGCGTTGTCCTCAAGGACCACGACAAATTGGTCGCGCATGGCGCTGGCGTCCAGCCCCTCATACAGGGAGGCGTCGGAATCGCCGATGAAGTTTTGCAGCGCCTCGTCGCGCGACTCGAACTTCGCCTCCTTGACGTTGTCGACCAGATTGATCTTCGAGCCGACGCTCTTGGCCTCGGCCTCCGTGTAATTCTCGTCGACGCAGACAACGATACGCGTCTGCTTCTGCACATCGTCGACCATGAGGTTCAGGTTGTAGCAGATCAGCAGGAAGCTGTTGATGATGACCAGACAGGCAACCGTGATGCAGACCGCCGCAAAGGACATGAACCCGTGCTTGAACATGGCGCGGGCGCCCTCGCCCAGCAGGAAACCGAAATTACTGCTCTTCTTCATAGTTATAGTACCCATCCATTCCGTCGCTGACAATTTTACCCGCCTCGAGCGCAACGACGCGCTTGGTGAAGCGGTCGACCAGACCCTTCTCGTGCGTGACGACCAAAACCGTCGTGCCGAGGGCGTTGATCTGCTCGAGCAGCAGCATGATCTCGAAGGAGCGCGCCGGGTCAAGGTTGCCCGTCGGCTCGTCGGCGATGATCATGCTGGGGTTGTTGACCAGCGCGCGCGCAATGGCAACGCGCTGCTGCTCGCCGCCGGAAAGCTCGTTGGGCAGGCGGCGCGCCTTGTTCTCAAGGCCGACCAGCTCGAGCACATAGGGCACGCGCTGCTTGATCTCCTTGGACGACGCACCGATCACGCGCATCGCAAAGGCAACGTTCTCATAGACCGTCTTATTGTCGATCAGGCGGAAATCCTGAAAGATGACGCCCAGCGTGCGGCGCATATAGGGAATCGCGGAGCGCTTGATCTTCTCAAGCTGATAGCCGTTGACGTTGATCGAGCCGCCGGTCGGCTGAAGCTCGGCTGTGAGCAGCTTGATCATGGTCGATTTGCCCGAGCCGGACGCGCCGACCAGAAAGACGAACTCGCCGTCGTCAATGTGCAGGTCGATGCCGTTGAGCGCGTGCGTCCCGGTCTCGTAGGTCTTCGTTACGTTTACAAAATCAATCATAATAGCACCTTATCTCTTTTTTCAGCGCATCGGGTGCGCAGGAGGCTACGATCAAAGCATTCGGTTCTCGCGCGAGGCCAGATATTTCTTGACCATCAGCGCGACCTTAAAGATGATCGCGTCGTCAAATTCACGCAGATCCAGCCCGGTGAGCTTTTTGATCTTTTCCAGACGGTAGACCAGCGTGTTGCGGTGGACAAACAGCTTACGGGACGTCTCGGAGACGTTCAGGCTGTTCTCAAAGAACATATTGATGGTGAAAAGCGTCTCCTGATCGAGCGAATCGATCGAGCTTTTCTTAAAGACCTCGGAGAGGAAGATCTCGCAGAGGGTCGTCGGGAGCTGATAGATCAGGCGGCCGATGCCGAGATTTTCATAGTTGATGATGGTCTTCTCCGTGTCGAACACCTTGCCGACCTCAATGGCGACCTGCGCTTCCTTATAGGAATCAGCCAGCTCGCGCAGATGCTCCGAGACCGTGCCGATGCCGATGGTCGTGCGGGCGAACAGCTCTGTTTTGAGGCGGTCTTCGATCGTGCGGGCGAGCTTGGTCAGCTCCTCGCCGGTCGTCTCCGGCGGGACCTGCCGCACGAGCGCAATATCCGTCTCGTTGACGCTGATGACGAAATCCTGCCCCGGATCGTTGAACATGCTTTGCAGCAGCTCCACCACGGCAACGTCCGCACGGCCGCGCTGCCGGATCAGCAGCACCGCGCGCGGCAGCTCCGTCTGGAAGTGCAGCTCCTTGGCGCGGATATAGATGTCTCCGGGGAGAATGTTGTCCGTGATGATGTTTTTCACGAACGTTCCCTTGTCGTGCTTCTCTTCATAATAGTCCTTTGTGAAATTCAGCGAGACCTGCGACATCCGGCAGACGGCGTCCGCTGCGGCGTCGTCCCCGTCCACCAGGACGGCAAAGCCATAGGAGGGGTTCCAGCCCTTCAGCGCGAAGAAGGTCTTTCCTGCATATGTAACCGGTGCTTCCGGCGCTGCGGCGATCGCCGCAATGGCCTCGGTCTCGCGGTCGCCGATCCGGGACGTGTCGCCCGAGGCGATGATGTTGCCCTCAATGTCCATAACACTGATAATATTCTGAGATGCCTGCGTGAGCTGTTCTGCAACGTTCTGAAAAATCCGACTTGACATGAGTCGTCCTCCTTCGCTTTTCGGGAAAATGCCGACTTTCGACAAATTTCTGTCTATTATCATACCCTATTTTTCAGAAGATTGCAAGTGCTTTTGGACAGTTTATTTCAAAATTGGCGTTGGTTTTTATGGAATTTTTCCTATTTTTCGTCATTGTACCCAAAGTACAAGACGTTTTTTTGTCGAAATAGTTCCGTGAATTCAAAAAAAATTTTCGTCAAAATTCACAGACTCCAGACCGGAAATTTCCTCTTCCGTCAATTCACGAGTCATTCCGAGCGGAAGCTCCCCCAGTTCCACGCCGCCCGCAGCGACCCGGCGGAGATAAACGACCGGCAGTCTCCGGCTGGCCATCATGCGGCGTACCTGATGATATTTTCCCTCGCAAACACGGATGATGCTGCGTCCCTCCCCGATCGGCTCGAGCACGGCGGGCAGGCAGCGGACGCCCTCGCGCAGGACGCAGCCCTCGCGAAAGACCCGGATATCCTCCTCCGTGACCGTGCCGAGGTGCTCGGCGTAGTAGGTCTTCTCGATATGGCGCTTCGGCGCGAGCAGCCGGTGCGCAAGATCGCCGTCGTTCGTAAACAGCAGCAGCCCCTCGGTGTCCTTATCCAGCCGGCCGATCGGCATCAGTTTGGCATATTCCGGCGGGAGGTGCTCCATCACGGTCGGAAAATCGCGGTCGCGCGCCGCCGTCACGCATCCGGCCGGCTTGTTCATCATCAGCACGACGCGCCGGTTCCCGGCCGCGACGGGCACGCCGTCGAGCGTCACGACGGCCGTCTTTTCGTCAAGCTTTCCCTCCGGCTCGCACATCACCGCGCCGTTGACGCTCACGCGCCCCGCGCGGATCATGTCGCGCAGCTTGCGCCGGGATTCCACGCCCGCCTCGGAGAGATATTTGTCCAATCGCTGCATTTGCGTCCGTTCTCCTTGTGCATATTTGTCCCGCATGGGACATACAGTGTAACACCGATTCAAAAAATGATTGCTTTGGAGGGATTTCATGTTCATCATGACCGCACGGCTTTCCAAGCCGAAGCTGATCGTGTGCGCGCTGGCCGTTCTGGCAGTGATCCTCGTCGTCGTTCTGATCGTCTGCGGCGGCAAGGAAGCGCCGTCCACGCTGCCCGCAGGCGGCACAAACGAGGAGCGCCTCGCCTTTCTGGCCGCGCACGGCCGGAGCGTTTCGGCCGCGCCGACCGAGACGCAGACCGTCTCGATCCCGGAGATCGACGGCAACGACGTCATGGAGCGCTATAATGCGCTGCAAAAAAGTCAGGGCTTCGACCTGACGTCCTATGTCGGCAAGGACGTCCAGCGCTATGTCTACGAGGTGCTCAACGCCCCCGACGCAAAGGGCAAGGTCTATGCGACGCTGCTGGTCTATGACTGCCGGATCATCGGCGGCGACGTGACCGACGCCGGGCCGGACGGGCTGATCTGCGGCTTCGACACCGGAAGCTGCGTGCCGGGATCCGAGGCTACCGAGCCGTCGGAGAGCGCCCCCGCGACGGAATCCGCCGCACCGACCGCAGAGCCGGGCACGTCGGCCGAGCCGACCCCGGAATCCTCCGCAGCGGATCAATAGCAGTATAGCACAACGGCCCAAAAAAGAAAAGCCTTGCATATTCCGCGCAGCCGTGCTATACTGATGCTAACTGAACAAGGATCTTCAGGGCAGGGTGCAACTCCCGACCGGCGGTAAAGTCCGCGAGCGTCCTCGGGCGCAGGATCCGGTGCAATTCCGGAACCGACAGTAACAGGCTCTCACAGGGGCCTGAAGTCTGGATGGAAGAAGATGTCATTTCGACTCTGAGGATAATTGGCTCAGAGTCGATTTTTTGTTTGGAGGTCTTTTCATGAACAACCGAAAAAAGCGCGCCGGAGCGCGCACCCTCGCCGGGATCGGCGTCCTGACGGCCGTGGCCGTCGTGCTGCAATATCTGGAATTCCCGATCCCGCTCGTCCCGTCGTTTCTGAAGCTTGATTTTTCCGACCTGCCGGAGCTGATCGGCGCCTTTGCCTATGGGCCGCTCGCAGGCGTTGCGATCGCGCTGCTGAAAAACGTGATCCACCTGCTCGTCTCGCAGAGCGGATTCGTCGGCGAGCTTTCAAATTTTCTGCTCGGCGGCGTGTTTGCCCTGACCGCCGGGCTGATCTATCGGCGTCATAAGACCAAGAAGGCCGCCCTGCTGGCCGGAGCGGCCGCCTCGCTCGTCATGGCGCTCGTGAGCGTCGCAACGAACTATTTTGTGGTTTATCCGCTCTATTATAACGTCCTCGGCCTGCCCGAGCCGGTCGTTCTGGGGTTCTATCAGGCGATTCTCCCGTCGATCCAGAACGTCTTCCAGGCGCTCTGGGTCTTCAACGTCCCGTTTACGCTCGTCAAGGGGCTGATCTGTGTGGCCATCGCCATGCCGGTCTATAAGCCGCTCACGCCCTTCCTCAAGGGACGCCGCGACGCTTCAAAGTGAAATCCGACCCTCGACGGAGGCGCTGATTCGATCAGCAGAGACGGACATCAGAAGCGTTGGTCGGGTCAGGGCTTGAAACATGCAGGGATCCTTTGCGTGGAGGTTTCCAAGGGAACCTCTGATTAAATCGCAAGAGCGGTCAGCGAGGGATTTTGTTTCCAAAT
>URPD01000049.1 GCA_900549645.1 uncultured Eubacteriales bacterium
GTTGATGTTGTTGTGGTGACTCCATTTTACACTTTGGCCTGCGTATTGTCTTCTTTTTTTCACCTGTTGCACTTCAGATTATAATCTGTCCAGCTCCCCTAAGAGGGGCACCAAGATAGTGCGCGACCACCCCATGCGGTGTGAACCGCATGGGGTGGTCATTACACATTACACTATTATATATTATATTACACAACACGCGCCGCGCATTATCCGCGGAGGTTCAGAAACCGCGGGATGACGCTGACGTGCGCCTTATCCATCACGCCGGACGCCTCGCCGTCCAACGACCACTCAAGCTCCGGCGGATTCTCAATATCCAGCTCC
The DNA here is from genome assembly GCA_900549645.1 of uncultured Eubacteriales bacterium. Lineage (GTDB taxonomy): Bacteria > Bacillota > Clostridia > Oscillospirales > Oscillospiraceae > Limivicinus. Next base: position 328 of record URPD01000049.1, read on the forward strand.
CTCGCCTGAAACAGGTCGATATTCGGGCAGGAATAATCCTGCGACAGCAGGCCGCGGATTACCATATCCAGCTCCAGCATCGTTTTCGGCATCTTCACGAGCAGCACCTCGAACACGCCGTCCGCCGTATCCACCATCGCCGAGGGCAGGGTTATCGTCCCGGCAACGGAGGTCGTATTGCAGATCGCGCCGAAGATATAATCGTCCTCATGCGTCACGCCGTCCGCTGTGACCTTCACGTGCAGTGGCTTTATCTTATACAGATCCTTTATCGCGTCGAGGATATACGCCGTATGGCCAAGGACGTTCTTCATGTTCTGGTCGGTGGTATACGACAGCCACGAGAACGCGCCGAAAGCCGCGACATAGGTAAAATACCGCCCGCCGAAGCAGCCGATGTCATACCGCGTGGAATACCCCGAAGCGATATGCTCCGCCGCCTCGATGATATCCGTGCTCAGCCCGTGCGACGCGGCGAAGTCGTTCGTGCTGCCGCAGGGGATGTAGCCCAGCGGCACGTCGATATTCGCCGTGGCGAGGCCGTGGATGACCTCGTTGAGCGTCCCGTCGCCGCCGGTACAGCAGACCAGCTGATAATCCCGGCCGAAGCTCGCGGCGAAAGCAGTGCCGTCGCCCTTTTTGCCGGTAATCATCGTGGTGACCTTATAGCCCGCGTCCATCAGGATGCGGATTATCTGCGCGACGTTGCGCAGTACCATGCGCTTGCCCGACACCGGATTTATTATCAGCAGCGCCGGTTTCAGATCTTTTCTTTCGGAATAATCAAGAGTATCCATGGGTACCTCCGTGGTATGATGCGCTCAGATCAGACTATCATCCCGGCAGCGATAAGGCAGAGGTATGCGGTCGGGATGGAGAAAAGCAGGCTGTCGGCACGGTCGAACATGCCGCCGTGGCCGGGGATAAGATTCGAGAAGTCCTTTACGCCGATCATGCGCTTGACAAGCGACTCGGCAAGGTCGCCGATCTGACCCATCGTGGACGCGAGAAGCGCAGTGACGACGCAGAGCCAGAACGGGATCGGCAGCCAGAGCTGCGACAGGTAATAGACAATAACGCCGGTAACAACGGACGAGATCGCGCCGCAGATGCAGCCCTCGACGGTCTTGTTCGGGGAGACGGAGGGGGCGATCTTATGCTTGCCGAAGCGCTTGCCGCCGAAGAGGGCGAAGCTGTCGCACACCCATGTGGACAGGCAGGCGACTGCGAGCGTCTGGAGCCAGATGTCGCTGACGCAGATGACCATTATCATCGAGAACTGGAAGCAGGGATACGCAAGGCCGAACACAGTGCCGAGTGCGCCCTTGCCGGACACATCTTTCCGGAGTATGCCTGCGAACAGCGCGAAATACACAGCGCAGGCGAAGAGCACCATGTACCAGAACAGGCCGATCTCGACGCCGGTGAAGCGGTCGATCAGGGTCAGCACCGCCTGTGCGGCGAGGTAGACGTACATGACGCCGGCCGCGCAGCCGACCTCAAGCTTTTCAAGGTTGCGGCTGAGCTCGTACGCGCAGAGGATGCCGGCCGCAGCGAAGAAGATAACGCGGGTCACCGGGGAGATAAAGACGCAGGCAAGCGTGATGCTGATGAGCACCACGGCGGAAATTACTCGTGTTTTCAAAAACTTATCCCTCTTTCTGATCGTTTGCGGGAATCCTTAAACTGATCTTAAAATATCATATTATCCGCGCCCGCTCAATATACGCCTTACGGTTTCTGTTCGATTTTTGGGCGTTGAGCGGCGTTTTTAACAACTTCTTCACTTTTTATTGCCGAACAGGCCGCGCACGATGGCGCTGGAGCCGGAGCGCATGACGGAGCTGAGCGCGTTGTTCGCGGCGCGCTTGGCGATGGTCTTGCCGCTGGTCTGCTTGCCGCCGAGGACGGAGTTGACCAGATTCGTGCTGACCGAACGCGCAACGGAGGACACCGCGTTCGTGACGGCGCGCTGTGCGGTCTTGCGGCGCTTCTCGGCTTCCTTCTCCGCCTCGCGCTGTGCCGCGGCATCGGCCTTCTGCTTCGCCTTTTCGGCAGCGGCCTCCTCGCGGAGTCTCGCTTTCTCGGCGGCCACCTCTTCCTTCTGGCGCTGCTTTTCGGCGGCGGCTTCGTCCTTCTGGCGCTGCTTCTCCGCCGCGGCCTCCTCGGCTTCCTGACGGCGGCGCTCCTCCAGTTCGGCGTTTGCCTGCTGAAGTATCTCATACGCGGATTCGCGGTCGACGCTGTCGCGGTATTTCAGCTCGAACTCGTCCGCGAGGATGAGCTGCTGCATTCTCGCGCTGTCGGCCTGCCCCATGAGGCTCTGCGGCGGGAGGATCTTCGCGCGCTCGACGACGCCGGGGACGCCGTCGGCGTCCAGGAAACTGACCAGCGCTTCGCCGACGCCAAGCTCCATGAGCGTCTGCTCGGTGTCAAATGCCGGGTTCACGCGGAACGCGCGGGCGGCGGCGCGGACGGCCTTCTGCTCTGCCGGAGTGTAGGCGCGCAGGGCGTGCTGCACGCGGTTCGAGAGCTGCGCGAGCACATCGTCCGGAATGTCGGACGGCGACTGCGTGACGAAATACACGCCGACGCCCTTGGAGCGGATGAGCTTCACGACCTGCACGATCTTCTGCACCAGCGCCTTCGGCGCGTCGGAGAACAGCAGGTGCGCCTCGTCGAAGAAGAATATCATGCGCGGCTTTTCGAGATCGCCGACCTCGGGCAGCCGCTCGAACAGCTCCGTCAGCATCCAGAGCAGGAAGGTGCCGTACACCTTGGGGCTCTGGATAAGCCGCGCGCTGCTGAGAATGTTTATATAGCCGCGGCCGTCGGCGTCGGTGCGCATCCAGTCGCGGATGTCAAGCGCGGGCTCGCCGAAGAATATCTCGCCGCCCTCGTCCTCAAAGGCCAGCAGCGCGCGCTGTATCGCGCCGATGCTCGCGGCGGAGACGTTGCCGTACTGCGTGGTGAATTCCGCGCGGTTGTCGCCCACGAACTGGAGCATGGCGCGCAGATCCTTCATGTCGAGCAGGAGCAGGCCGTGCTCGTCGGCAACCTTGAACACGATATTCAGCACGCCGGCCTGCACGTCGGTCAGTCCCAGCAGGCGCGCCAGCAGCACCGGCCCCATGTCGGATATCGTGACGCGGACGGGTTGCCCCTGCTCGCCGAAGATATCCCAGAAGCGGGTTGGGTAGGGCTTGTACTCGAAGCCCTCGATGCCGAAGCGCTCGATGCGGCCGCGCATATCCGCAGAGTCCGCGCCAGGCATGCACATACCGCTGACGTCGCCCTTGACGTCGGCCATGAAAACCGGCACGCCCATGTCGGAGAAGGACTCGGCCATCACCTTCATGGTTATCGTTTTGCCGGTGCCGGTCGCGCCGGCGATGAGTCCGTGGCGGTTTGCCATATTGGGCAGCAGGAAAAGGTTCTTGTTCGACTGCGCAAGCCATATCTTTTTATCTTTGTACATGCTTCTACCCCCGTTTATGTTTTCGCCCTATTCGGGCAGCTTGAATCTTAATATTCTTAATATATCATACCCGCCGCACGGCGGCAAGTGTATTTTCGTCTCTTGCCAGAGCGGCGCGGATGGGATATAATATATTGAATAAATATGACACAGAGGATGAGGCATATGGACGAGCAGAAAACCGGAACTCTTTACATCGTGGCGACGCCTATCGGCAATTCGCGCGACATGTCCCCGCGCGGGGTACAGATACTGACCGACGTGGACATCATCGCCGCCGAGGACACGCGGCGCTCGATGGTGCTGCTCGGCAAGCTTGAGATACGCAATAAGCTTGTGTCGAACCACAAGTTCAACGAATACGGCAAGGCCAAGTATTTTATAAACGAAATGAAGGCTGGGAAGAGCGTCGCCGTCATCACCGACGCGGGCACGCCCTGCATCTCCGACCCCGGCAACGAGCTTATCAAGGCGGCAGTCGAGGAAGGGATACGCGTCGTCGGCGTCCCCGGCTGCTGCGCAGCGGTGAATGCGCTGGCGATATCGGGCTTCGACCTGTCGAGCTTTCTGTTCTACGGCTTTTTCCCGCGCGAGAACGCCGACCGGCGCAAGCTGCTTGAAAAAATGCGCGGCGCGGACACGAGGACCTTTGCGTTTTACGAGAGCCCGAAGCGCATAATGGAGCTGGTGGACTTTCTGATAGAGTCCGAGGCGAAGCTGCGGCTGTGCCTCTGCAACGACATGACGAAGCTGCACGAGATGAGCTTCCGCGGCACGCCCGCGCAGGTCAAGGAGCAGCTTCTGGCCAAGGGCAATTACGATAAGGGCGAGTACGCCATCGTCGCCGAGGTTGAGCCGGAGTATCAGTTCACGAAGGTGGAGCACACGGTCAGCGCTGAGGCGATGCTGGTCGACGCGATGATATCCGGCGGCGTAAGCGGCCGCGACGCGATCGCCGCCGTCCTCGCCGACCCGAATAATTCGTACAGCAAAAACGAGCTGAAGGCCGCCGCGCTGAATCTCAAACATATGTTTGAGTGAGGTAGCGGGTGAGGCAGGTATATTAGGGTGCGTACTTTCTTTTGTCCCCCTGCTCTAATCTCAACTCCGGCAACCCCTCAGTCACGGCTAACGCCGTGCCAGCTCCCCTAAGAGGGGCGCGAAGTGCCGAAGGGGTCGCCAGTGTACAGAAAGTGCCAGTGGGGAAAAGAAAACGTGCACTATAAGTCGCTTCGTAGGGGACGGTCTCTGTGCCGTCCCGTTTGGGCACAGTTTGTCTATGCGGCTATCACAAACCACCGCATAATTCCGTATCATCAGGAGGTAACCATGCCGAACATCAGCGATATTCTTGCCGCGGCGCTGCCGGGGCTTGGTAAGGCCGTGTTCAGCCAACCGGCGGACAAGGCCGCCGCGCAGAAGCTCAGCGTCCGCCCGCTCGTCATCCGCGGCGAGACGGTATATCAGGCCGAGAGCATCCGCGACAACAAGGCCATGCACCAAAACCTCAGCGCCGACGAGCTTACCGCGCTCTGCCGCGATGAGCTTGAAGGCCGCTACCGGCAGGTGCTCATAGTCTCCGGCGGCGAGAGCCGGCAGTACATTCTCCGCCGCGACGGCAGCTACAAGCTCACCGGCAAGGCCACCGCTTCCGCCCCCGCCCCCGCCGCGCACAACCGTGAAAAGAAATATCTTATCGCGGAGGGCGAGTGCATCCCCGCGCTCGTCGATCTCGGCGTATTCACCGCCGACTACAAAATCGTCCGCGACAAGTACGACAAATACAAGCAGATAAACCGCTTCATCGAGCTTATCAACGACGCAGTCGGCTCCTCCGGCCTTGAGGAGATGACTATCCTCGACTTCGGCTGTGGGAAATCCTATCTCACCTTCATATTATATTATTACCTCGTCGAAAAGCTCGGTATGCGCGCGCACATCATCGGCTACGACCTGAAGGCCGACGTCGTTGAGCGCTGCAATGGCATCGCCGTGAAGTACGGCTACTCCGGCCTTGAGTTCCACGTCGCGGACGTAACGCGCGACACGCTCTACGACCGGCACATCGACATGGTCGTAACGCTGCACGCCTGCGACATTGCTACCGACTACGCCTTGAACTACGCCCTGCGGCACGACGTGAAGTACATTTTCTCCGTCCCCTGCTGCCAGCACGAGATAAACGCGCAGATAAAAAAGGGCGGCGAGCTGGACATTTTCCTGCGCCACGGGATAATAAAGGAGCGCATGTCCGCGCTGCTGACCGACTCCATCCGCGCCGCGGTGCTGGAGGACATGGGCTACGAGGTGGACATGATAGAGTTCATCGACTTTGCCCACTCGCCGAAGAACATCATGCTCCGCTGCACCCGCAAGCGCGCCATACCGCCGCGGCACTCCGCGCATAGACGAGGCGCGGGCGCTGGCCGAGCGCTACGGCTTCAGGCAGACGCTGCTGGAGCTGATAAAGCAGGACTGACAACATAACGCAATTCTCTCCCTCAGTCGGCACCTCGCAGCTGCGTTTATACAAAAAATTATCGCCCCGTTTGGGGCGATAATTTTTTATTCTATTCGTCTTTATCGTAGCTGTCGAGGAAATGGTGCCGCACACCGTGCTGCTTATAGGCAATGAGCGTATCGAGGTTCACGTTCTCGACGCTCTTGAATATGCACTTCTCAACGTCGGGGTTCGACTTCTTCAGCTCGCGTATCAGCTCCTTCGTCTCCTGTCGCTTGGAGTGATTCTGCCCGTCGTTGCAGGTAGTGCAGGTGTCGGTAAACTTACACGCGCACTGGATGAAGTGCAGCCCGTTATAATCGCGCCACGCCTTGATATCGTCCTCGCGGATGAGGTACAGCGGGCGTATCAGCTCCATGCCGGGGAAATTCGTGCTGTGCAGCTTCGGCATCATGCTCTGTATCTGCGCGCCGTGCAGCATACCCATGAGTATGGTCTCGATAACGTCGTCATAATGGTGCCCAAGCGCAATTTTATTGCAGCCAAGCTCCTGCGCGAAGCGGTACAGGTAGCCGCGGCGCATCCTCGCGCAGAGGTAGCACGGCGATTTCTCGACGTTGTAAACGGACTCGAAAATGTCCGTCTCGAATATCGTGACCGGTATGCCCAGCGCGCGGGCGTTATCCTCGATTATGCGGCGGTTGTCGGCATTGTAGCCCGGATCCATCACGAGGTACTTGACCTCGAAATTGACCTCGCTGTACCGCTTCAGCTCCTGAAAAAGCTTCGCCATCAGCATCGAGTCCTTGCCGCCGGAGATGCACACCGCGACGCGGTCGCCCTCGTTGACAAGCTGATAGGTCTTGAGCGCCTTTATAAACTTGCTCATCAGCGACACGCGGAATTTCTTGCGTATGCTCTGCTCGACCCGCTCGCGCAGCTCCTCGTCGTTGCGGCGGCGCATCTCCGCGCGCAGCCACGCGATGTAGCCGCCCTCAAGGCTGTACGCCTCAAGTCCGCGGTCACACAGCTCGTCCGCGAGGTCTACGCTCACGACGCCGCGGGCGCAGTAGATTATCAGCTTTTTCCCGTCGTCCGGCGGGGACGCCAGCAGTTCCTCCGCGCTTATGCCGACGGAGCCTGGAATAAAGCCGTAGGCGCGGTCACGCTCGCCGCGGATGTCGCATATAACGCAGTCCTCCGGCTGAAGCTCGCCGAGCTTTTCAACAGATATCTCCATGTTCGGCCTCCTCCGGACGCGTCATTCGCTCTTGGGTTCTTCCTTGTCTATCAGCACCCAAGATATTGAATCCGAGGGGCTGGGCAGATAGTTCACGACCACTGGCACGAAGCGGTACTCCGCCTGTCCGAGCGTGACGCGCGGCGTGATATCCTCCATGTTATAGACATAGGTGCCCTTGTCCGTCGGGTGGTACACGCGGTCGAAGAGCTTCATAAACAGCACCGCGTCCTGCCCGTTCGAGGTGTCGGGGCCGACGAGCGCCTTGCGGCTGTAACAGTATATCGAGAGCCGCCCCGGCCTGTCCTGCAATGCGTCCGCCACGCTCACCGCGAAGCCGCACACCGCGTTCACGGCGCTCGGCGGGGAGGACATGTCGCGCGTATAGACAAGCTTGGTGTTCTCATCGGTTATCGTCGGGTGCAGGACGTTTGCGAGCACGACCTCGTCAAAGCCCATGTCGTAAAGCTCGTTGCACATGTCGATAACGTACTGCCGAAGCTCGGTATTATACGGGTCGAGCCATGCGCCCTCGTCGTCGGTATAGTTGCCGCCAAGCTCGGTACGCAGGCAGACGGTCGTACTGCGGGACGCATACAGCGCGTCACGGCAGACGTTTATCTCCGCGACGAGGTAGATGTCCTTATCCTCGCGGGCTTTCAGCCCCGCGATAAGCTCCGGTATTTGACGGGTCTGCTCCGTCTCGACATAGAGGCCGTAATTCACCGCGGCCTGCGCCTGCGAGTTCCACATGAGGTTGCCGCTCACGGGCTTCATCTCCAGCACGAGCGCGTTGCCGACGCTGAGACGGTCGGCGTATTCGTTGAGCTTGTCCTGCGTGATGTTCTCGCTTGAGACATAGATCGCGCGCATTGCGGGCACATCCTCGCCGACCTGCGCCTCGATGCCGGAATAGTCCGGGTCGTCAAAGGTGATCGACGCGTCCACCGGGTCAAACACCTTCACGACGTTGCCCTCGGAGTCCACGGTCGTGTTTTCCTCGCTCTTGAGGATCGGCAGCTCGACCGACACGCCCTCCTTGGAGATGACGGCGTACTGCTGCATCGAATAGAACAGCACGACGGTCAGCACGATGATGCCGATTATAACGGCGGCAGGGATTATCGCGTAGCTGCGCTTTTTCCGCCTGCCCTTGTAAAATTCACTGTTTCTTGCCAAGAAAGTTCCCCCCAGCTTCGGGTAATCAGTCCTCTATCATCTCTATGCGGCGGATGTGCCGCTCGCTGTTGGAAAACGGTGTGTCGAGGAAGGTGTCAACGATCTTCAGCGCGAGGCCGGGGCCGATGACGCGCGCGCCGAGCGCGAGGACGTTGGCGTCGTTGTGCTGACGGGTCGCCTCGGCGGAGAAGCAGTCTCCGCAGAGCGCCGCGCGGATGCCGTGCACCTTGTTCGCGGTGATGGAGATGCCGATGCCGGTGCCGCAGATGATGATGCCGCGTTCGCACTCGCCGGAGGCGACGGCGTTCGCCACGGCCTTGCCGTACACCGGGTAGTCACAGCTCGCGTCGGAATAGGTGCCGAAGTCCTTGTATTCAAGCCCTCTCGCGTCGAGGTGAGCCATGATCTCTTTTTTCAGTTCAAATCCGCCGTGGTCAGAGCCTATTGCAATCATTTTATATTTCTCCTATTCAATAATATTCCTATTTTATATACTTGTGTAATTGTACCACTATCCGCCGCGCGGTTCAAGCCCGCCGCACGATATATTGTAAACATTCGGTGAAGTCTATTGACATTGCGCGGGCAAATTCTTAAAATAAATTCAGAAATTTATTTACGAGGCACAGAAATGAAGCAAAGGCTACAAAAATTTTTTGAAGGCAGGCAGGGCATGGACGAGCTGTCCAAGGCGCTGTTCTGGGGCGGGCTTGCGGCGCTGCTGCTGTCCGGATTGTGCATAAATCTGCTCAACGGCGCGCTCAGCACGGTACTGAGCTGGCTGGGTCTGGCGGCGATAATAGTCTGCTTTGTGCGCGCTTTTTCGCGGCGGCTGGCACAGCGCGAGACCGAGAACGGCGTGTTTCTCGCCATGCGCGCCAAGCGTAAGCGCGAGTGGGAGGCGCGGAAGGATCGCTTCCGCCAGCGCAAGAATTATAAGTTTTTCAAGTGCCCCGGCTGCGGAACGATACTGCGTGTGCCCCGCGGCAAGGGGAAGATACACATCAGCTGCAAATGCGGGTATATTCTGTATAGAAAAACGTGAATGTGTGAATCGGGACGGATATAAGCCGTCCCGATTTTTGGGTGAGGCGCCCCTCTTAGGGGAGCAGTCGGCCGCAAGGCCGACTGAGGGGTCGCCAGTCTAGGACTATCACCAATTGGGAAAAGAAAAGGCTGAGTATAGTAGTGTACCCTTGGCTCCCTTGTGTAAAGGGAGCTGTCGCGGAGCGACTGAGGGATTGTCCCCTGTACCGCAAATGTCACGCATTTGCCATAAAACGGCGCATAATTTGAGACTTATTCTGAATAATCCTTCCGGCTCGGCTTACACCGACCCACCTCCCTTTACACAAGGGAGGAAAGAATTCGATCTATACTCTGCTCTTTCTTTTCCCCTCTGCTCCAGACTCAACTCTGGCGACCCCTTCGGCGCTAGCGCGCCACTGTCTCGCTGCGGCTCGGTCACGGCGCGGCTCTGACATGCCCCCGGCAAGTCATTCACTACCGCGCCGCCGTTGCACTACCCTAAAAGGGGCAGCACTTTGCGGCAAAGATTTCAATACAACGCGTCGATTTTCACATATTCCCCACACAAACAACAGCCCCCCAGATACTGCGATGCAGCATCCGGGGGGCGTGCCATTAACTATTCAATTACGCTCAGAATTTATTATCCAGCTTATAACTGATGTCCTCCTCGAAGCTGAGCTTCGTTTCGCGGCCGGAGAGCATACGCGACACGGCGGGGATATGCCGCACGAGCACCGCAAGCCCCGTGAACAGCGCAAGCTTCATCACCAGCGGGTCATCCACCAGCAGGAGCGACGCGATGCACATTACCGCGGCCCCGGCCACAGCGCCGAGCGACACGTACCTCGTCAGCCATATGCCGAGCGCCACGAACAGCAGCACCGCCAGCGCGCCGGAGAAATTCACGAACGCCATCACAACGAGCATACATATTATCGCGTGGCTGCCCTTGAGGTCATAAAACAGCGGATACAGCTGCCCCATCACAAGGCAGAAGCCCGCAAACGCGCGCCCCACGGCGGTCTGACCCTTTATGCCCATCAGCAGCCCGCCGATAAGGATCGGCAGGATATCGCGCACAAGCTCCACAAGCAGCAGCTTCACCAAGCCCTTCGCGCCGTATATGCGGCGGAAGTTCGAGAGCGCGGAGCTGCCCGTGCCGAGACGGCGCAGATTCACATGAAAAACATAATTCGACGCTATGACAACGCTGCTCATGCTGCCGATGCCATAGGCGATAACGGCAATGATTATCAGCAGAACGGTATATATCATTCCTTCTCGCCTTTCTGCCGAATGACGATGCGTATCGGCGTACCCTCAAGGCCGAACACGGCGCGTATCTGATTCTCGATATACCGCTGATACGAGAAATGGAACAGCTCGCGCGAATTGCAGAATATCACGAAATTCGGCGGGCAGATGCCGGTCTGCGTCATGTAATATATCTTCAGGCGGCGTCCCTTATCCGTGGGCGGCTGGACTCTCGCCTGCGCGTCGGCAAGGACGTTATTGAGCATACCGGTGGTGATGCGCATATGGCTCTGGTCGTTGGCGAAGTTTATAAGCTCAAAGAGCCTGTCAGTGCGCTGGCCGGTCATGGCGGAGATGAATACAATGGGCGCGTAGCTCATAAAGCTCAGATCGCGCATGATGTCCTTGCGCATCTTTTCCATGGTTCCGGTCTCCTTGTCGACCAAGTCCCACTTGTTGACGACGATGATGCTCGCCTTGCCCGCCTCATGTGCAAGCCCGGCGATCTTCGTGTCCTGCTCGGTGACGCCGTCGCGCGCGTCTATCATAATCAGGCAGACGTCCGCCCGCTCGATGGCGAGCTGTGCGCGCATGACGGAGAACTTCTCGATGCGTTCGTCGACCTTCGACTTGCGGCGGATGCCGGCGGTGTCGATGAACATGAACTTGCCGTTCTCGTTTTCAAACAGCGTATCCACCGCGTCGCGCGTCGTGCCCGCGATATTGCTGACGATGAGCCGCTTCTCGCCGAGGATGCGGTTTATCAGCGAGGATTTGCCGACGTTCGGCTTGCCGATGACCGCGACCTTGACGTAGTCCGGCTCCTCGTCCTCATCCTCCGCTTCCGGGAAATACTTGACGCACTCGTCAAGCAGGTCGCCGGTGCCGTGGCCATGGATGGCGGAGACGGCGATCGGATCGCCGAGGCCGAGAGAGTAAAACTCGTAGAGCGCGGGATCCTCAGCGCCGGTGGAGTCGGCCTTATTGACGGCGAGGACGACGGGCTTACGCGAGCGCAGCAGCATATTCGCCACGTCCTTGTCCGCCGCGGTGACGCCGGTACGGATATCGGTGACGAGGACGATGACGTCCGCCGCGTTTATCGCGATCTGCGCCTGCTCGCGCATGAACAGCAGTATCTCGCTGTCGGTCGTCGGCTCGATGCCGCCGGTGTCTACTATATCAAATTTTCTGCCGCACCACTCGCACTCGGCGTAGAGCCTGTCGCGCGTGACGCCGGGAGTGTCCTCGACTATCGAGAGGCGCTGCCCGACAAGGCGGTTGAAAAGCATGGACTTGCCGACGTTCGGCCTGCCCACTATTGCAACAAGAGGTCTTGCCATATCTTTCCCTCCTATTTATATATCAGTTCTGATTATATCTGTAATAATCCGTGTCCTCGCCGCGCTCCGGGAGCTTCACTTCGGGCAGCTCGCCCGCCATCGCGTCCCACAGCGCGAAGCCGTCCTGCTCGATGGGGTATATCGGCACGCCCAGCTCGCGCACGGCCTCCTCAAGCGTGATATCGTCGAGGAAGTCCATCTCCTGCCGCCGAAGCATGTTCTGCGATATCAGCAGCCGCTCGCCGAGGTCTTTCCCCTTGAGCTGGCGGATGAGATCCTGCCCGGTTATAAGGCCGGTGACGTTGATGCTGTGGCCGAAGAAGTCGTTGACTATCGGATAGACCTTACCATTTAGTGTATCATATTTTTCGTGCGCGATGTCTACAAGCTTCTGGAAATACGGCGCGGCGGAGACGCCGGTCGCAATCGTGAATGGTACGCCGTCCGGCGGGTCGGACAGGCGCAGTGCGGAGCGGAACTCCGTCTCCAGCATACGAAGCATACCCACGCCGTTTTCAAGCTGGGTGTGCTCCTCGAAAAATTCGTCCGGCGGGAACTCGCGTCCGGCAAGGATGTAGAACTCGTCCCCGCAGAAGAAGATGCGTGTGCCGTGCTTTTCAAGGCACCTGTCGCCGAACTCGGTTATCATGTCCAGCGTCTCGGCGGCGTGCTCCTTTGTGAACGGCGTCAGCGGGTACAGCCCCTCGCGGAACTTCGTCAGTCCCACCGGGACTATCGACACGCTGTGTACTCCGGGGTACATCGCCTCAAGATCACGCATTGAGCGCATAAGCTCCTCCCCGTCGTTGAGACCAGGGCAGCAGACGATCTGGCAGTTCATCGTGATGCCGGATTCCGCGAAGCGGCGCATGGATTTTATCGTCTCTCCGGCGCGCGGATTGCGCAGCATGGCACAGCGAAGTTCCGGATTCGTCGTGTGGACGGAGACGTTTATCGGGCTTATATGCAGCGCGATGATGCGCTCGATCTCGCGCTTCGATAGGTTCGTAAGCGTGATGTAGTTGCCGAGCAGGAAGCTCAGGCGCGCGTCGTCGTCCTTGAAGTACATGGTGCGGCGCATACCCTTCGGGAGCTGGTCGATGAAGCAGAAGACGCAGTTGTTCGCGCAGGAGCGCGGCGTGTCCATCAGGTAGCTCTCGAACTCAAGCCCAAGGTCGCCGCCGACGGTCTTGCGGACGTGCACCTCGCGCTCGCTGCCGTCGGGATGGCGGAGCACGACGTGCAGCTCACTGTCGTAGGCAAAGAACTTGTAGTCGAGCACGTCTATTATTTTGTGGCCGTTTATTGATATGACCGCGTCGCCGGGGTGTGCCTTGCCGTGCAGCGGGCTGCCGCGGTCGACGGATTTGATGAGATTGTCCATGTTCCTCCGAAATCGCGCGGCGCAGCCAAATGCTCTGCTCCGCATACGCAAAAGGAGGAAAGGTACTACCCTTTCCTCCTCAAGCGTTTTTACTTGCTCTCCTCAACATTGATGACCGCACGGCCCTTGTACTGACCGCAGTGCTTGCAAGCACGGTGAGGCATGCAGAACTCGCCGCAGTTGGGGCACTTGACGATTCCGGGAGCGGTGAGCTTCCAGGTAGAAGAACGTCTCTTGTCACGTCTCTGTCTCGATACTTTTCCTTTTGGGACTGCCATGTTGACACCTCCTGATAACGGCTGTTTTGAGCAGCTCTATTTTAATCTTTATCCAAAAGCTGCTCAAGCACAGCAAATCTTGGATCAATTTTTTTGCGGCACCCACAGGGGCCGAGGTTAAGGTTTTTGCCGCAGTCAGGACACAGACCCTTGCAGTCTTCTTTGCAGAGAAACTTGCTGTCCATATCCAGAATGAAGCAGGTGGACAAAATCTCGTCCAGATCTATTTCGTCACCCTGAAGCAGAAACAGCTCCGGATCGTCCTCGGCGTTCTCCTCCACGATGGTGGCGTGCAGCTTGGTGAGCTTGGTGCGCTCAAAGTCACAGCCGCAACGATCGCACACACAGACCATATCCGCCCTGATCTCACCGGTCAGGTTCAGGATTCCGGCCTCGTTATACACGCGCCCGACGGCCTTCGGCTTTGCCTTATACTCCTTTATTGCGGGGAAATCGAGCCTGTCGGTCTCCAGCTCCGTCTCGAAATCAACGGATGCTCCCGATATCTCAATTATCTCTCTCAGGTTAAGAAGCATAATACACCTCGCACAGTCGCTTTAGTATTATAGATTAACTGACAAGGCTTGTCAACACTAATTTTATATAGTATAATAAAAAAAGTTAGAAAAACGAAAGGTTTCTGCCTGACAGCCATGAAAGAATTTACAATTAAAGCCAATGACGCCGGTCAGCGGCTCGACCGCTTCGTCGGCAAGGCCGTTCCCCTGCTGCCGGAATCGCTGC
>URPD01000050.1 GCA_900549645.1 uncultured Eubacteriales bacterium
GCGATGGGGGCGTATATCTCCATCGTTTCAAGCGATTTTATGCGCTGCTTTTCGGGGGACTGATAGGCCATCGTGCGCATGTTGTGCAGACGGTCGGCAATCTTGATGAGAATGACGCGGATGTCCTTGGCCATGGCCATGAGCATCTTGCGCAGGTTCTCCATCTGTTCGTCCTCTTTGCTGGTGTACTGCACACGGGTCAGCTTCGTGACGCCCTCGACGATGTCCGCAACCGCCGTGCCGAACTGGCGGGCGATGTCGGCGTGGGTGAGGTTCGTGTCCTCAATCACGTCGTGCAGCAGCGCCGCGATTATCGAGTCCTCGTCAAGCCCCATATCGACGGAGATGTCCGCCGCGGCGACGCAGTGCGTCACATACGGCGAGCCGTCCTTGCGCAGCTGCCCGGAGTGCGCGACGCGCGCCATCTCATATGCCGCGCGGATGCGGCCGAGATCCATGGGATGGCCGCAGTTCTTTATCTTCTCCTCAAGCTTGGCATACATCTTGTCCGGGTCGAGAGGGGAGTGCTCCTCGCGTTTTATATAGGGTCTGTCAGCGTCCTGTATGGGCATTTTAGTCCTCCGTGCGGTATCACGCACAAATAGTTATCAGAAATTTCCTCACGCGGCGGAACCGCCGTCCGGCGGCATTTAAAGCTTACATGCTTCTCAGCAGACGGATCAGTCGCGTGCCTTCAAGATCGGCCTTGCCCGCAATCGGATGCGGCACGGCGCCGAATATGCCGCCGCCGCTTCCGGGAGACAGCAGCCCCACCTCAAGCAGAACCATAAGGCAGATGCAGAAGCGCTCCGACTCCATGCCGCGCGGCGTCTGGGCGATTATGCCCGCCGCGTCGCCCGCGGCAGTGAAGCCGCGGCGCTGTATATCGCGCCATATGCGGACAAAGTCTGCCCGGTCGGGGCAGAAGGGAGCGGCGGCGTAGAGCGGCTGCTCCTCGCCCGCGAGTATCGCGGCGCAAAGCTCCGCGCTGTCATGCGGCCGAGCTTCGCTTACGACGAACTGCACCGAAACATGGCCGCGGAATTCGTTTATCTGCGGCGTGAACGCCAAGTCCACAAGCTCACCCGCGCGCAGACCGAGCTCGGCCGCGGTGTGGGAGAAGAATATCGCCTCGAAGCGCTCCTTTCCGAGCCGAACGCGCATACGCAGGTGACGGCCACCGCCGACTGCGTCCGCAGATTCAAGCTCCGCGCCGAAAACGCAGAGCGTCGGGCGCGGGTTCGCGTTGCCGTACGGCTCAAGCTGGTCGAGTGAGCGCACGCTGTCAATGCTCAGCATGGCGGGATCGCTGATAAGCAGGTCACAGTGAACCTCAGGCGCGGCGGCGGGGCGGTTCTCGCGGTAATACTCGGCGAGTGCGTCGCGGAATGCGTCCACCTCGCCGCGGCTGATGTTCAGCCCGGCAGCCAGCGCGTGACCGCCGAAGCCGGTGAGATGCTTCGCGCAGGCGGACAGCGCCTCGAAGAGATTAAAGCCACCGTAGCTTCGGCAGGAGCCTTTACCGTTTTCGCCGTTGAGGCAGATCATTATCGCGGGCAGCGAATACTGCTCGGCAAGCCGCGAGGCGGCGATGCCGATAACGCCTTGATGCCAGTGGTCGCTGGCGAGGACGATGGGCGCGTCGGGAGTTTTACCGGCGAGGATGGCGTTTGCCTCCTCCCAGATGCCGGTCTCTATGCTCTGCCGCTTGCGGTTAAGCTCGCACAGCTCCGCGGCGAGCGCGTTCGCGGCGTCGGTATCCTGAGTCATAAGCAGCTTTGCCGCCGCCATCGCCTGACCGAGCCGGCCTGCGGCGTTGAGCCGGGGGGCTATCGAGAAGCCAATCGTCGTTGCGGTCAGCTTCTTCGCGTCCACCGACGCTTCGCGCAGCATGGCCGCGATGCCCGGACGGGGCGAAGTCGCAAGCTTGGCGAGGCCGCGGCGGACGAGATAACGGTTCTCGTCGACGAGCGGCATAACGTCTGCCACCGTGCCGACGGCGACAAGATCGACGTAGCGCTCAAGCATGGCGGCGCTGCCGCCCTCGCAGGCGCAGACAAGCTTCAGCGCAACGCCGACTCCGGCAAGCTCCTTGTTCGGATATTCGTCCCCGTCCTGCTTGCAGTCGACCACAGCAGACGCGACGGGCAGAGCGCCGGAGGGGCACTCGTGATGGTCGGTTATGAGCATGTCCATGCCGAGTGAGGCGGCGTATTCGGTCTCCGCGGCGGCGGTAATGCCGCAATCCACAGTGATGACGAGCGTTACGCCCTGCGCGTGCAGCGTGTCGAGCGCGCCGGTATTAACGCCGTAGCCCTCGCCGTTGCGGTCAGGGATGTAGGGGATGCATTTCAAGCCCTTGCCGCGCAGATAGTCGGTGACGACGCAGGTGGAGGTGATGCCGTCCACGTCATAGTCGCCGTAGACGGCGACGGTTTCACCGCTGCTTATCGCCCTGTGCACGCGCTCGACCGCGGCGGGCATACCCTTCATCAGCATCGGGTCGTGCAGACAGCTCTCGCTGCCGCGGATGAGACGCGCGGCCTCGTCCGCAGTCGTTATGCCGCGCAGGTTGAGCACCGCCGCGAGCAGGGGAGTGTACCCCGCTGCAAGCAGCTTCGGAGGTATCACGGGCTTGGAGTATGGGATTTTCCAAATCTTCGATTTCATAATTTGTTCTTCATAGTATCTGCCCTTGTTAACCGATACTATCTATCTTATATATTTTTATTTATTCTAACATAATATCAAAAACGGAGCCGCAATTCAATAGGACACGGCGAAAAAAGTGAAGATATGGGGCGGCTGAGGGCGAATCGCGGTGGGACGGCGCGGCGCTCGTCCACGACGGGTGCGTTTGCGCTCTTGCCGAAAACGTAACAGGGGCAAAGCCACGCTCTGCCCCTGACCGAAACAATATTTCACCCGTTATTTTCTGCGCTCATACAGGCTCGTGATCGTGCCGCCGGTGCTGGCGGCGGTTACAACGTAGCTCAGCGCTTCCACCGGCTGATTGCACAGGACGAACATATCAAGACAATTCAGCCCCATGAAGCCCTTTTTCGCGCAGTTTTCTATCACAAGCTCCAGCGCGCAGTAGTAATCCAGCGTGTTGAGCAGCGCGATCGGCTTGCACAGCTTGTCGAGCTGGCGCTGGGCGAGCGTGTCGAAAAACTCGTCGAGCGTACCAAGACCGCCGGGGAGGATGATGAACCCGTCGCTCTGCTCCTGCATTATGCGCTTGCGTTCGGCAACGGTGTCGGTATATATAAGCTCCGTGCAGCCCTGAAAGGTGACGTCCGGCAGGTCGTATTCACGCGGCATCACGCCGATGACCTTGCCGCCGCATACAGCCGCGCCGTGCGCCGCCGCGCCCATCAGCCCGTTCCGGCTCCCGCCGAACACCAGAGTGTGGCCGTGCTCCGCGATCAGAGCGCCAAGCTCCTCCGCGGCCTCGTAATAATCCCGGTCAAGCTCCCTGCCCGACGCGCCGAATACGCATATTTTCATGCCTTTCCTCGCTTCCCGGTTCTTGCACCGCATCCTTCATAATATAATTATTATAAGGGGAGATTGTGAATATGTCAACGTTGTCAGGTTGTTTATGGACTTTCCGGGTATCTTAATACATATTTATCGGGTTTGGGAATGGAGTCTTAACGGGCTGCAACACTATAATCTATGCATGAGCCAGCGGGAAGACCGCTGAAATGTTACTGGAAAAATTTTGTAAGGGAGGAATAATTTTGGTAACATTCATAATTGGCCTTGTGGTGCTTGTTGTAGGCGCGTATCTGTACGGCAAGCTGTGTGAAAAGGTGTTCGGTCCGGACAACCGCAAGACACCGGCGTACACAAAGCAGGACGGCATTGACTACGTGCCGATGAAGGGCTGGAAGAACAGCCTTATAAACCTGCTCAACATCGCGGGCACAGGCCCGATCCTCGGACCCATTCAGGGCATACTCTTCGGACCCATCGCATTCATCACCATCCCCATCGGTAACATCATCGGCGGCGCGATGCATGACTACTTCTCCGGCATGATCTGTCTGCGCGACGGCGGCAGCCAGATGCCGGACATGATCAAAAAGTACACCAACAAGGGTGTTTACTGGATATACAACGTGTTCGTGTGCGTACTGCTGCTGCTCGTCGGCGCAGTGTTCATCTACACTCCGGGCGACATTGCCGCAAAGCAGGTGTTCGGCTTCTCCGGCGAGGCCACCGCGGTTTCCACTTGGGTCATCTACGGCGTCATTTTCGTCTACTACCTCGTTGCAACCGTGTTCCCCATCGACGCGATAATCGGCCGCATTTACCCGGTGTTCGGCGGCATACTGCTCTTCTCGGCAGTCGGCGTGTTCATCGGCATCTTCGCCAAGGGCTACCCGCTCGTTGAGTTGTGGAACAGCACATGGACTTACGGCGGAGTCAACTACTCGCAGTACTTTGCGGATGGCCACTTCCTGCCGGTGTTCTTCGTCACCGTCGCCTGCGGCATCCTCTCCGGCTTCCACTCCACTCAGACCGCCATCATCTCCCGCACCATGAAAAGCGAGCGTCAGGGCCGCAACACCTTCTATAACATGATGGTGCTTGAGGGCTTCATCGCAATGGTTTGGGCGGCGGGTGCAATGGGTGTCTACAACCTCGGCCTTCAGGAGGCGAACGCACAGCTCGCTACCAGCACTGTCGGCATCGTCTGCAAAGACATCCTCGGCAACGTCGGCGGCATAATTGCCCTGCTCGGCGTCATCGTCCTGCCTATCACCTCCGGTGACACCGCTCTGCGCGCGCTGCGCCTGACCGTGTCCGACACGCTGCACATCGACCAGAGCACGAACGGCAAGCGCCTCGGCCTGTCGTCCATCATCTTCCTGCTCGTCGCGGGTATCCTCGTCTGGGCGAAGTTCGACATCAACGGCTTCAACACCCTCTGGCGCTACTTCGCGTGGTCGAACCAGACTCTCGCGCTGTTTGCGCTGGCATCCGTGACTGTGTGGATGTTTGAAAACGGCAAAGGCAAGTGGTCGTGGATGCCGATGATCCCCGGCGTGTTCTACGCATTTGTGACCTGCACCTTCATCGCAAATGCGAAGATCGGCTTCAACATCCCGTGGACTGCCGCCTACATAATCGGCGTGGGCTTTGCCGTCGCCTACGGCGCGATCGTCGTCTGGTACGGTAAAAAGCGTAGCACTGCAACGCTGAGAGCATAACCGTGCTGCAAAAGCGGAATATTTAGTTTCAAGACCTCAGGCTTTGCCGGAGGTCTTGTGATATGCGGAGAATTTTTTTGGCTCCCTCATCAGAGAGAGCCAAGGGTTATTAGCCTGTCATATCCCGAAAAGTCTGCGGCCGTTTTCGAGGGAGATTTTCGCGGCGTCCTTGGCGCTTATGCCCTTGACCTCGGCAATTTTTGCGGCGATATATTGCAGGTTGCGCGAATCGTTGCGCTTGCCGCGCATCGGCACGGGGCTGAGATACGGGCTGTCCGTCTCGATGAGTATGCGGTCGAGCGGGCATATCTCAAGCGTTTCAATGTTTTTGCGCGCATTTTTGTAAGTCACCGGCCCGTCGAAGCCGAGATACCAGCCGCGCTTCAAAAGCTCCTTCGCCATTTCCGCGCTGCCGGAATAGCAGTGGAACACTCCGCGCAGATTCAGATACCTGCTGACGATCTCGAACGTGTCCGCGTGAGCCTCGCGGTCATGGATGATGACGGGCTTGCCAAGCTCCAGCGCCAGCTCAAGCTGCTTTGCGAACAGCTCCTTCTGCTCCTCGCGGCGGCTCGCGTCCCAATAATAATCAAGTCCGATTTCACCTATCGCGGCGCACTTTTCGTGTGCGGCAAGCTCCCGGATAACCGCAAGGGCGCCGTCGGCGATGCCGGCAAGCTCCTCCGGGTGGATGCCTACGGCTGCATAGACAAAGGGATATTTCTCCGCAAGCGCTATCGCCGCACGGCTGCTTTTTACGTCGCAGCCCGGATCAATTATAAGCTCGACCCCGGAAGCGTAAAGCTCCGGCAGGAGCGCGCCGCGGTCATCGTCAAAGGCGGAGTCGTCATAGTGGGCATGAGTGTCAAAATACATGGCTTTCTCCTGAGGTTTTTATATAATAATTTTATTATATAAAAAAACCTCATGGATTGCAAATGCAATCCATGAGGAATATGTACCTTTTATTTTATCTCCAGTCTGCGGCTGGCGGGGATCAAGGCGGCCTTCTTCGGCATGGTCAGCTTCAGCACACCGTCACTGTACTCGGCTTCGATCTTGTCTACCTCGACGGCGGACACGTCAAAGCTTCTGGTGTAAGAACCGTAGTAACGCTCACGCTTTACGTAGTTCTTCTTGCCCTTCTCGGACTTTTCCTCAGCCTTCTCGTCGTCCTTGCTGTCGTAGCTGTGCTCGGCGGAGATAGTCAGAACGTCGTTTTCAACGTCCAGCTTGATGTCTTCCTTCTTGAAGCCGGGCAGCTCGGCCTCCAGCTCGTAGCTGTCGCCGGTGTCGATAACGTCGGTACGGAAGCTGCCCATTACGGAGCTGCCGCCGAAAACGCTGCGCTCAAACTCTTCAAGGTCACGGAACGGATCATAAGTGGCAACACGATTAGCTCTGCGTTCAAAAGGAATCAGTTCAAACATAATATATATACCTCCATATTTTATTAACACATTTAACTTCGGATGAAACATTTATCTCTTTCGCTTCATCCTGTATATAAGATACTGCACAAATGTTAATAAATATAGCAATAAATATGAATAAACTGTTAACGTTAGCACTCAAATAAAAAGAGTGCTAATTGCTTTTGCCGAGCAGTGAGAACACCCCGAAGCATATCAGGTCGGCGATGACGACGCTTGCGCCGGTCGGAGTCTCCCAGAAATACGAGGCCAGAACGCCGAGAATGAAGCACACAACGGATATTGCCGCCGAGCACAGCACGACCGCGCGGAAGCTTCTGCACACGCGCATCGCGGACAGGGCGGGGAAGATTATCAGGCTGGATATGAGCAGTGCGCCCATCATGCGCATTCCTAGCACGACAGTGACCGCGGTCAGCACCGCGATGAGCGTGTTGTATTCGTCCGTCCGCACACCGGTGGCGCGGCTGAAGGTTTCGTCAAAGGTGACGGCGAAGATGCGCGGGTACAGCAGCGTAAAGGCCAGCAGCACAGCGATGGAAAGTATCACGCTCAGCACCGCGTCGCCGCGGCTGAGGGACAGCACGCTGCCGAACATGTAGCTCGACACCTCGGTGTTCATGCCGGTAGTGACGGAGATGACAACGACGCCGATGGCCAACGCACTGCTGGATATCATGGCTATGGCCGCGTCGCCCTTTATCTTCGAGTTTTGACTCAGCCGCAGGAGCAGCACTGCCGCGAGAACGACGACCGGCACCGCAACGGCAAGCGGAGCAAGCCCCAGCGCCGACGCGATTGCGAGCGCGCCGAAGCCGACGTGGCTAAGTCCGTCGCCGATCATCGAATAGCGCTTGAGCACCAGCGACACACCGAGCAGCGCCGCGCAGAGACTCACGAGCACGCCGACGATGAGCGCGCGCTGCATGAAGTGGTAGGACAGCATATTTATTATCTCGCTCATACGCGGTTACCTCCCAGAAAGCGCCGCGCGAGGTCGCTCTCCTTGTATTCGGCGGCAGTGCCGAAGAAGAGCTGGCGGTGGCCGAGATGGAGAATGTGCGTGGCGTAGCGCACGGCCTCGTGAATGTCGTGCGAGACCATGATGACGGAGATGCCGTCGCAGAGGTTCACAAGCTTGATGAGGTTGTACATCTCGCCTGCGGCGATGGGGTCAAGCCCCGTCACCGGCTCGTCGAGCAGCAGGAGCTTTTTCGTGGCGCACAGCGCGCGGGCGAGCAGAACTCGCTGCTGCTGACCGCCGGACAGCGCGTGATAGCTCGTGTCGGCAAGCTCGTCGATGCCCATGCGCTCCATGTTCATCTGCGCGCGCTCGCGGTCGGCCTTACTGTAAAACAGCCGCCCGCCGAGGGAATTAAGGCAGCCGGACAGCACAACCTCGCGCACACTCGCGGGGAAATCGCGCTGAACCTGCGTCTGCTGCGGCAGATAGCCGATCTCCGTTTCGCGCAGACCGTCGCCGAGGATAAGCTCGCCCGACGCGGGGGCTTTAAGACCGAGAAGTCCTTTTATAAGCGTGGATTTGCCGGAGCCGTTCTCTCCGACGATGCAAAGATAATCCCCGGCGCTCAGGGAAAAATTCACGCCCTCAAGGACCGTCTTGCCGTCATAGGCAAAGCTCATGCCCCTGCATGTAAGTATGGCCATCAGCCAAGCGCCTCCTTTACCGTTTCAAGATTTGCGCGCATAAGCTCAAGATATGTCACGCCGCCGCGCAGCTGCTCGGCAGTGACGTTATGGCAGGAGTTGAACAGCAGCTTTTCACAGCCGGTGTCCTCGCAGACGATGTCCGCCATCTTCTGGTTTGAAAATTCGATGTACAGCACCGCGGGCGCCTGCTCCTCGCGGACGCGGTCAATAAGAAATGCGACCGTGCGCGCCGAAGGTTCGGCGTCATCCGCGCAGCCGGGGAAGGCGGCAAAATAGTCAAGCCCGTATTCCTCAACAAAGTAGCGCACGGGGAAGCGGTCGGCGAATATCAGCGTGTGCCGCTTCGTGCTCGCAATGACGCCGCGGAAATCCGCATCCAGCTCCTGAAGCTCCGCGCAGTAATCGACGCAGCGCGCAGTGTAATCGGATGCGTGAGCGGGATCGGCATCGCAGAGCGCGGCGGAAATCGCGCGGCATATCAGCTGCGCGTTGACGGGGGAGGTCCAGACGTGCTCGTCGTACTCCTCGTCCTCGTGCTCGTCGTGGTCATGGTGCTCATGCACCTGCATCCCGTCCTTGACCTCCTCGGTCAGCGCGTCAACGCAGTCGAGCATCACAACGGTGGGTATCTCCTTGCCCATGTCGCCCAAAATCTCGTCAAGCCACGCTTCGGATTCGCCGCCGTTGCAGACGAGCAGATCGCAGTTCTGGATGCGGATGATGTCCTGCGGCGTCGGCTCATAGCTGTGCGCTTCGGAGCCGGGCGGGATGAGCAGGGTCACGTTCCCGTCGTCCCCTGCGATCTGGCGGGCAAAGTCGTAGGCCGGGAACACCGTGGCCACGATGCTGAGCCCGTCCGTCTCCGGTGCCTGCGCCTGCTGCCCGCAGGCGCACAGCGCGAGGCACAGGGGACATATTAAAATAAGAGCGAAAATTTTTTTCATGCGTTCCTCCGGACAAGTGCTATGCGCGCGGCCAAGACCGGCGCAGGCTTACGCAAACGATCCCGCACAGGTTTTCGTGCGGGATCGTTTTTGGCATCAGCAATGATATACCACGGGCGGCTCCGTGAAGGAGTACAGCGTCGCGGTGACGTTGCG
This sequence comes from uncultured Eubacteriales bacterium, assembly GCA_900549645.1. GTDB lineage: Bacteria > Bacillota > Clostridia > Oscillospirales > Oscillospiraceae > Limivicinus. Next base: position 9,427 of record URPD01000050.1, read on the forward strand.
GAGGTACCAGACCTCGGTGTTGCCGTCGTCCGGCGAGTAAATCGCTTTCAGATTCGGGTACGCTTCCAGCATACTCACGCGCGCCTCGCGGTCGTCGTCCTCGGCGGCGGTCGCCTCCACGCGCATCCACTTGCCGCCCTTTATCGCGCATATCTCAAGCTTCGGACTCTTGTGCAGCTGGCGCGATACGGACTTGGCCTTGCCGGTCAGAATGTAGAGTCGGCCGTTATATATGTTCACGGTTCCGAACGGACGCACACGCGGCTGCCCGTCGTCGCAGGTGGCGAGGAAATAGTCGCCGCAGGCATTCAGAAACTCATATATTTCTTCCATATCATTAAACCTTTCATGCAATAATATAAATCTGCCCAAGTTTATATAATATATTAACCTTTGTCCGGCAGAATTACAAGCTGTTTTTATTGACTTTTTTGTAAACACACGATATGATGATAAAACTTATCACGATAAACGAGGTCATGCCATAATGAGTTTTATTGAACTGTTCCTCATTGCCGTTGGCCTTAGCATGGACGCCTTCGCCGTGTCCATATGCAAGGGTCTGAGCGTAAAAAAGCTCAGCCCTAAGCATGCGCTGCTGGTCGGCGTTTATTTCGGCGGCTTCCAGTTTCTCATGCCGGTCATCGGCTATCTGCTCGGCTTTAGGTTTGAGCATCTCATCACTAACATCGACCATTGGATAGCGTTCGTTCTGCTGGCCTTTATCGGCGGCAACATGATAAAGGAGTCCTTCGGCAAGTCCGAGGAGCTTAACGACGATTTCGGCTTCAAGACCATGTTCCTCATGGCGGTCGCGACAAGCATAGATGCGCTGGCCGTCGGCATAACCTTCGCTTTTCTGAACGTCAGCATTATCCCCGCCGCAAGCCTGATCGGCGTTACGACCTTCATAATCTCTGCGATAGGCATATACATCGGCAATGTCTTCGGCGCGAAATATAAGTCAAAGGCGGAGCTTGCGGGCGGCATAATCCTCGTCCTCATCGGCGTGAAGATCCTGCTTGAGCACCTCGGCATAGTGAATTTCTGAATACGCGTAAGATCCTGCCGGAGAAAACCGGCAGGATCTTCAGTCTGTCAAAGAACATGTGCAGCAGGGCGCGGATAAGAGAGCAGCGGGGGAGCTTGAGGGGTAGCGCAGCGGCGGCGCGGTAGTGAATGACATGCCGGTGGCATGTCAGAGCCGCGCCGTGACCGAGCCGCAGCGAGAAAAGGCCCGCCTCAAATACAATAAACCGCCGTCCAAAAGTCTTGATACATCAACGACTTTTGGAGCAAAGCAGCATTTTGATAATATCAAAATGCTCGGCGGATGAAGCTTGTCAAAAAAGTCCTCACAGGACTTTTTTGACAAGCTGAAGATCCTGCCGGAGAAAACCGGCAGGATTTTTTGCGCTAATTCTTAAAAATTCACCTTACAGTTACAAATTTTGCCGAAAAATATACAAAATTGATACAAGTTCGTGTATAATTGAATAAGCTCTGAACACAGCGAACGCGACAGGGGAGTGAGAGCATGATACGAATCCTCATCGTGGAGGACGAAAAGCCGATATCCGAGCTTATGCGCCTGAGCCTTACAAAGGCCGGGTACAGCTGCCACTGCGTCTATGACGGCGCGCAGGCGGCGGACATACTTGAAAAGGAAATCTTCGATCTTGTGCTGCTCGACGTGATGCTGCCGAAATACAGCGGCTTCGAGCTGATGGAGTACATCCGCCCAAGCGGCACACCTGTTATATTCATCACCGCGCGCAATTCCGTGGACGACCGCGTGAAGGGGCTGCGCATGGGCGCGGAGGATTATATCGTCAAGCCCTTCGAGGTCATAGAGCTTCTGGCGCGGGTCGAGGTAGTGCTGCGCCGCTGCCAGAAAACCGGCGAGCATATCACCTGCGGCGACTTAGAGATAGACCTGCGCTCCATGCAGGTGCACCGAGGCGGCGAGGCCATCGACCTTACCAAGACCGAGTGGGATCTGATGCTGCTCTTCGTGCGAAACCGCGGCGCGGCGCTCTACCGCGACACGATATATGAGCGCGTCTGGGGCGGAGAATACCCTGTCGGCAGCCGCGTGGTCGATCTGCACATCCAGCGCCTGCGCCGGAAGATCGGCTGGGAGGACAAGCTCCGCACTGTCAACCGCGTCGGCTACCGGCTGGAGCCGTAGCGCTGAAAAATCTGCTTCATGGAGAGCGCCTGTGAAATTTCGCCTGAAAATCACGATATGCATGATATGGCTCCTGACGCTGGCCTTCGGAATCGGCGGGAGTATGCTCATTGCGCTCAATTTTTCAAATGCTTTTGAGCGGGAGAAGGCCACTGCGCTCTCCTCGCACCAGATGCTTTTGAGCGCGCTTCAGATCGTCGACGAGGCGGGCGCAGATCCGGAGCATAAGGAGCTTGCCTCCACGCTTGAACAGCTCAACGGGCAGGAGTGGACGGGCTTTGCGATGCTGAGTCTGTGCGGGCCGGACGGCGAGATAATATATTTCTCCGGCGAGCGCAATATCAGCACCATCGTCCAGCTCGCGCCGGACGACGGGATGAGCCGCATGACCGTTATCCGCGGCGACGACGGCGGGAGATACATCCGCCTGACCTCGACCTTTAAATCCGGGCAGGACACGCTGGTTCTGGATCAGTGCAGCAGCGTCAGCGATGTGTACACCGCGCGCGTCGAGCAGCTGAGGATATACCGGCGGGTGTTCGCGGCGGTCGTCGTGCTGGGCGGCGGACTGAGCTGGCTGCTGGCGTATTGGCTTACCCTGCCGCTTACCGCGCTGTCGCGCGCGTCACGCCGCTTCGCCGCGGGAGACCTCGAATACCGCGAGGCCGTCCGTTCGACGGATGAGCTTGGCACACTGACGGCGGACTTCAACGTTATGGCCGATAAGCTTGCCGCGAACATCCATGAGCTTCAGGACGCCGCCGCGCGGCAGGAGAGCTTCATGGGCAGCTTCGCGCACGAGATGAAAAACCCGATGACCTCAATAATCGGCTACGCGGAGCTTATCCGCTCCCAGATGCTCACTCCGGAGGAGGAGCAGGACGCGGCGAACTATATATTTTCCGAGGGCAAGCGGCTGGAGAGCCTGTCGTTCAAGCTGCTGGATATTCTGGTGCTCAAGAAAAAGACTGCCGAGCTTCAGCCGTGCAGCCCGGCACAGCTCGTCGGCGGCACGGTGGAGCACCTGCGGCGCGTGTACGCGGAGAAGAACATCGTGCTGCAATGCCGATGCGAGGAAGGGATGTGTATGCTGGAGCCGGATCTCGTGAAATCCCTGCTCGTGAATCTGCTCGATAATGCGCGCAAGGCCATGGACGGCGGCGGAAATATCTATGTCGTGTCCGAGATGCTGCCCGACGGCTGCCGCATCCGCGTGCTCGATACCGGGCGCGGCATCCCGCAGGAGGAGATCACGCACATCACCGAGGCGTTCTACCGCGTGGACAAATCGCGCTCCCGCGCGCAGGGCGGCGTCGGGCTCGGCCTGTCGCTGTGCAGCGAGATAGTGCAGCTGCATAACGGCACGATGTCCTTTGCAAGCCGCGTCGGCAACGGCACCTGCGTCACGGTAGAGCTGAAAGGGGGAGCGGTGTGAAGAAAATCAGAAGACCTTTCGCCGCGCTTCTGGACCGGCGATACTTCCCGGCGCTGCTGATAGTCCTCGCGCTCGCAGTGGGAATGCTCCTGCCGCAGGCGGTACTCGCGGTGCAGGGCGTGCATCTTGAAAAAACGGACACCCTGCTGCCGACCGGCATCTCCGTTGGCAGGCAGAGCAGCGAGACGGCGAAGCTCGACATCCTGACGCGGTTTTACAATGCCATGGAGAACGGCAGCGGCGATGAGATCGAGCTGAGCAGAGGGCGGTACATGACCGCGGAGCAGGTTCTGGAGCGGGTCACGGAGCTGAAAACCATTGCGGACGCCGCGGGGCTGCCGTTTGAGATGCCGCCCGACAATATCCAGAGCACTTCGGGGCTGCAATCCGATATACAGCCGGACGATGTCCAGCGCATCGCCACACCGGTGCTGGTCGTTTTCAACGACGAATCCAGCATGACCTCGTCAATAGTATGGGTCGCACAGCTGTATTGGGAAAAGAACGAGCTAAACTTCGTCGTCGACGACGAGACTGGCATGATCCTATCGGCCTACTTCTACTTATACAATAACGACGCATTAGTCAACGGGCGGTCGGACGAAACGGCTCCCGCCGGTGCAGATGAGACGGCGCGGCGTCTCGGAGAGGCGCTTTGCAGAAGCTACGGCTTCGAGAATGTCACCGTCGAGGCCGAGATCGGCAGCCTCAGAGACGAAACCGGACTGCTCATTGCCGAGACCGATTACAGCGCGGAATATTTTGCCGAGTGCAATATACGCTTCGCCCTCAACGGCGAGACCCGATGCAGAATGAGCCTATCCTTCGAGGGGCAGAACTGGCACTTCGGGGTGTAATATAGTATCGGTTAACAAGGGCAAACACGGTTTTGACGGGCAGAAATGCGCCCATACTTCTTCAAAGCCCTTGACAATACGGCAGTATTCTCGGCGGCCTTCTCATCGTCTGGACACATTTCTGCTCCGTCAAAACTGCTGCGCACCTGACAGGGATGGATTTTCGAGTGATTTTTGCTTTTTGAGACGCAG
>URPD01000051.1 GCA_900549645.1 uncultured Eubacteriales bacterium
CCGGCCTTGTAGGAGACGATCATGGTCACGGGGCCGTCGGGAGCCCAGCCGGTGGTTTCGGCAGAGGAGCCGTCTCCGGCAGCGGGAGCCTCGGTAGCGTCGGCGGCAGGAGCCGCGGGAGCTTCCGCAGTGCTGCCGCAGGCGCACAGTGCGAACACCATGCACAGGGCAAGAATCAGTGCAAGATACTTTTTCATTTGTGTTTTCCTCCTTTTGAAATTGGCAATCTATACAAGAAAGCATGTGCATATTACCACCGTACGCACAGATTGTTCAATACTTATCAATACTTCTTGACGGGCACTTTACAAAGTGTTCAAAATTTTTAACGCCGCCTTTACGCCGACATATATCGGCTGCTGACCGCATATACTTTCCGGAAGACAGGGGGGAAAGGTATGAGAACATTAAAATACGGCAGTATCGGGCCGTCCGTGCAGCTTTTGCAGCTGGGGCTGAACCGCGCGGGCTATGCGCCGCTGGAGACGGACGGGATATTCGGCACCGCGACCATGCAGACCGTCACGCGATTTCAGCAGGCAAACGGACTTCAGGCGGACGGAATCGTCGGCAGCCGGACGCACCGCGCGCTACTGCCGTGGTACACGGGCTATATCCTGCACACCGCGCACCCCGGCGACACGCTTGAGAGCATCGCCGCGATGCATTCCGCGTCGCCCGCGGCGATCGCGCTCGCAAATCCCGGCGTGCAGATGCCGCAGCCGGGGACTCAGCTTGTCGTGCCCTTGCCGTTCGACGTTGTGCCGACGGATATCAGATACAGCGCCGCGCTGGTGGGCTACTGCGTGCGCGGCCTTGCGGCGCGGTATCCGTTCATAACGACGGGCGAGATCGGCCGCAGTGTCATGGGCAGACCGCTGTGGAGCCTGAAGCTTGGCCGCGGCGATAATCGTGTGCTGTATAACGCCTCGCACCACGCGAACGAGTGGCTGACGACGCCGGTTCTGCTGAAATTTGCCGAGCAGCTGGCCGCGGCCTACGCGAACGCCGGGGACATTTTCGGCCGCAGCGCGGCGGAGATACTGAGCTACGCTTCCATATATATTATCCCCGCCGTGAATCCGGACGGCATTGACCTCGTCACCGGGGAGCTGGCGCAGGGCGAGCATTTCAACTATGCGCGGAATATCGCGCTCAGGTATCCGCAGTTTCCGTTCCCGTCGGGCTGGAAGGCAAATATCCGCGGCGTTGACCTGAACCTCCAGTACCCCGCCGGATGGGAAAACGCAAAGGCGATAAAGTTTGCGCAGGGCGTCACATCCCCGGCTCCGGCGGACTATGTAGGCTCCGCGCCGCTCACGGCTCCGGAGAGCCGCGCAATGTACGATTACACGCTTGCGCTCGACCCGGCGCTCACGCTGTCGTATCACAGTCAAGGGCGCGTGATATACTGGCGCTTTCTGCACTATGAACCCGCGAATTCCCGCGCGATTGCGGAGCTTTTCGCCTCGGTTTCCGGCTATGCCGTCGAGGAGACACCATACGCGTCGGGCTTTGCGGGCTATAAGGACTGGTTCATTCAGGACTATGACCGGCCGGGCTATACGATAGAGGTTGGCGAGGGCGTGAACCCGCTGCCCATCGGCGATTTCCCCGCGATATACCGCGATAACGTCGGTATACTCTCCTATGGCGCGCTTGTCACGTAAATATTAAAATTTTTAAACTACTGTACACAGAAAAAATTTCCTGCTATAATAGCTTATACTTTTCCGATAAAGAGGGGGTCGTTCTCTTTGACTGTCATCCGCTTCATTCTCGTCATCCTGCTCAGCTATGTTCTGGGCTGCTCAAACATGGCGCTGTACCTGTCCAAACTGCGCGGCGTTGACATGCGCAAGGGAGGCTCAGGAAATCTCGGCGCGTCGAACGCAATGATACTCATGGGCTGGAAGGCCGGCATCATCGTCGCCGTGCACGATATCGGCAAGGCGGTCGTTGCGGTCGTGCTGGCGAAGCACTTCTGCCCTGGCCTGCCGCTTATCGGCGCCGCGGCGGGCGTCGCCTGCGTGCTGGGGCACATGTTCCCGTTCTATCTGCGCTTCCGCGGTGGGAAGGGGCTTGCGTCATACCTTGGCATGACCATCGCGCTCAACTGGAAATTCGCGCTCATAGTGCTCGCCGTCGTGGCGATCGTGACGCTCATCACGGACTATATCGTCGTCGGCACCGTGACCACCGTTATTCTCGTGCCGACCTATTTCGGCATCACGGCGGGGAGTGTGCTGCTCGCGTCCATCCTCTGCGTGGCGACGGTTGCGATAATCATAAAGCATAAGGAGAATTACGTCCGCATCTTCAACGGCACCGAGATCGGCCTGCGCCGCGCCAACCGCGGCGACGACAGAGTGAAATAGCCCCGCATAAAAGTATATAAAAAAGGACTGTATCGCAAGATACAGTCCTTTTTGCATATCAAAAATCAGAAATCAGCGTTGCCGGTGGTGCGCGGATGCAGCTCCACGTCGCGGATGTTGCTGACGCCGGTGAGGTACATTACCATGCGCTCGAAGCCGAGGCCGAAGCCCGCGTGACGGCAGCTGCCGTAGCGGCGCAGGTCGATATACCACCAGTAGTCCTCTTCCTTCAGGCCAAGCTCCTTCATGCGCGCAAGCAGCACGTCGAGCCGCTCCTCGCGCTGGCTGCCGCCGATGATCTCGCCGACGCCGGGGACAAGGCAGTCCGCCGCCGCGACGGTCTTGCCGTCGTCGTTCAGGCGCATGTAGAACGCCTTGATGTCGCGCGGGTAGTCGGTGACGAAAATGGGCTTCTTGAAAACCTGCTCGGTGAGGTAGCGCTCATGCTCGGTCTGGAGGTCGATGCCCCACTCGACGGGGTAGTCGAACTTGTGGCCGCTCTTCTTGAGAATGTCAACAGCCTCGGTGTAGCTCACGCGGCCGAAGTCGTTGGAGACGACGTTGTGCAGGCGCTCAAGCAGTCCTTTATCAACGAAGGAGTTGAAGAACTCCATCTCCTGCGGGCAGCGCTCCATCGTGCGGTTGATGATGTATTTCACCATCGCCTCAGCGGTGTCCATGTAGTCGTTGAGGTCGGCGAAGGCCATTTCCGGCTCTATCATCCAGAACTCGGCGGCGTGGCGCTGAGTGTAGGATACCTCGGCGCGGAAGGTCGGGCCGAAGGTGTACACGTCGCCGAAGGCCATGGCGAAGTTCTCGGCGTTGAGCTGGCCGGAGACGGTCAGGCTCGTGGGCTTGCCGAAGAAGTCCTTGCTGTCGTCAACGGTGCCGTCCTCCTTGAGGGGGAGGTTGTTGAGGTCAAGCGTCGTCACGCGGAACATCTCACCCGCGCCCTCGCAGTCGGAGCCGGTGATGATCGGGGTGTTGACGTATACGAAGCCGCGGCTCTGGAAAAATTCGTGGACGGCTTGCGCCGCGACGCTTCTTACGCGGAAGGTTGCGGAGAAGAGGTTGGTTCTGGGGCGCAGATGCTGGATCGTGCGCAGAAACTCAACGCTGTGGCGTTTTTTCTGGAGGGGGTAGTCGGGGGTCGACGCGCCCTCGACGGTTATCGCATCCGCCTTCAGCTCAAAGGGCTGCTTTGCTTCCGGAGTCAGCACAAGCGTACCATCAACTATCAGCGCCGCGCCGACATTCTGCTTTGCAATATCATCGTAATTATTGAGAGAGCCTCTCTCAAACACGACCTGCAGCGACTTGAAGCAGCTGCCGTCATTAAGCTCGATGAATCCAAAGTTTTTCAGGTCACGGACGGTTCTGACCCAGCCGCAGACTCTGATATTCTGCCCATCAAAAGCGGAAGCGTCGGCAAATATACCGGCAATTTTCTGATGCTTCATAATGGCACCTTTCCTTTCTTTGTGCCGGGCGGCACTCATAATTGTGAATAATATACGGCATGTGCCGTATTTTGTTATTATAAACAGTCCTTGCGGCTTTTGCAATATTTTTATAAACTTTTTGCGCGCCCGCTAATGTTGTCCGCCGTTTTGTGTTGCGCAGCAGAACGCTTTGCTATATAATTATAAGTACTTATCTGATAAGGAGAAATGATCTGCATGAAAAAGAAAAGCTGGGTTTCTCTTATCATATCTGCCGCGGCGCTTACTGCGCTGCTGGCGCTGGGCTTCGGCAGTGGGGCGTTTCAGATGGAAGCGCTGTCGGTACAGGGCAGGCAGGGGGCGGAGACGCTTCTGCACCTGCTGACAATGGCGGCGGCGGTACTGCTCGTGGAAAAGCTCGCAGTCGCCATACTCGGACTGCTGCATCCCGCGGGCAGCAGAGCACGCAGTCTGATTACGCTCAGCATGAGCATACTTCGCTATGCCGCGGCGCTTGTGATACTCTGCTGGGGATTGACGATACTCGGAGTAAATATAATGGCGGTCGTCGCAAGCGTTGGCGTTCTGGCGCTGATAGTGGGCTTCAGCGCGGAAAGTCTCATTGCGGATATGGTGACGGGGCTGTTCATGCTGTTTGAGAATCAATACAATGTCGGTGATATAGTTGAGGTAGGCGGCTTCCGGGGCACCGTTACGAGTATTGGGCTGCGCACCACCTGCATCACGGACTCAAGCGACAATATAAAAATCGTGAACAATTCGGATATGCGGAATATTCTGAACCGCTCCGAGCGCAGCTCAAAGGCGGTTGCGGATATCGGAATACCGTATGATACGGATATCGAGAAGCTGGAGACGAAGCTGCCTGCGCTGTTGGAGAAAATCTTTGAAGCGAACCGCGAGCGGATGAACGCCGTGCCGGTGTATCTCGGAGTGCAGGAGCTTGGCGAATCGGCGGTTGTCCTGCGCTTCTGCGCAGACGTTACGGAGAAGAACATCTATGCGGCACAGCGCAGTCTGAACAGGGATCTGCTTCTCGGCCTGCGCGGCCTTGGGATAGAGTGCCCGTTCCCGCAGCTTGACGTACATAGTAAATGAGCCGCATGAAGAGAAGACAATCCGGAGAGTTTTCGCCGCTTCCTCCTGAGGCCGCGCCGCTGCCGGACGAATTTAACCGGGGCTGCGCCGATAATACCGCCGCGGCAGGGAAAAAACGGAAGAAATGGGTGTACTATGCCGCGGCCTTTGCGCTGCTTGTATGTATACTTGCGCTTGGCGAGGTGAAGCCCGAAACCGAGCCGCCGCTGCCGGAGCCGCCGGCGGCAGAAACCGAAGTGCCCGTGACGGCGTCGCCCGCTCCCGGCAGCGCCATATATTTTGCGTATATCAACGGCTCATACTGCGTGGCCGACGCCGTGATAGCCGAGCCGCAGAGCGTAAGCACAGTCAGGGTAGAGGCGATAGACGCGCGGGACGGAGGGGCGTTTGAAGAGTTCATTCTGACGCGGGAAGAGATAGACGCGGGACACTGGTCGGCTTCGTTCCTGTGGACACCGCAGGATTTCGCGGCCTACGAGAGCAGGTTCGGCGTGGGAGCGCTGCCGATTGTGAAGCTGCGCATGAGCCTTGAGCGGGGCGAGGAGGTCGAAGAATACAGCGCGGATAAAAGCTGCGGTTCGGGACCGGAGCTGCTCTATGACTTCGACGCTGAGAAGGGGCTATATGGAGTTCGGCTCACGGGCAGCGGCATAGAGAATGCGGAGCTTGTGTTTATCCTCAACGGAGCCGAACTGCCGGAGGGCAGTGTCGCCGTGACGGACGGAACGGAGGAAATCACCGTTTCACGTCCCGGAGAAGAGCCGAGCGTGGAGCAGAGGGAATACCGCAAGTTTACCGCAAGTCTGCCCCAAGCGATGCAGGATGGTGACAGTCTATCATTTATACTCAGAATAGAGCTTGGAGGACATCAATTCGAGTACACAGGAAAAATACTATGATTTAAGAATTCTTATGTGGCGCAGATTTGCGCAGTGTGTTAAGATATGGAGCAGAAAGGAGATATAAACATGAAAAAGATTATCGCAATTTTGCTTTGCATATCGGCGCTCTTTGCGCTTGGCGCCTGCGGCAGACTGACTGAGGCCAAGAGCGAATCCGTGAAGCCTGAGGTGTATTTCACCGAGGATAAGAGTGGGACATATACCGATTCCGTCGGCATCGTCTACAACTATTCATATAAAATTCCCGCGTTTTCCGGCGGGAGCGAGGACGCGGAGCGGATAAACAAATATTTTGACGATACGCTCCGCCCGATAGTCGAGGACGAGCTGGCCGCGATGGAGGAAGAGCTGAGCCTGACGACCGGCGAGATAAAGTGCGAGGTGTTTGAAAGCGGCGATGTTACGTCCGTTCTCGTCTCGGTGTACTACCCGAACGACTATATACAGTATTACACCGCGAGCATGAACACGCGCGAGAACCGCGAGATGAACAACGCCGACATTGCCGCGGCCTACGGTATCGACGAGGTCGACCTGCCGGATAAGCTCCGCGAGGAGGCGAAGGCGGCGGTCGAGGAATACTATGCCGACTTCGGCGACATCTCAGGCGACGGCTTTGCCGATGTGACCGGCACGCGCGACGAAACTCTTGCCGCGATCGGCGGCGACGACTGGGAGCCGACGCTGTTCATAAACGGCGAGGGCAAGGTGTGCATGATAAGCGAGGTCATGTCCCCCGTCGGGAAGTACAACCAGATATTCGTGCTGTAAAATTTGAAATCACGCAAAAACAGGGACTGCAAACGCAGTCCCTGTTTGATTTTATTCGGTTCTTCCGAGCAGCCAGTCAACACTGACGCTGAGGATGTCGGAAAGCGCCGCAAGCTCAATATCCGTCACCGGGCGCTTCTGCCCCTCAAGCAGCGACAGCGCGGGGACGCTGATATCTATTCCACGCGTTTGCAGCCGGGCGAGCAGCTCAACCTGCTTCATCCCGCACATCTGCCGCGCCTCGGTCGCTTTTGCGCCGACAAGGTTTCTGCTCCCAAGCTCCAGTCTGCGTTGCTTCATGGCTCAGCCCAGATCAATGTCTATCGCAAACAAACCGCCCGCGCCGCCGGAGTAGAGGTACAGGACGTTGTCCGTGGGCTTGAATTTGCCCTCGCGCGCAAGCTTTATCAGCCCCGCGAAGGCTTTGCCGGTGTAGACCGGGTCGAGGAACAGACCCTCGTTCGCGGCCATCATGCGTATCGCGGCGTTGCCCTCGGCGGAGGGAATCGCATAGCCGGGGCCGCACATGTCGACAAGGTGTACATCCTCGACGGTCGGCACAAAATCAAGCTCCAGAAGCTTGGCGGTCTCCTGCATAATGCGCGTCGTGATGACGTCAAACGGGTCGCTGTCCACCATCAGGCCGACGGTCTGCGTCTCCGGCATGAACAGCTTCGCGCCCAGCGCGACTCCGGCGTGAGTGCCGCCGCTGCCCTCGGCGCAGCAGACATAGTCGAAGTGCAACCCCGTGTCCGCGATCTCCTTCATGCAGTTGACGTAGCCCAGCGCGCCGATGGCGTTGGAACCGCCGCAGGGAATCTTGTAGTACGGACGCCCAAGAGCCTGCCCGACGCGATCCATTTCGGCGTAGATGTCGTCGCAGCTGTCGGTGTCCATGAAGCGGACGTCGGTGTCCATGAGGTATTCGAGCAGTTGGTTGCCCTTGCGCTCGGTTACGCCGCGCTTTTTGAGGATCAGTATCGGCGTCATGCCCAGCTTCTTCGCGCAGGCCGCCGTGAGCATGGCGTGGTTCGACTGCGCGCCGCCGGTCGTGAAAACAATTTCCGCGCCCTGACGCTTTGCGTCGGCCAGCAGAAATTCGAGCTTGCGCACCTTGTTGCCGCCGAGACCGATGCCGGTCAGGTCGTCGCGCTTTATATAGACGTTTGTGCCGAGAATACGGCTGATGTTTTCAAGCTTCTGAATGGGCGTCGGCAGCACGGCCAACGGTATCCGCGGAAAATCGTTCAAGCTTTTCATATCGAGTCTCCTTTTTACAAGTATGAAGTATGGCTTCGCCAAATAAAGCAGCGGAAAACCGCTGTGAAGAATTGCGCTCTTCACGCCCGAAGGGCATTTCACAAATCCCGTAGGGATTTATTTCGTTGAAAGAAGCCTCTTTTGTCTACCGGACAAAAGAGGCTTCTTTCTTGGTGCTCCAACGGGGATTCGAACCCCGGACACCCTGCTTAAAAGGCAGGTGCTCTACCTACTGAGCTATTGGGGCGGCTGGCTGGGATGGCGGGACTCGAACCCACTATATCGGAGTCAAAGTCCGGTGTGTTACCATTACACTACATCCCAAGATTTTTACTTTAAAGAGGCCGGCACAGCCGGCCTCTTTAATATGGGGTGGGATATGGGGCTCGAACCCACGACACCCGGAACCACAATCCGGTGCTCTGCCAACTGAGCTAATCCCACCATATTAAGTTATATATAAAATCCTTTCGGATGTTATATCAAATGGCACGCCAAGAGGGATTCGAACCCCCGACCTACTGCTTAGAAGGCAGTTGCTCTATCCTGCTGAGCTATTGGCGCATATTTCCGCTTTGATGGAGCGGGCGATGGGAATCGAACCCACGTATCCAGCTTGGAAGGCTGGTGTTCTACCATTGAACTACACCCGCATGGCCATTCCCTATTCAGCCAAGAGATAATACCATATTTATATACCGGTTGTCAATAACTTTTCGTTTTTTCCTTGGGATAATGCGGACAAAAATTTTCCGGCGGCGGTCAGTCGCGGAGTCGGTATACCACGACACCGCAAAATTTTCTTCCGTTCCGCCGTATTGAAAACGCAGCCGCAATGGCGCGGCTGCGTTTGAAACCCGTTATCTTCTGCGTCTGCCGCCGCCCTTGCCGCGGTTCATAACGTAGACATATGCGCCGAGCGCGGCCAGCGCGAGGATCGCGGCAATGATGCCGACGATGAGCAGGGCGTTGGACTTCTTTGCGACCGGCTGAGGCTCGCTGCTGGGCGTGGGCGACACGGTGGGCGTTGCGCTCGCTTCGGGGCTTGCCGACGCATCCTCGGTGACAGAGACCTTGAAGGTCGTCTCCTTGCCGCCGTATATGACCTTTATCTCGTACTCACCGGCCTTGGTGAAGCTGGTCGGGGTGCAGGTAAAGCCGGTGGTGATGTCCTTGGTCTCGGAGCTGGTTCTGACGGTGAGCTTCATGCCGGTGGTGTCCAGACTTTCGCCGACCTTGTAGGTCAGCTTCGTCGGCTGCACAGCGATGGTGATGCTCTGCACATCGTCGTTCGCCTTACTGACCTTGACGGTGAAGCTGGTGCTCTTGCCGCCGTAGGTGACGGTTATGGCCTGAGTGCCCTCCTTGCTGAGGGTGGTGGGGGTGCAGGTGAAGCCGGTGGTGACATCCTCGGTCTTGCCGCCGGCGTAGCTCACGCGAAGCTTCAGCCCGGTGGTATCGAGCGTGTCGCCGACGTTGTATTCAAGCTTGGTGGGCTTGGAGATGATGCTCATGTTCTCGATCTTCTTTTCATCTTCCTTGACCGTTACGGGGAAGGTGCACTCCTTGCCCTTATAGTCGACGGTGATGTTGATCGTGCCCGCGTCGGTAAGCTCAGTCGGGTACAGTCCGAAGCCTGCGTCGATGTCCTCGGTGCGGCCGTTGGTGTATACGACGTGCAGCTTCATGCCCGTCGCGTCGAGCCAGTCGCCGACGGTGTACTCGGTGCGCTTCGGCAGGGTGCTGACGCTGATGTAAGACACGGCGGCCTCCTCAACTGTCACGGCGACGGTCGCGGAAATGAAGGTGGAGGTGCTGCCTTTATTGGTGTTGGTCACTTCGCAGTAATAATATGTGGTGCCGGTGGCGGAGGTGCTGGGCTTGTAGATCGAGGAGGTCTCGTCCTTTATGAGGGTGCCGTCGTGATTGCTGTTGTAGTTATTGTAGTACCACTGATAGCTCAGTGTGCCGTAGTCGGCGACAGTGGCGCGCAGGTCTATCTGCACCTGATCGCCCTCGTAGCAGCGGATGTTGTCCGGCATACTGACGGTCGGGTTCGCGGCCACGATGGTCAGGGAGCACACGGTCGTCGCGCCGGAGGAGATGCCGTCGTTGGAGAAGGTGAGCGTAAAGCTGTAATCCCCGGCGTACATGGGGGTGCCGCGCAGATAGTGGTGATACACGCCGTCCCGAATCTCCGTTTCGATGACGCAGCCGTTCGGGATGGAACCGTCCGTGCAGGCGACGGAGGAATACTCGTTCTGCTTGATTATCATGTCAAGCCGTTCTCCGGCAACAGCGGAGTTGAGGGACATATAATCAGCCGATGCAGCCGGCATAATGCCGAGCAGCAGGACGAAAATCATAAGAAAAGAGAATAAACGTTTTTTCATGGAAAAAGCATATCCTTTCAAACACACTTATACAACTTATATTATAACGTTTTCTACGCACAAAGTCAATATATGCGCGCAGTGTCGGGCGGGTACGCCGCAATTGACCGGAAAAAATAAGAAAAATGTTGAGCGCTATGCAAAAACGTGGTAAAATACCAGCATAAAAGGGAGGTGCTGTAATGGCATCAAAGCAGTGGCATAAGGAAATGGCGGTGTACCAGATCTGGACACGCAGCTTCTGCGACGGCAACGGCGATGGTATCGGCGACCTGTGGGGCGTGCTGTCAAAGCTGAATTACATCAAGAGCCTCGGCGTGGACGCGATATGGTTCTCGCCGATATACCCGTCCCCGAACGCGGACTTCGGCTACGATATTTCCGACTATATGGACATAAACCCGGAGTACGGCGACCTCGGCGTATTCCGTCAGGTGCTTGACGGCGCGCATGAGCGCGGTATGCGCGTGTTCATGGATCTCGTCGTCAACCATACCAGCGACGAGCACAAATGGTTCATCGAGAGCCGCAAGAGCAAGGATAACCCCTATCACGACTATTATATATGGCGTCCGGGCAAGACCGTGCGCGGCAAACGCCGTCCGCCGAACAACTGGACGAGCATGTTTGAGGGCGGCGCGTGGGAATACGACGAGGGGCTGGACGAATACTATCTGCACGTGTTCGCCAAAAAGCAGCCCGACCTCAACATGGATAACCCGAAGGTGCGCGAGGAGGTCAAGCGTATCATGCAGTTCTGGCTGGACATGGGCGTGGACGGCTTCCGCGAGGACGTCATCACGTTTATTTCCAAAACCGAGGGACTGCCGGACTCCCACCCGTGGCTTCCCGCGGCCAACGGCTATAAATACTACTCAAACGGCCCGCGGGTGCATGAATATCTCATGGAGTTCAAGCGCGACGTGCTCGACTGCTACGACTGCTTCACCGTCGGCGAAAGCCCGCTGACCACGGCGGACATCGCCCTCCGGTATGTCACCGAGGGGCCGGATCAGGTGCTCGACGAGATGATCGCCTTCTCGCACATGGAGGCGGACTGCTTTATGATAGACATGGTGCAGCTGCCCTTCAACCTCGTCAAGATGAAGCGCGCCTTCAGCGACTGGCAGTATAAGCTGGCCGGGCGCGGCTGGAACGCGCTGTATATCGAAAACCACGATCACCCGCGCATAATCAGCCGCTACGGCAACGAGGCCTACCGCAACGAGAGCGGCAAGATGCTGGCCGCGATGTATATGCTCCAGCGCGGCACGCCGTTCATCTATCAGGGGCAGGAGATCGGCATGCTGAACCTGCGCCTGCCAGACGTGAACATGTACGAGGACGTTATGACCCATAACGCCGTGCGCATCGCGTCCAAGATCATGCCGAAGAAAAAGGTGCTGGAGATGGTGCAGCGCTCCTGCCGCGACAGCGCTCGCTCGCCCATGCAGTGGTCTGACGGCGAGAACGCGGGCTTCTCCACCGGCAAGCCGTGGTTCTACGTCAACGATAATTATACCGAGATAAACGTCGCCTCACAGGAGGACGATCCGGACTCGCTGCTGAACTTCTACCGCAAGCTGCTGAAGTTCCGCAAGGAAAACCCCATCGCCATCTACGGCGACTATCAGGAGCTGCTGCCCAACGACAAGAATCTCTATGTCTATCTGCGCAGCTATGAGGACAAAAAGCTGCTGGTCATATGCTCGTTCACGCGGGACGCGGTGCGCTTCGACGCGCCCGAAAGCCTGAAGATCAGCAAGGCCACGCTTGTGCTGAACAATTATGAGCATAATTTCGTCATATCCGAGGGCTTTACGACCAGACCCTATGAAATGAGAGTGTATCTGTTTGCGTGAAGATATAATTGAAAAGGCCTATGCAAAAATAAATATCTCGCTGGACGTCACCGCGCGGCGGGACGACGGGTATCACGACATGGCGATGGTGATGCAGACCGTCTCCCTGTGCGACGATGTGCGCCTCGGCTTCACCGACGGCAGCCGCATCTTTGCCCGGACGAATCTTCCGTTCATCCCCGGCGACGAGCGGAACCTCGCGGTCAGGGCGGCAAAGAAATTTTTCGAAGCCGCGGGCGAGCCGGAGCGCGGCCTGTGCATCCGCATTGATAAGCGCATCCCGGTCGGCGCGGGCATGGCCGGCGGCTCGACGGATGCCGCGGCGGTACTGCGCGGGCTGAACCGCGCGTTCGGGAACCGGTTCAGCGTCGAACGGCTTGAAGAACTCGGCGCGGAAGTCGGGTCGGACGTCGCGTTCTGCGTCCGCGGCGGCACGATGCTTGCGCGCGGGCGCGGCGAACTGCTCACCCCGCTGTCACCGCTGCCGGACTGCGTTTTCATCATCTGCAAGCCGCAATTTTCGATATCCACGCCGGAGCTGTTCCGCAAGCTCGATCAGGTCAGCCTGCGCCGCCATCCCGACACGGCGGGCATCGTTTCCGCGCTGGAGCGGGCGAATCTGGGCGAAGTCTGCCGCAGGATGTATAACGTTTTCGAGGACGTGAACGACCGCCGAATGAGGACGGTCATGGCGATAAAGGCCGTGCTTATCGACCATGGCGCGCTCGGCGCGGTTATGACCGGCACCGGCTCCGCCGTTTTCGGCATCTTTACCGATAAGGCCGCCGCCGAGGCCGCGCGCGACGAGCTGAAGAAGGATTACGGCTTCTGCTGTCTCGCGGTCGGGGTCAGGGCGCTGGCCTGAGCGGATTTTGCGCGAGCCGTTGTATAAAAATCAAAACAGCCGCCGATACTGTGTACAACGATACATAGTGAGGCGGTTGTTTTATGCGTAATTATAATAAGGAAAGAAGTCTGCGGATCTGGGAGCTGGCGGCGCTGCTGGCGCTGAGTATCAGCCTGTGCGCGGGCGCGTGGGCGGAGGCGCGGCAAAGCTCAATAAGCTCGCGGCTGATACGTCTGCACGTCATCGCGGCGTCCGACGAGACGCAGGAGCAGGAAATAAAGCTCCGCGTGCGCGACGCCGTGCTGGAGTATCTGGCTCCGCGGCTCGACGGCGCGGCGGACGCGGAAGCCGCGCGCGAGCTTATCGCGGCGAATACCGACGGCATTGCAAAGGCCGCCGAATCCGCCGCCGAGGGGCGGACGGTACGAGTCACACTTGGCCGCGAGAGATATCCGACGCGGCGCTATGACGGCTTCGCGCTCCCGGCGGGGGAATACGAGTCCCTGCGCGTGATACTCGGCGAGGGAGAGGGGCACAACTGGTGGTGCGTGGCCTTCCCGCCACTGTGCACCGGCGCCGTGACGGAAGAGGAACTGCGCGCGGCGATGGAGACGGAGGATTACGGCATAATCAGCGAGCAGGACGGATACCTGCTGAAATTCAAGATCATAGAGCTGTGGGAGAGCCTGAAAGCCCGCCTGCAATAGAATAACCCCGACCATATGGTCGGGGTTATTCTCAGTCTGTCAAAAAACATGTGCAGCAGGGCACAGATAAGAGAGCAGCGGGGGAG
>URPD01000052.1 GCA_900549645.1 uncultured Eubacteriales bacterium
CCCGCCCGCTGTATACAGGCATACCGTACTGATCTGGCCTTTTACACCAACGGGCAGAGCGTATGCCTTACAGAACTGAAAGGGTATCAGGCCGCTGTCGGCAAGCCAGTCATCCAGCCCCGCCGTCCAAACAGCCGTTTGGATAAGGTGCGCCATATGTTCAGTAAGATTCCTTGATACGCCACAGCAAGGATGGTTATTGCATTTCCCTGCCTTTCGTGGTAAAATGTAGTTGTAAACCACCAGAGAAAACAACAACCCTGCTACCCCCCGTTATCACCACCGATAACAATTTGATAACAGCCCATCGTATAGGGCTGGATAATATGGACACATCAAATAATCAAAAAAATGAGGTATCAAATTTATGAAGCAAAATCCGTTAAATATGATGCCCAACAACGAATTTGAATAATTTCAAATGCGTTAAAAAGCCTGTATTTATGCGGGATTGCGGAGCTTGTGATTGCCGTTGTCGTAATCATTGAGATTGCCAGAACGCCGATGCCTCTTTGACAGAAACGGGGAATAGAAAAAATGGTTATTCTTACAGAGCAGATAGAGATTCCGGCGCCCTATGAAAAAATGGAGGCATGGACTGCTAACTTTGAGGAAGAGTTTGTGAAATGGAGTCCCTACCACATCGAATGCAATCTCTATGACGGGAACTATCGTGCAGGAAGCAAGATCCGCTTCCGCGAGATCGTCATGGGGATGGACTACGATGTGACCGGCGCGATTACAGAATGCGAACAGGACGAAAACCACTTCCGCATAGTCTTCCAGAGCGACAAGAAGACAGCTTTTATTACCTTTGAGGGAAAGCGAACAGAGACAGGTTGCCATTTTTCTCATACAGAGGCTTTCGGCATGACCACGCCGGTAATCGGGGCGATTATGAATTTCCTGATCTTCAAGGTGCTTTTCAGGAAAAAGGCAAACTGGCAGCTTATCCGGGATGATATGATTCTGGACAACAGATATTTAAGCGATATTCTGACCGAGGGAAAATACCCGGAACGAATCCCTCTGGACAAGCTGCTGACCGGCGCGAAGTAACTGAAAGTGAGCGGTTATTCATGCCGCTTCAAATCGTCAGAAATGAAACTGTATTATTACGCTGGTGCACTTTATAATATGACATCTACTGGCTGGAAAACGGTATGAAAGAAACTGCCGAAGAAATGACGACAGCTTTTTGCAGCTTTCGGCACAAACATTCTGATAGCTTCGTGTTTGAGCGACCGAACAGTCTTGCGCACGGCGCAAGATGGTGGAAGTTCATATAACAAAAACCCACAGCCGACTTTTGAAAGTCGGCTGTGGATTTTCATCATCAAATATTAATTTTTCCTCATCCAGCGTGTTTATATTACCACATTTCCTGCAAAATTTCCAGACTTGAAAATAACGGATTTTTATAGTAATAAGAATACGGCCGGCGGGCGGCGCGCTCGACTGCCGGTACAAACGAATAACAAGAAGAATATGGAAAATTTGACGGCGAAAATAAGTTGCTTTGCGCGGGCGTATCATTACAAGACCAACGAGAGGCCGATATTCGGCGACAGCGCGGCCGCGGCGCTTCTGGGCGGCGACTACGACGAGATCGCCGCGCACATAGCGCAGGGGATACGGTTCTTCGCGCCGGGCTTCACGGGGAGCGCCGACGATGCGCTCAAAATCGCAGTGGACGGCCAGCTGTCGCCGTCCGTGCTCGGCCGCAGCGCGTTTGCGGAGCAGTGCCTGACGAACGAAGTGCGTCTCGGATGCAGGCAGTATGTGCTGTTTGCGGCGGGGTACGACACCTTCGCTCTCCGTGCGCCGGTGCAGGGACTGCGCGTTTACTAGCTGGATCAGCCGGAGCTGATCGCGGACAAGAAGCGGCGCATAGAGCGAAGCGGCATTGAGGAAAAAGCGGCGGTGGAGTATGTCCCGTGCGACTTGGCCGACGCGGGGTAGACAACTCTTCTGCGCGGCGCGGGCTTTAGACCGGGGAACAAGTCCTTCGGAAGCCTGCTCGGCCTCAGCTATTATCTGGACAGCGAATCTTTCCGCGTCTTTCTCCGGTCGATCTCCGACCTGTGGTCGGACGGTTCCGCGATATGCTTCGACTACCAGACGATGGACGGCTCAGGCGAGACGCGCAGAAACGAACAGCTCGCGGGCGCGTCGGGGGAGAGCACGAAGGCGAAATACACCGCCGCCGGGATGGAGAAAATGCTGGCCGACTGCGGCTTCCTCATCTATGAACAGCTCGACGATGAGGAGATGACGAAGCGGTATTTCGCGCCGTGCCGGGGCGATATGCGCGCGCCGAAGGGCGTGAACTATGTTCTGGCGGTGAAAAAGCGGGTGTGACACCACAAAACCTCCCGAAAGCCCCTGAAAAACGACGATTTACGAGTTCTTAACAGATAATTATGTACAATTTTCGGGGAAGCAATATGGTCAAATCAACGAAAATGAAAAAAATAACGAGAAGGGCTTTACAAAAGCGTGGCATGTTGATATGATTTAAACATCCTACATAGGGCATACTAACGGAGGTGCAAATATAATGACTGTTGATGAACTATCCCGCATGGCTAACCGGCTGCGTCTTGACGTGGTTGAGACCGTGCATGACGCTGGGGACGGACATCCCGGCCCCTGCATGTCCATAGCGGACATCATGTCCGTTCTGTTCTTTAACGAGCTGAGACTCGACCCCAAGAATCCGCATTGGAACGAAAGAGACCGCTTCGTCCTCTCCAAGGGACATGCCTGCCCCATCCTGTATGCTGCGCTTGCACGCAGAGGCTATTTCCCGCTGGAGGAGCTGAAGGGGCTTCGTTCTCTCGGCAGCTTCCTTCAGGGACATCCTGATATGAACAAGATCCCCGGTGTCGACACCGTTTCCGGCTCCCTCGGCAACGGCGTGGCGATCGGCCTCGGCATGGCGCTTGGCTGCCGTATGCAGGGCATCGACAACAACGTTTTCGTCATCGTCGGCGACGGTGAGGAAGAGGAAGGCATCATCTGGGAGGCCGCTATGGCAGCCGCAAAGCTCAAGGCGGGCAACCTCATAGTCTTTGCCGACCTGAACAACCACCAGTCCGGCGGCAAGGTCACGGAGCTTTCCAGCCTTTACCCCGTGCAGGACAAGTGGGAAGCCTTCCACTGGCACGTTCAGAGCATCGACGGACACGACATAAACGCCATTCTTGCCGCCATCGAGGAAGCGAAGAAGGTCACCGACCGCCCGTCCCTCATCGCCTGCAAGACCGTAAAGGGCAAGGGCATCCCCTACATGGAGGACAACAACGCGTGGCATAAGAAGGTCCCCACAGACGAAGAAGTAGAGATTGCCAGAGAAGCTCTCCGGGACAAAATGTGAGGTGCTGAAGAATGAATACTAAGAGTACAAGAGAAGCCGCTATGCGGGCCATCACCGAGCTTGCCCGCGAGGATGACAAAATAGTCCTTATCTCCCCGGACGCGGTTGCGGCCGCGAGAGCCACCAAGTTCAGGGAAGAGTTCCCCGACAGAGTTATCGAAGTCGGCATTGCCGAGCAGGACGCGGTCGATATCGCCGCCGGCCTTGCTACCACCGGCATGAAGCCCGTCGTCGTCTCCTATGCTGGCTTCCTCACGATGAGAGCCTGCGAGATGATCCGTACCTTTGTCGCTTACCCCGGCCTCAACGTCAAGCTCATCGGCCTCAACGGCGGTATGCTCGGCGGCGAGCGCGAGGGCGTTACCCACCAGTTCTATGAAGACGTCGGCATCCTGCGCAGTATGCCCGGCGTGAAGATACTCTGCCCGGCGGATGCACAGCAGGCATACCATGCCGCGGCGGCAATGATGAAGCTCGACGGCCCCGCCTACCTGCGTCTCGGCAGCGGCAGAGAGCCTGAGGTGTTCCCGGAGGGAACCCCGTACGAGTTCGGCAAGATCCGCGAAGTCCTGCGCTACGGCGACGACGTCGCTATCTTCGCCAGCGGCTTTATTATGAACCGCGCCATCGAGGCGGCGGAGCAGCTCAAGGCCGAGGGCGTGAACGCCACCGTCATCGACGTTTCCACCATCAAGCCCCTCGACAGCAAGGGCGTTGCTGAAGTCCTCAGCCGCACCAACTGCGCTGTCGCGGTCGAAGACCACAACTTCTATGGCGGCATGTCCAGCGCCATCTGCGAGGTCGCATGCCACTATCATCCGTGCCGCGTCCTGCGCCTCGGCCTCAGAGACGTCTATGCCCGCAGCGGCAAGGCGGCAGAGCTGCTTGACGCTTACGGTCTCGCCGTCTCCGACATCGTTGTCGCGGCGAAGGAAGCCGCAGCAGGGAAGGAGAAAGCCTGATGCTCAACAGCGAAAAGATATACACCGGCGTAGAGCACGCCGACGCAAGATCCCTCCTGTACGCCACCGGCCATCTTCAGGAGAATATCGGCAAAAAGCCCCTTATAGGCGTTGTGAACACCTTCAATGAGATCGTTCCGGGTCACTTCCACCTGCGCGGCATCGCCGACGCGGCGAAGCAGGGCGTTCTCATGGCGGGCGGCATCCCCGTGGAGTTCCCGACCATCGCCATCTGCGACGGCATCACCATGGCTCACAAGGGCATGATGTACCCGCTGCCCAGCCGCGAGCTTATCGCCGATAGCATCGAGTCCATGACCATGGCGCATGGCCTTGACGGTCTGGTTCTCGTCGTGAGCTGTGACAAGACCGTCCCCGGCGCTATCATGGCCGCGGCCAGAATGAACATCCCCGCCGTCGTCATCAGCGGCGGCCCCATGCCCACCGGCCACTACAAGGGCGACGTGTCCGATTACAGCGCCTGCATTGAGACCGTCGGCAAGGTTCGCAACGGCGACATGACCGAGGCCGAGCAGGAGGAGCTGACCCAGCACTGCTGCCCCGGCTGCGGCTCCTGCTCCGGTATGTTCACCGCAAACTCCATGAACTGCCTCGCCGAAGCGCTCGGCATCGCCCTGCCCGGCAACGGCACTATCCCCTCCTACTACGGCGAGCGCCTTGCGCTTGCAAAGCGCGCCGGTATGAACGCCGTCAGACAGGTCATCGAGAACGTGCGCCCCAGAGACATCATCACTGAGAAAGCGCTCGAAAACGCGATCCGCGTCGACATGGCGATCGCAGGCTCCACCAACACCACTCTGCACCTGCCCGCAATCGCAAACGAGCTTGGCATAAGCCTGCCGCTCAAGAAGTTTGACGAGATCAGCCTCCAGACCCCGAACCTCTGCAAGATCAGCCCGAACGGACACCACCACATGGACGATCTGTACCGCGCGGGCGGCATATACGCGGTGATGAGCGAGCTGAACAAGGCAAACCTCATCCACACCGACTGCCTCACCGTCAGCGGCAAGACCGTCGGCGAGCAGCTTGAGGGCTGCAGCGTCAAGGATTATAGCGTCATCCACCATATCGAGGAGCCGTACAGCAAGCACGGCGGCCTCGCGGTGCTCTACGGCAACCTCGCCCCTCAGGGCTGTGTTGTCAAGGCGGCCGCCGTGTGCGACGCGATGATGAAGCACACCGGCAGAGCGAGAGTGTTCTGGTACATGGAAGAGGCCGCACAGGCCATTCTGGACGGCAAGATCGTACCGGGCGACATGGTTGTCATCAAGTACGAAGGTCCGAAGGGCGGTCCCGGTATGCGTGAAATGCTCTCCCCGACCGCGGCCATCGTCGGCAAGGGTCTCGGCGAAACTGTCTCCCTGCTGACCGACGGACGCTTCTCCGGCGCAACCCGCGGCGCGGCCATCGGCCACGTCTCCCCGGAGGCCATGGAGGGCGGCGTGTTCTCCGTCATCGAGGACGGCGACACCATTACCGTTGACATCCCCAACCGTACCATCAACCTGAACGTGGATCAGGCCGAGATAGACAGACGTATCGCCGAGTGGAAGAGACCTCCGCTCAAGGTCAAGTCCGGCTACCTCGTGAAGTACTGCAACAGCGTTTCCTCCGCGGCTTCCGGCGCAGTTACCACGAAGTTCTGCGAAGGCGCATTCTGATTAAGGAGATAAAATAAAATGAAAATAGCAATAGTTGGCTGCGGCGCAGCCGGCAGCGTGTTCGCCGGTTATCTGAGAAAGGGCGGCGCCGATCTGACGCTTGTCGATATGTACAAGGAGCACATGGACAAGATCGCCAAGGACGGCCTTGACTTCATCATCTACCCCGACACCAAGTATCATCTTGACGGCTTCAAAACCGCGTACAACGCCGACAACATCGGCATCATGGATATCGTCATCTTCATCACCAAGGCGACTCAGCTTGACAACGCCGTGAAGAGCGCGATGCCCTGCATAGGCAAGGACACCGTCGTCGTTTCCCTGATAAACGGCCTCGGCAACTCCGACATCCTGATGAAGCACTTCCCGGCAAACCGCATCATCGTCGGCAGCGGCGCACTCGGCACCGCGCTGAAGGGACCCGGCTGCTGCGTCAGCACCGAGGTCAAGGGTCTTCTTGTCCACTTCGGCCCCATGGCGCACGACGCGATCGTCGATGCGGCGGGCGAGTATCTGGCCAAGGTGTTCACCGCGGGCGGCTGCCTTGCGGAGTTCCACGATGACGACTGGCCTTACATCTGGCGCAAGGTCATCATCAACTGCACCGTCAACACCGTCTGCGCGCTTGTGAGACTCAAGATAATTGAGGTTGCGGACGACGAGTACGGCATGCAGCTGTTCCGCGGCGTCGTCAGCGAATGCTGCGCAGTCGCAACGGCGAAGGGCTGCCCCTTCGATGCGGATGAGTTTATGAACACCCACCTGAAGAACTTCATCGACAACATGGGCGACTACTATCCCTCCATGGCTCAGGATATGCTGATGAACCACCGCCAGACCGAGGTCGGCGTGCTCAACGGCATGATCTCCCAGTACGGCAGGGAGCTTGGTATCCCCACCCCGTTCAACGATGTTCTTACCGTCATGGTAAAGTGCATTCAGGGCAATTACGACAAGCAGTACATCAAGTGATCCTCTATAAAGCCCCATGAAAAACAACCACGGTTTCAACAGAAACCGTGGTTGTTTCAGAATCGCTTATTACGATATCTTCTTCTTTTTCGACCGGTACACGATCAGGCAGACGGCGGCCTCAACGATGTATACTGCGATGAACGCTTCGTTCATCAGCGTCTGGCGCTGCCATGCCACGCGCAGTTGGTCGCTGGTTATAACCTTTATGCTCACAAGCTCGTTTTCGACCCACGTGAAGCTCATGCTGGCTACGTTTTCGTTGCGCTGAATATATGTGCATACCACGCTGCCGTCCGGCGCTTCTATGCTATGGGTGTGCTGCTCGCGCCACTGTCTCGAATCATATGCCGGCGCGTCGTATTCCACCGCAGTTGCGGGAGCGTCATTGTACCCGTCCGAGGTCTGCTTCGTCTCCATGAATGTGACGAAGTCATCGACGTTGGCAAACGAGGTGGAGTCGGCAAAAAGCCTGGTGTCGTAGTTCAGCGCTATCTGCACCGCCGCGGTCACGACTAGCACTGCCACGAGGATCAGCGCGCTCTTCAGCCGCAGCTTGTCGGCCTTCACGGTCATCTCCTCCGGCACGTACACGCCGCGCGCCGTGCATATCCGCGGCACTGCCACGCATATCATCAGGCCGATAACGGCGGCGATGCCGGCAAAGACGAGGCCGTATCTCGCCCAGTCGCTGATATCAAGCCCGTAGTAGGGGCTGTTCACCACGACTATCAGCGGCAGGACGGCGGCGAACATAATGAGTACGCCGGTCAGATTCCCCGCCGCGCCGCGGACGATCTTCTCCTTCACGCGGTCGAGCAGCGGCGACTCCGTCTCGTATACCAGCGCGGAAAACGAAGCGATGAGCTTCGTCGTAAGCCACATAAGCCCGCCCACATAGAACACGCATGCGAGGAAGAAGCCGAGATACGCGCGGTCGAACACCGTGTTGCAGACAAGCGCCGCCAGCAGGCCGAGCGCGCTGAGCGCGTATATCCCCGCCGAGTGGACGGCGAAGCTCGCGCGCACACGGTTTATAAGGAAGTCTATCTGCTTCGCGGTCTTCTGCTCCTGCCGCGGCTGGCGCTCCACGCTGTTTATGCGCCCGCCGTTTAAAAGCTCGTCGCAGCTGACGCCGAAGATCTCCGCCAGCGCGGGTATCATTGTCAGGTCTGGATAGCACTCGTCGCGCTCCCAGCGGCTGACCGCCTTGTCGGAGACGTTGAGCTTTTCGGCAAGCTCTTTTTGCGTAAGCCCGTTCGCCCTACGCAGGGCGGCTATGAAGCTGCCAATGGTTTTCTTTTCCATATATTTTCTCCTCAATAATGAAGTCACTTGGCCTTGTGCAGTCTCATTCTACAAAATTGCAAGAAAAAATACCAGCCCTTAAACCGAAAATCTCTCTCTCACAGCGAGAATTGCGCTCCAGACCGGCAAAAAGGCAAATTGCCCTTGCCTTAATGCGGGAAAATGATATAATATAAAAGGTTTTTGCGTACTTTTTATGCCAAGGAGCAAGTTATGAAAATAATTATTGTAGGAGCCGGCAAGGTCGGTTACTCTGTTGCAAAAATACTCTCCGAGGAGGGGCACGATATCACGGTCATCGACCGCAACCCCGAAACCATAACCCACCTCTCCAACGAGCTTGACGTCATATGCGTGGAGGGCAGCGCGACGAACCATGAGACGCTGCTCGGCGCGGGCGCGGCGGAGGCCGATCTCCTCATGGCCGCGACCCAGCAGGACGAGGTCAACATGGTCTGCGGCATCACCGCGCGCAAGCTCGGCACAAAGCACGTCATCGCGCGTATAAGAGACACCGAATACCTGCGGCAGACGGAATTCCTGCGCGAGGTGCTTGGCCTGTCGATAACCATAAACCCCGAATACGAGTGCGCCAAGGAGATCGCGCGCATACTGCGCTTCCCCAGTGCCGCCAGAGTCGATACCTTCTCCAAGGGCAGCGTTGAGATCGTGGAGCACCGCGTGCGTGAGCGCGGGAAGCTTGACGGCATGAAGCTGAAAGATCTGTCTTCGGTCTGCGGAGCGAAGGTGCTGGTCAGCGTCGTGGAGCGCGGCGGCGAGGCGATCATCCCGAACGGCGAATTTACCCTTCACGCGGGCGACCGTCTGAGCATCACCGGCGCCACAAAGGAACTGCGCAAGTTCTTCATGGCCATGGGGCAGTATAAAAAGCCCGTGCGCAACGTTATGATAATGGGCGGCAGCCGCATCGCGGTGTACCTGACAAGACTGCTTCAGGAGAGCGGCATCGGAGTGTCCGTCATCGACCGCAGCCCCGAACGCTGTGAGCATCTGTGCGATATCCTGCCCGGCGCGAACATCGTCTGCGGCGACGCGACGCGCAGTGAAGTCCTGCTTGAAGAGGGCATCCGCACGACGGACGCGTTCGTCGCGCTCACCGGCGACGATGGCGACAATATCATCACCTCGCTCTACGCGAAGAAGCGCGCCGTCGGCAGCATCGTCACCAAGGTCAACCGCGAGCACTTCACCGAAATACTCGAAAGCTCTGACCTTGACTGCATCGTCACGCCGAAGGAGCTGGTCGCGCAGCAGCTCGCGCGCTATGTCCGCGCGATGCACGACTCGATGGGCAGCAGCATGGAGACGCTGTACCGCCTTGCCGACGGCAAGGTCGAGGCGCTGGAGTTCCGCGTGACTGATGGCGCGGCCTGCATCGGCATCCCGCTCAAGTCGCTGAAGCTCAAGCCGAACGTGCTGATCTGCGCCGTCATCCGCGGCAACCGCAGTATAATCCCCGACGGCGAAACCACCATCTGCGCCGGAGATCACGCGATAATCGTGTCCAGCGCAGGCAAGCTCAAAACCATAGACGGTATCGTTGACAAATAAACGCTATGAATTACAGAATGATTGCGCGGATACTTGGCATGGTGCTGCTGATCCTTGCGGCGCTGCTGGTGCTTCCGCTTATCGCCGGACTGTGCTACGGCGAAAATGTGCTCAATTTTGCGGTCACGATCGCGGCGGCCGCAGCGCTTGGCGGCGTTTTCATGCTGTTCAAGCCGAAAAACCGCGATATATACGCGCGCGAGGGCTTCACGGCGGTCGGTCTGTCATGGATACTGATGTCGCTGCTCGGAGCGCTCCCCTTCGTCATCAGCGGGGACATTCCGCATTATGTGGATGCGCTGTTTGAAACCGTCTCCGGCTTTACGACCACCGGCTCCACGCTGTTGACGGATATCGAGGGTATGAGCCGCGGCTGTATGTTCTGGCGTATGTTCACGCACTGGATAGGCGGCATGGGCGTGCTGGTATTTATTATGGCGGTGCTGCCGATGAGCGGTGAGCACTCCATGCACATCATGCGTGCCGAGGTTCCCGGTCCCGTGGTCGGCAAGCTCGTCCCCCGCGCGAGGAAGACCGCGGCGATACTCTACCTTATATACATGGGCATGACCGCCGTTGAGACGGTTCTGCTCCTCTGCGGCGGCATGAGCTTTTATGACGCGCTGCTGCACGCCTTCGCAACCGCCGGCACAGGCGGCTTCTCGACGCGCGGCGCGGGCATCGCGGCGTTTGACAGCCTGTATATCGAGGTCGTCATAAGCGTGTTCATGCTGCTCTTCGCCGTGAACTTCAACCTCTATTTCCTGCTGCTCATGGGGCGCGTGCGCGACGTGCTGAAAAATCAGGAGCTGCGCTGCTTCGGCGTGTTCGTGGCCTTCTCGATGCTCACCGTCGCCTGGAACATTTCCGGACAGTACGGCGGCTTCGCCGAGGCACTGCGCTATTCGTCGTTCACGGTCGCCTCGCTCGTCAGCAGTACCGGCTTCGGCACAGCGGATTTCACGCAGTGGCCGCAGTATTCGCAGTGGCTGCTGGTGATAATCATGTTCGTCGGCGCCTGCGCGGGCAGCACCGGCGGCGGACTCAAGCTCTCGCGCGTGATGATGCTGCTGAAAGCCGCGTTTTCCGACATGCGGCGCGTGATATGGCCGCGCCGCGTCAGCCGTCTGCAGATGGAAGGGCAGCGGGTGGAGCAGACGGTGATACGGGCGGTGTTCTCGTATTCCACGCTGTATATGCTCGTGCTGCTGCTCGGAACGCTGCTGATCTCCTTTGACGGGTTTGACACCGCGACGAACTTCACCGCGGCGCTGACCTGCCTGTC
Source organism: uncultured Eubacteriales bacterium (assembly GCA_900549645.1). Taxonomy (GTDB): domain Bacteria; phylum Bacillota; class Clostridia; order Oscillospirales; family Oscillospiraceae; genus Limivicinus. The sequence continues at coordinate 11,167 of URPD01000052.1, forward strand.
AAATATGGGGCCGGGGCTTGGCCTTATCGGCCCGGCCGGCAATTTCTCGATTTTTTCCGATTTCTCAAAGCTTCTCATGTCGTTCCTGATGCTTGCGGGGCGGCTGGAGCTGTACCCGATACTTGTGCTGTTTTTCCCGTCGGTCTGGAAACGCAGCTGAACGGTCTATCTGCGTATCTATAAATATATAAAAACCGGAGACGCTTGGATGAATTACAGGATGATACTGCGGACGGTGGGATTCGTGATGTCCATACTTGCCGCGCTAATGCTGCTGCCGCTGATAGCTGGAGTCTGCTATGGCGAGAGCGTGGCGCACTTCGCGGTGAGTATAATTATAACCGGCGCGCTAGGTCTGACGCTGTCGCGGCTCAAGCCCAGAACGCAGGATTTCTATGCGCGCGAGGGTTTCGTGACGGTCGGGCTGGTGTGGATATCCATGTCGCTGCTCGGCGCGCTGCCATTTGTCCTCAGCGGGGACATCCCGAATTATCTCGATGCCGTGTTTGAGACCGTCTCCGGCTTCACCACCACCGGCGCGACGATACTCCTGCAGGTCGAAGTCCTCAGCCGCGGCTGCATGTTCTGGCGCATGTTCACGCAGTGGATCGGCGGCATGGGCGTGCTGGTGTTTATGATGGCGGTCATGCCGATGTGCGGCGACCACTCGATGCACATAATGCGCGCCGAGTTTCCGGGGCCGACGGTCGGCAAGCTCGTCCCCCGTGCGCGGCAGACGGCGCTGCTGCTCTATCTCATCTACATTTTCCTCACCGCGGCGGACACCGTGCTGCTGATGCTCGGCGGCATGAGCTTTTATGACGCGCTGCTGCACTCCTTTGCGATCGCGGGCACGGGCGGCTTCTCGACCTACACTTTGAGCGTAGGATCGTTCGGTAGCCTGTATATCGAGCTTGTCATCTCGATTTCGCTTATAATTTACAGCATAAATTTCAACCTACACTACATGCTGCTGATCGGCCGCGTGAAAACCGTGCTGAAGAGCGAGGAACTGCGGTTCTTCTTAGGCACTATAATCGTGGCGACGCTGCTTGTCGCGCTCAATCTGAGAGCCGATTTCGGCGCGGTGTCAAACATGGTCAGCATGGCGAGCTTCAGTACGCTCGACTACACGCAGTGGCCGCAGTTCACGCAGTGGGTACTGCTGATGCTGATGTTTGTCGGCGCTTGTGCGGGAAGCACGGGCGGTGGCCTGAAGGCGTCGCGCTTTATCATGCTGGTCAAATCCGCCGCGTCCGACGTGCGCCGGATGATACATCCGCGGCGCGTCACGCGCATCCAGCTTGACGGCAGCCGGGTCGAGTCCGGAACGCTCAAGGCGGTGTATACATACTTCCTTATATATGTCCTCATCATCGCTGCCGGGACAATGGTCGTCTCGCTGGACGACTACGACATGACGACGAACTTCACTGCGGCGCTGGCCTGCATATCAAATATCGGGCCGGGAATGGGGCAGATAGGCCCCGCGAGCTGCTTCAACATCTTCTCGACGCCGGTGAAAATGGCGCTCTCGGTCATCATGCTCTTCGGAAGACTGGAGCTGTATCCGATACTCGCCTTCTTCGCGCCGACGACATGGAGAAAGTGACGGCGCGGCGCGCCGTATTGCAAAAAGGGCGAAAGTGTGAGATAATAGTATCAGTTGGCGAAACATTAACTGATACTAATAAAATGTGAAACGGGGATTTTCGTATGCCGAGATTTTTTATGGCCGGTACAAACATTCTGGGCGGCATGGCAATAATGAAAGGGCGCGACGCGGAGCATGTGCGCGTGCTGAGGCTGCGCCCCGGCGAGGATATGATAATCTGCGACGGACAGGGGACGGATTATAAATGCCGGCTCGTGAAGGCAGATAAGGAGCAGGTCGAGGCCGAGGTGGTCGAGGTCGTCCGCTGCCCCGCGGAGCCGAGCGTGAAGGTGACGGTGCTGTGCGGCCTGCCAAAGGGCGACAAGACGGACTATATCATCCAGAAATCCGTCGAGGCCGGCGCGGAGGAGATACTGTTCTTCAATTCCGACCGCTGTGTCGCAAGGCCGGATAAGCCTGAAAAGAAGCTTGAGCGCTGGCAGCGTATCGCCGAGGAGGCCGCGAAGCAGTCCGGGCGCGGAATAATACCGCAGGTCGGCTGGGCGGGAGACTTCGCCGGCGCGCTGGACGTCGCGGTGAAGAAAGAACTGGGACTGTTTATGTATGAGACGGGCGAGCGGGAGGCGCTTAACGATGTACTGGGCGCGAATCCCGGCATTGCGAGCGCCGCGATAATCACCGGGCCTGAGGGCGGCTTCGCGCAGTTCGAGGCTGATCTCGCGCGCATCGCGGGGCTGCATATTTGCTCGATGGGCGAGCGGATACTCCGCTGTGAGACGGCTCCTGTCGTCGCGCTGACTGCGGTGATGTACGCGACGGGCAATCTCTCGTGAAGTGAATAAAGAATAATCCCCGGCGGCGGATGCAATGAAGCGACCCCGAAAAGTTAGACAAATATTTTTAGCGCAAATTGTTCAAGCAGCCGAAAG
>URPD01000053.1 GCA_900549645.1 uncultured Eubacteriales bacterium
CCGCCGTCGGACACGTCAAGATCCCACGGCTGACCGTTGCCTATGTAGCTGTTGAGCTGGAGCGGGCGGTACTGGGTCAGTACGCCGACAGTGTCAATACCGGAGTTTGCGCAGTTGGAGAGCGGAAAGTCGATTATGCGGTACTTTCCGCCGAATGGAACGCTGGGCTTTGCCACGTTCTGGGTCAGCGCGTAGAGTCTCGAACCCTGCCCGCCTGCCAGCAGCATGGCAATACAGTTTTTCTTCATGGCGGCCTCCTTTTTGAATTGACGGCAGGGTAAACCTCTGCCGTCAAACTTTCAATTATATAGGTTCATGGCGCGATCTGCGCCCTTGGTGATGTAGCATTCGACAGCCTCGGCCGCGCGTGCGGCTGCGGCGAGAATGTCCTCCGCGTCTTTGCCCTTGAAGCTGGACAGCACCCAGTCGGCCATGTCGTAATCAGGGTGCGGTGCGGCGCCGACGCCGATACGGATCCTAGGGAACTGATCGGTGCCGAGCAGCGCGATGATATTTTTAAGTCCGTTGTGCCCGCCGGCGGAGCCCTTTGTGCGTATGCGGAGCTTCCCTATCGGCAGAGCGACCTCGTCCGAGACGACGATGACGTGATCCGGCGCGAGCTTATAAAAGCTCACCGCCTGAGCCACTGCCTCGCCGGACAGATTCATAAATGTCTGCGGCTTCATAAGCATGACGGTCTCGCCGCCGATATCGCAGGTGCCGGTCAGCGCCTTGAAGCGGGAGCGGTTTATCGCCGCTCCCTGCGCCTTGGCCATGGCGTCTCCGGCCATGAAGCCTGCGTTATGACGGGTCATTTCGTATTTTGTGCCGGGATTGCCGAGGAACACGACAAGCCAGCTTATACCGCCTGAACGCTTGAAAAGCATGGTTTACCTCTGAAATAAAAGATTAATCGAACAGATTGGAGATGGAGACTTCCTCGTAAATTCTGCGGATTGCTTCCGCGAATACGGGAGCGGTGGACAGATAGCTGATCTTGTCGAGCTTGGGCTTGTCCGCGGGGTAGGGGATGGTGTCGAGGAAGAGCATTTCCTTGATGCAGCTGTTCTCGATACGCTCAAGAGCGGGGCCGGAGAGAACGCCGTGAGTCGCGCAGGCGTAGACCTCCTTCGCACCGCCAATCTCCTTGATGGCCTTCGCTGCGCCGCAGAGGGAGCCGGCGGTGTCGACGATATCGTCGAGCAGGATGCAGGTCTTGCCCTCGACGTTGCCGATGATGTTCATAACCTCGGACTGGTTCGCCTTCTCGCGGCGCTTGTCAACGATGGCCATGTTCACGCCGAGCTTCATGGAGAAGGCGCGGGCGCGGGCGGTGCTGCCGACGTCGGGCGAGACAACCATGAGATCCTCGTTGCCCTTGCCGAACATCTTGACATAGTGCTTGGAGAAGAGGTGCGCGCCCATGAGGTTGTCGACGGGGATATCGAAGAAGCCCTGAATCTGAGCTGCGTGCAGATCCATCGTGAGGACTCTGTCAGCGCCGGCGGCGGTGATGAGGTTTGCAACGAGCTTCGCGGAGATGGGGTCGCGGCTCTTGGCCTTGCGGTCCTGACGCGCGTAGCCGAAGTAAGGGATAACGGCGGTGATGCGTCCCGCGGAGGCGCGGCGCATAGCGTCGATCATAATAAGCAGTTCCATAAGATTGTCGTTTACGGGACCGCAGGTGGACTGAACGATAAAAACATCCTTGCCGCGCACCGGCTCAAACACAGAAATCGAGCACTCGCCGTCCGCAAACTGGGATACGGTGGAGTTGCCGAGGTTCTGGTAAAGCTGGGCGCAGATATTGCGCGCAAGCTCAGGGTTGGAGTTGCCGGTGAACACCTTGATCTCTTTGCCGTGTGAAATCATCGCGTTATTTCTCCTCTGTCTTTTTTCATTTTGTCTTTACGGTGAAAGCCGCATCTTTACATTCAGATACACTATAACATAAACCACCGCGGAATGGAAGCGCAAGAAGCAAGTTTACACGCTAAAAATGCTGATAAAAAAACTCATTTACAAGTTGCGGAATTTTGTATATAATATCATAGTTAATTATTTTTAGAAGGTAGCTGAAATACTATGCCTATGCTTGAATTTGAAGAATATAAGTCAAAGCTTAACGCCGCGAAGCCGACGCTTGAGGTTCTGCGTGGCGCGCTGAAGCTTGAGGCGGTGCAGAAGGAGATAGAAGAGCTGGAGGCCGCCAGCGAGCGCCCTGATTTCTGGAACGACGTCGAGAACTCCCAGAAGGTTCAGAAGCGGCTGAAAACGCTCAAGAACAAATGCGAGAACTATCAAAAGCTCTGCACCGCGTGGGACGACATGTACACCATGTGCGAGATGGCCATCGAGGAGGACGACGACTCCATGCTCGAAGAGCTGGCGAGCGAATATAAGAACTTCGCCGAGAAGGCGGAGTCCATGCGCCTCGGAACGCTGCTCACCGGCGAATACGACGCGAACAACGCGCTTCTGACGCTGCATCCCGGCGCGGGCGGCACGGAGGCGCAGGACTGGGCGTCCATGCTTTACCGCATGTATGTCCGCTGGGCGGAGCGCCACGGCTATAAGTACACCGTCATGGATTATCAGGACGGCGACGAGGCCGGCATCAAGTCCGCGACTATCAAGATCGAGGGCGACAACGCCTACGGCTTCCTCAAGAGCGAGCACGGTGTGCATCGCCTTGTCCGCATCTCTCCGTTCGACGCGTCCGGCCGCCGTCAGACCAGCTTCGCCGCAGTCGAGATAATGCCGGAGATAACCGACAATAAGGAGATCGAACTGCGCGACGAGGATATCAAGATGGACGTCTACCGTTCCTCCGGCGCAGGCGGCCAGAAGGTCAACAAGACCTCGTCCGCCGTCCGCCTGACCCATATCCCCACTGGCATCGTCGTCTCCAGTCAGGTCGAGCGCAGCCACTTCCAGAACCTCGAAAACTGCAAGGAGATGCTTCGCTCCAAGCTCGCGGAGATCAAGGAGCGTGAGCACCTTGAAAAGATAAGTGACATCAAGGGCGTGCAGATGAAGATCGACTTCGGCAGCGCCATCCGCTCCTATGTTTTCATGCCGTATCAGCTCGTCAAGGATCAGCGCACCGAGTATGAAAACGGCAACATCCAGAACGTCATGGACGGCGATCTGGACGGGTTTATAAACGCCTACCTCTCGATGAAGGCGGCGGACTGAGCCCGCATCACATTTTAGAAAGGGTTTGTTATTTTGTCCTCCCGCATTTCCCGCATTTTCCGTGATATTGACCGCAAAAGCTGGATAATGCTGCTCTCCGGCAGCTTTATCCTCGCCTTCGGGCTTTATAATATCCATTCGCAGTCCGGCGTCACCGAGGGCGGAGTCCTCGGCCTGATCCTGCTGTTTGACCACTGGTTCGGCCTCTCACCGTCGATATCCTCGCTTGTAATGAACGCGGCCTGCTATGTGCTTGGCCTGCGCGTCCTCGGCTGGAGCTTCATCGTCCGTTCGGGCGTGGCAAGCCTGTCCTTCTCCGCGTTCTACGCGATACTTGAGCGCTTCCCGCGGCTCTGGACGGGCATCGCCGAAATGCCGCTGCTCGCGGCGGTGGTCGGCGCGATATTCGTCGGCGGCGGAGTCGGAATATGTGTGCTTGCGGGCGGCGCCCCCGGCGGGGATGACGCGCTTGCGATGTCCGTGGGTAAGCTGCTGCACTGCAATGTGCAGTGGGTCTACCTCGCGGCGGACATTGTGGTTCTGCTCGCGTCGCTGAGCTATATCCCCCTGCGCCGCATCGCCTACTCGCTTCTGACCGTCGTGCTCTCCGGCGCGATAATCGGCCAACTGCAGCGGATGTTTATGAAGGACGCACCGGACGCCCCCGCGGCCGCCGAGCCGGATGCGGAATAAATGATCACGAGCCTGCTGTGATGAACGCGCATCACGGCAGGCTCGTAATATTTTCACTATCCATGCCGGGCCTTATCTCCTACTCGGACCGGGATTGTGGTCGCCGAAGATCATGTCGTCGATGTCAGTTTCCATGCTGTGATACCTCCTGTTGTATAGTCGATATCTATATTGTATTCGGGGACGGCCTGACATATGACAAAAATTTTTCCGGCAACGCGGTTTGTATATCATAAATTAACTGTGAATTCCTGCAAATTGGCTTGAAACTCGCAATCGTTTGAGTTATAATAAAAAAACCTGTGAACAGCAGGCGTAAACGTAACAAAAAAGGATGACATTGCAATGAGCGCATCAACTGAAAAGAAACAGCGTCAGGCAGCCCGCGAGGCAGGCACCGACAAAAAGACTCTCGCCGAACAGGAAGCGGCGAAGAAAAAGGCCAAGAGCAACCGCCGCTGGACTCTTGGAACGATAGGCGTTATCCTGCTCATCGCCCTTATTATTTTCCTCAATTCCAGCTTCCTCTATACTCATACCACCGCCATCTCCGTTGGGGACTCCAATTACAGCCCCGCAGAGGTGAGCTATTTGTATGCCAACAGATACTATAACTGGATCCAGAACTACGGCAGCTATGCCAGCATCTTCGGTCTCGACACCTCCACCGGTATCGCGGGTCTGAAGCAGCAGGAGTGCCCCATGTATGACGACGGGCGCACTTGGCGCGACTACTTCATGGATGAGGCGCGCAGTGAGCTCAGCCAGATGACCGCGCTGTGCGCATGGGCGGATGCCAACGGCGTCACGCTCACAGACGAGGAGATCGCCGAGGTTGACGACAGCATCGCAACTCTCGACAGCAGCGCCCGCGAAGGCGGCTATGCCTCCGGCGACAAGTACTTCTCCGCAAACTACGGCACCGGCGTCACCAGCGCCATAGTGCGCGAGATGGCGCTGAAGAGCGCGCTTGCCAACAAGGTGTCCACCGAGTACGCAGCCTCCCTCGAGTATACCGATGCGGAGCTTGAGGAGCACTACCGGAGCTTCGACGGCGCGCAGGACAAGTTCGCCTTCAGCTACTATCTTGTGAACGCCGAGAAGGTTGAAAACACCGATGCCGACGGCAACACCAGCTCCGCCGTCACCGAGGAGACCACCGCCGCCGCGAAGGACGCGGCCGACGATATCCTCACCGCATACACCGCACTGAAGCAGTCGAATCCCGATGACGATAACTATGCCGCCATGCTCAACAGCGCCGTCGCGCAGGTCGCGCCCACCGCGGAAGCTACAGAGCGCAGCAACATCACCGGCGGCAACCTCGGCGATTATAAGGAATGGCTTATGGCGAGCGGCCGCAAGGCCGGCGACGCCACAGTCGTTGACAAAGAGGACGGTAGCGGCAGCTACGTCGTCGTATTCCTCGACCGCAGTGATAACCACTATCCTGTCGCGCAGGTGCGCCACATCCTGATAAAGGCCGCTGCCGATTCTGACGGCAGCTACACCGACAAGGCCAAGGAGCTCGCAAAGAACCGCGCCGAGGAACTTCTCGCAGAGTTCAACGCCGGCGATAAGACCGAGGACAGCTTCGCCGAGCTTGCCAAGGACTACTCCGAGGATACCGGCTCCGCCGAGAACGGTGGCCTGTATGACGCCGTTTACAAGGGAGCGACTGTCGAGGAGTTTGACAAGTTCTGCTTCGAGGGTCACAAGAAGGGCGACACCGCCATCGTCTATGGCGAGTCCAGCAGCTACGCGGGTTACCACGTCATGTACTACGTCGGCGAAGGCGATCTGTACAGCAACCTGCTTGCGAAGAACGACCTTGTGAACACCACCGTCAGCCAGTGGGTGGAGGATCAGGTCAACGCCCTGACCGTCACGAACGGCTGGTGGCTGCGCATCGCAGGCTGATAAATCCGTATCCATCAACAGGTGAGGGGCGACTCTCACCTGTTTTCATATTTCTGCAAAGGAGAATTTTATGGACGAACGTACCCTCAGGGCGCGGATGCTGCTGGGCGAGAGCGCGATGGACAGACTGCGGAAGAGCCATGTCGCGGTGTTTGGCCTCGGCGGCGTCGGGTCGTGGTGCGCGGAAGCGCTCGCCCGCTCCGGCGTCGGGCGGATGACCCTTGTCGATCAGGACACCGTGAGCGTGAGCAACATAAACCGCCAGCTCTGCGCGCTGGAATCCACCGTCGGTATGCCGAAGGCGGAGGTCGTGGCGCGGCGGCTGCGGGATATAAACCCGCAGATCAAAATAAACTGCATCGCGGGGCGCTATGAGGCGGCCGACCGCGAGCGCTTCCTCGCCGATTATGACTATGTGGTCGACGCGATAGACATCGTCAGCTGCAAGCTCGATCTGATAATCACCTGCCTTGAGCGCGGCATCCCGATAATTTCCGCACTCGGCACCGGCAATAAGCGCGACGCGGGGCTGCTTCGCATCGACGATATCTCCAAGACCTCGAACTGCGCGCTTGCGCGCGTGATGCGCAAGGAACTGCGCGCCCGCGGCGTGAAGCACCATCAGGTCGTGTTCAGCCCGGAGCTGCCGATGGAACCGGAGCAGCTCGAAGCGCCCCCACCGGGGCGGCGCAGTGTCCCCGGCTCACTGGTGTGGGTTCCGGCGTCGGCGGGGCTGCTGCTGTGCCAGCACGTCGTGACCGAGCTGATAAAGGACTAAAAATAACCGTCAAGAGCTTCTTGACGGTTATTTTAATAGCCAGTATAATGGAAATATGTAACTGTGTTACACGAACGCGAGGGACCATGCTATGCCGGCCTGAGCGAGGTAATACGTCGCGTGGACGCCGATGTTCAGGCCGAAACGCTTATCCGGACCGAAAGAATACGCGCTGAGAATACTGTCGCTGACCGGGAACATGACCCCGCCCACCGCGAACAGCAGCGTCGCCGCACCGGGAGCAACCGTGGCCGCGCTTATCGACACCGCGCCCATGGCGACGACCATAGCCATATACACGCTGCCGAAAACCATCAGCCGTCCGGCGTCGGTCTTCTTGCCCTTGACATAGGTTGCCGCAGCTGCAAGCCCGACGATGCCCACCGTCAGTATGACCGGGAAAGACACGCTGTATTTCGTGAGCATTGCGTAGATGTACAGCCAGTGCCCCACGGCGAAGGACAGCGCGCCGGTCACAAAGAAACGGTCATGCTGTTCCGGGCGGATAAAGCGTATCGCAAGCAGCAGATCACCCAGCACCCCGAAGGCAAGCCCGGCCGTGACCAGCCACGCGAAGTGCTTGTCGCCGCTCATACCGGCGGCGAACAGCACGCCGATCATCAGAAAGCACAGCCCGGCGGCGGTTTTCAGTATCGCGGCGCGGTCATATGTTTTCTCCCGGCAGGCTTTCATAAAATACACGGCGATGAGCGCGCAGGCCGCGGTCAGTACGGCGCAGGCAATGAACAGTCCTGTCTCCATCAATCACTTTCCTTTCACTTTTATATCTCCCAAAAGCTGAGGCCATTATATCAAAATCTTAACATCGTGTAAACGAAAATCAGAAAATCTACACAAATATTAAGAATTTGCGAAACCGGTGGAACATAATTCCGCACAAATGCGTCATACAGGCAGAGGACAACGAAAATTTCAAAAATGGAGGTACACAAAATGAAAAAGCTGATATCCTTTCTCCTCGCGGCACTGATGATCTTCTCGCTCTGCGCCTGCGGGAGCAGCAGCAACAGCGCTGCCGACAGCAAGCAGGAATCGTCCACCCCGATGGAGCCGGCGTCGGCAAACTACGACATTGCGTACGACGAAGAGGCCGAATACGGCGGCCTTGCCGCAGAAGAGGGCGGCCTATCCGCCGATGGCGCGGGCGAGAGCAGCGGCGACATTAACCCCGACAAGATAATCTATTCCGCCGACGCAACGCTTGAGACCACGGATTTTGACACGACCGTCGAAAAGCTCGGCGCGCTCATCGAGCAGTACGGCGGCTTCATCGAGTCGAGCAGCGTACGCGGCGTGAATATCTATAACCGCAATGGCTATGGCCGCCGCAGCGCAGACTATGCCATCCGCATCCCCAGCGAAAATTTCAGCACGCTGATGAACGAGCTGCCCGGCATCGGCAACGTCCCCTATACCCACACCTATACCGATAATATAACCGCGCAGTATTACGACGCGCAGGCGCGCCTGACTGCGTATGAGGCGCAGGAGCAGAGTCTGCTCGCTATGCTTGAAAAGGCCGAGACCGTAGAGGATATAATAAACATCGAGGATAAGCTGACCGACGTGCGCTATAATATCGACTCCGTGAAATCGCGGCTCACGAACTGGGATCGTCAGGTGAGTTACAGCACCGTAAACCTCAGCGTCGAGGAGGTAGTCGAGTATTCGCCGGAGGCGAAGATAAGCTACGGCGAGCGGCTGTGGCTGTCGCTCAAGAGCGGGCTGAAATCCGTCGGCGACTTCTTCTCCGATTTCCTTGTCTGGTTCGTCGGTGCGCTGCCCGCGCTTGTGATTCTGGCGGTGCTGATTGTCGTGCTGCTGCCGCTTCTGCGTAAATGGAATCGCCGCAGCCGCGAAAAACGTGCCGCGCGCAAGGCCGCGAAGGCCGAAAAGTCCGGAGAAAACTAATGTCTGGAAAAGCTGTTGAATTTGCCATATTGACCTTTTAGTCAAAAAGCAATACAATGACAATAGCAAAATTCAAAGGAGAGTTATTGTAATGCTTAATAAGTATCTTGACGTAGCACCTGAGGTTCAGGAAGCGCTGGACGCCGGCAAGCCCGTCGTCGCGCTGGAGAGCACCATCATTTCCCACGGTATGCCGTACCCGAAGAATGTTGAGACCGCAATGCTCGTCGAAAAGGCCATACGTGAAAACGGAGCAGTCCCCGCGACCATCGCCGTTATCGGCGGCCGCCTCAAGGCGGGACTCACCTATGAGGAAATAGAGCACCTCGGCAAGGCCGGACACAATGTCGCCAAGGCCAGCCGCCGCGACCTGCCCGCGCTCGTCGCCCGCGGAGTTGACGGCGCTACCACCGTCACCACCACTATGATAATCGCCCACATGGCCGGCATCAAGATCTTCGCCACCGGCGGCATCGGCGGCGTACACCGCGGCGCCGAGACCACGATGGACATTTCCGCCGACCTTGAGGAGCTGGCTCAGACCCCTGTTATGGTCGTCTGCGCGGGCGCAAAGTCGATCCTTGACCTCGGCCTGACGCTTGAGTATCTGGAGACCAAGGGCGTCCCCGTCATTGGCTACGGCACTGGCGAGCTGCCCGCGTTCTACACCCGCAAGAGCGGCTTCAGCGTCGACTACCGCGTTGACAGCCCCGAAGAGCTGGCCGAGATGTTCCGCGCCCAGCGCGGCCTTGAGTTCAAGGGCGGTATGCTCGTCACGAACCCCATCCCTGAGGAATACTCGATGGATAAGGAAGTCATCGACAAGGCCATCGATCAGGCTCTGGCCGAGTGCAAGGCGCAGGGCGTCCACGGTAAGGAGACCACGCCGTTCCTGCTTGCCCGCGTCGTTGAGCTGACCGGCGGCGACAGCCTTGAGAGCAACATCCAGCTCGTGCTGAACAATGCCCGCCTCGCGGCTCGTACCGCCTGCGCGCTCGCAAAGTAAACTTCAAGCCAAATGAAAATGACCGTAGGATTGATCCTACGGTCATTTTTTCAGCTTTCCGGGGCTCATGCCGAAGCTCTCGCGGAAGGCGCGGTGGAACGCGGAATAGTCCGTGAACCCGCTGTCGGCCGCCGCCTTGGCCGCGGGCGTCCCCTCGCGGATGAGCCGCGCCGCGTTCACCAGCCGCTTCTGCCGCACGTACGCATGCACGGTCACGCCGGTCTGCGCCTTAAAAAGCCGCATAAAGTGATATTTGCTCAGAAAAACGCGCTCGGCCAACACATCAACACTCAGCTCCCCGCATAAATTTTCATTGATGTACGACATAACCTGCGCTATCTTCGGGTCGTAATGTGCCTCGGACTGCGCGGCGGCGTCGCCGTTGTCGGCCATGCGGCGGATGCGGATGAGCAGCTGCATTATCAGCGTGTCACGCAGTGCCTGTGCGCCCGCGCCGCTGTCCGCTTCGTATTGCTCATAGTCGCGCAGACAGCGCTTCAGCTCCTCGCGCTCGGCCTCGGTCGGCGTCAGCAGATGCCGCCCCAGCCGGTCGGCGGCGTCGAAGCTGTCCATGATGCCCATGTCGGGGAAGATGCGCTCGAAATACTTCCGGTCGAGATAGATGATGACGCGGTCGTACGGTTCGCTCTTGTCGATCAGCGCCTTATGTATCGTGTGGTGCTTCACCAGCAGCAGCGACCACGGCTCCAGCGCGTACACCTCGCTCTCGACGAAGTAGTCCACGCGCCCTGACAGCAGCAGCACGATTTTGTCAAACTCGTGAAAGTGAAAGTCGCGCTCCTGCCCCGCGGTGTCGCGCAGGTGGAAATAATGATAGTTCTCGCGCAGATATCCCTCGCGCGCAAAAGCGGTGTTTTTCGCCATGCTTCGCCTCCGGCAGTCAGTCTGCATTGAGTATACAGCATTTTTTGCAATGTTTCAAGCAATCTGAACAATTTACATTGCAGAATTTCGCAATATAATAATAGCGTAATCTCGTTTAAAAAGGAGAACCTATCATGTCCAGATCCAAACGCTTCATAAAAGACTATTGGTTCATACTCTCGATGCTCACCGGCATCATCGCCGGCTGCATTGTCGGCGCGGTCTGGCCGGGAGCCACCTGCCTCGAGCCGCTCGGAACCGTGTTTATAAACATGATGTTCTGCGTCGTGGTGCCGATGGTGTTCTGCTCCATCGCTTCCGCCATCGCAAACATGGGCAATGTCAAGCGCGCCGGTAAGGTGCTCGGCGTGACGGTTGCGACCTTCATGGTCACGGCAGCCATCGCCGCAGTGCTCATGTACATACTCTGCCGCTGCATCCCGCTCGTCAAGGGCGAATACCCCGCCGTTCAGGGCGAGGTCGGCGTAACGCTCGGCGTTGCGGATATGATTATCAACTTCTTCACCAAGCCCGACTTCGGTGAGCTGTGGAGCCGCAAGGCGATACTTCCGCTGATAATCGCGGCGATAATCTTCGGCTTCGGCGTGCAGATGGCCGGCGGTAAAGAGACCCTCACCGCGAAGATCCTTGCAGACCTCACCAATTGCCTGATGAAGGTCATCAAGCTCATCACCTACTACGCGCCCATCGGCTTCTTCGGCTTCTTCGCCTACCTTGTCGCCTTCTACGGCCCCGAACTCATCGGCGACTACGGACGCACCCTGATAATCTATTACGTGATGTGCTTTGCATATATGCTCATCTCCTCGCCGATATACGCCTGCTTCGGCGGCGGCAAGGGCGCCGCAAAGGTCATGTTCCAGCACCTGCTCAAGCCCGCGGCCGTCTCCTTCGGCACCTGCTCCTCCGTTGCGACTATCCCGACCAACATGGAGGTCGCCGAGGACACCGGCATCTCCAAGGACGTCAGCGAAATAGTCCTGCCCCTCGGCGCGACGATGCACATGGACGGCTCTGCAATGAGCGCGATAATCAAGGTCGCTTTCCTCTTCGGTATGTTCGGCATGGACTTCGGCACCAAGGAAGCTATACTTGCGATAATCGTCGCGGTGTTCTCCTCCGTTGCAATGTCCGGCGTTCCGGGCGGCGGCGGTACCGGCGAGCTGGTGCTCTGCACAATATTCTTCCCCGATAATCTGGCCGTGGCCTACACCGCCGCTCTCGCGCTGGGCAATCTGGTCGATCCCCCGGCAACCATGGTCAATGCCGCCGGTGACTACGTCGTCTCCTTCATCGTCTCCCGCTATGTTGACGGCAAGGATTGGCTTCAGAAGAAGCTGCACCCCGCAAAGGCGGAGAAGACTGAAGAATAATGGACATTCAGGTCGGCGATATTCTCACCATGAAAAAGGAGCACCCCTGCGGCAGCAAGCAGTGGGAGGTGCTGCGCACGGGGGCGGATTTCCGCCTGCGCTGCTGCGGATGCGGGCATGAGGTCATGGGGCCGCGCTCAAAATTCGAGAAAAACATCCGTCAGGTGCAGCGATGAACTATGTGTATATCCTGCACTGCGGGGACGGCAGCCTGTATACCGGCTGGACAAACGATCTGGACGCCCGCCTTGAGGCGCACCGGAGCGGCTGCGGCGCGAAATATACCCGGTCGCATCTGCCTGTGGAGCTGGCGTACAGCGAAGAGTACGAGACGAAGGAAGCGGCGATGAGCCGCGAGTGGCAGATAAAGCAGCTCACCCGGCAGCAGAAGCTCGCCTTGATAGAAAGGAAATGAAAAATGCACCCCATCCGCGGGATTTATGTCCCGCAGATGGGGTGCGATGCTTCTTTCGGGCTGTACGCCATTGACGAAAGGCCGGGGAAAAGGCTATAATGTTATCACATTTTGATTCACAGAGGTCAGCGCTCATGTATAAACCATTGGCAGACGAGATTCGCCCGGACAGTCTTGACGACGTTGTCGGGCAGAAGCATATACTTGGCTCCGGCGGTATGCTGAGGCGTATCGTTGAGAGCGGGCAGATACCCAACATGATATTCTACGGCCCCTCCGGCACGGGGAAAACCACCGTCGCGCGCATCATCGCCCAGCGCACTAACCGCAGTCTGCGCAAGCTCAACGCGACGACCGCCGGCATCGCCGACATCAAGCAGATTATCGCGGAGCTGGACACCATGCTTACCCCCGGCGGGGTGCTGCTGTATCTCGACGAGATCCAGTATTTCAACAAAAAGCAGCAGCAGTCGCTGCTGGAATTCATCGAGGACGGGCGCATCACGCT
>URPD01000054.1 GCA_900549645.1 uncultured Eubacteriales bacterium
GCTGCGCACCTGACAGGGATGGATTTTCGAGTGATTTTTGCTTTTTGAGACGCAGGCGGGCTGCCGCCCTTCAAGTCGAAAAAAGCAAAAAGCGCCGGAAAGACGCACTGTCAGGCGTGTCTGCTCTTGTTAACCGATACTACGGTGGATGAATATATTACCGCGAATTGTGAGTATCCCGGAGAATGGGATGGAACCGTTGAGAGAGTAGAAATTGTAAATGATTTGATTATTACAGTTGTTCGTATCTATCCCAAAGACAGACGCGCTTCTTTCCATGTAACTTCGTTTATCCAAACAGGAAACGATAAAATTACAGCAATGGACGAATACTATGCCGATGACGGGATTGCACCGCAATGGAGATTGGATAAACACATTGGAACAGCTATCAAATAACTCCCAGCTTTCAGAAACGAGAAAAGCTCATCCCTCGGAGGTAATTTACTATGAAGATGATCACCTCTGTAATCGCAGCTCTGTGTATTGCCCTGCTTCTGTGCGCTTGCAGTCAAAAAGGCAATGACGGCTCAGATGTGCAGGACAGCACCGGCGCGGCGACAGTAAGCGGCGTATTTGGATATCATATCGAATACGACGCACTGCCTGCCGGAATGTCGGTCACATGCGCGCAGACCGCTTCCGGCGACTCGGTTTACATTGCCGGTTTCAGCAGCGGCGATGTGCTGCATTTCGGCAAGCTGTCCTCCGGAGAATTTGAGGAATATCAGCTGCCCGAAAGCATCGGCTACATACATGCAATCACCGTTTGCGGCGATGAGCTATGGGTGCTTGCCGGCGACTGCCCCCGTTACTGGCAGGGCACGTCAGACATGCTTCAGCACAACGAGCAGGAGCGCTACGGGTTATTTCTAATAGGCTATGATTCGGGCGCAAATATTACCAAAATCTTTGAAGCCGACTCACAACTGACAGACGGCACAAGATTCACATCCCTGCGGTATTATAACGGGGACTTCTACATTCTCTCCCGCACCGGCCTGTATCAGCTTTCGGGAGACGGGACGCTGCTGAACAGCAGGCTTCTTGACGGCGGCCAATTCTTTGGGCAGGCCGTTTCCGCCGAGAATTACTACGTCTGTTACCTGTCATCCGCGGCCGACGGCGGTCAGGATGGGATAAATATCGACGTCCTCACCTCCCCGCAGGACTTCGGTTTTGAGACCTATCTGTTCGACAATGAGAACAACATCATCGGCATAGGTGTTGACGACGCCGGGGCAGTTTTTGTAAACACTGAAAGCTCCCTCATCTACGCGAAACCTGCGCTTGAGGGCAGCATATACAGCTTCAGCGAGAACGGCATACTGGATTCCATCTATAACGAAATCATCGCCTTTGACGGCGGATATCTGCTGGTAAAGCCATCACAGAACCGTATCGCAAAGCTGGTATACGGAGAAGCGAACACGCAGAAAACTGTTCTCCGCCTATGGGCAACAGCCGAGACCGGCACGCTGATTTCCCTTGTGGAGGATTTCAATGTGTCCGATCCGGACTACACACTAGTAATCGAGACCGAATACGACCTCGGTTCGGAAAGGATACGCGCAGAAATAATGTCCGGCGGCGGCCCGGACATCTACGCGTTGGCTGAGACGCTGGAATTCGACGGAATCAGCGGCAGCACTATATTTGAGGATTTATATCCATACCTTGAGAAGAGCCGGACATTCTCGGCGGGCGACTTTGTTCCGACTGTTATAAAAACGCTTGAAACCGATAACAGCCTCTATGTTCTGCCGCTTGACTTCAGTATACGGACAGCCGTTAAGCGAACCGACCTGCTTGCGGACGGCGGGCTTTCCGCCGCGCTGTCTCTCCCCCAAGTTGAGGACGGGAGCGTAAGCATTTTCCCGCAGAACGTTTCGCAGAATGATATGTTTTACTGGCTCAGCAATATGTATCTCAATGACCACATGAAAAACGGAAAATGCGATTTCAATACGGAAGAGTACCTTTCCATACTGAAAGCATGTGCGTCCATAAGTATGAAAGAGGATGACGGAACGCCGTCGATCTATTCCGTTGAAAATATCTCGCGTCTGCTCAGGCTGCTTTACCTTCAGGAAGCCTACGGCGATGAATTCACCTTTCAAAGCGGGCTGGGTTCGTGTCTGTTTGTAAGCCAGAGCTTGGCCATATCAAACACGAGCGCCAATAAGGACGGCGCGTGGAGATTCCTCGAATTCGCGCTCTCGTCCGGTGCATCGCAGACAAGCGACGCGGCGTTCCCGGTTCTCACGGCAGAACTCAGCGCTATGCTTGACGAGGGAAGCACATCCGGCGTGTGGAGGTACAAGACCAACACATTTGAAAAGCTGACTCCGCACAGCAGTGAAGAGATACGAAGCTTGATTGAGTCTACATATTGCGCGCTGGATCAGTATCCGCCCTTGATTGAGATAATGAAAGAGGAAGCCACAAAGTATTTCTGCGGAGACCGCAGCGTGGAAGAGACAGCGCAGGTCACGCAGTCTCGCGCGGATATTTATCTCGCCGAGAGGTACAATTAACCGGCCTTGGCCGCAAAAATTCCCATGCAATTAATTGCATGGGAGTTTTCATTGCATTACGCTTTTCTCCGCCGATAGATATGTATCGCAAGGCCGATCACGATGCCGAGCGCCGCGGGGCACAGCCAGCCGAGTCCCTGCCCGGCCAGCGGCAGCAGCTTCTCCGCCACGGCCTTGATCTCCTCGCCGTGCAGCGCGCTCCAGAGTCCTTTCGGCAGGGCGGCAAACATGTCGTAAATTGAAGCGATTGCCGTGAAGGTTATCGTCCAGCGGAACACGACCGGGTCGTTTTTGAACAGTTTTCCGCAGAGCGTCAGCACGATCAGCATTATAGCGATGGGGTGCAGCAGCATCAGCACGGGGACGGAATATTTGATAATCGCGTCAAGGCCGAGGTTTGCGAAAGCAAAGGACACGGCGCTGAACGTTATCGCCCACGCCTTATACGACGGCCCATTCTTGAACAGTGCACTGAAGGTCTCGGCACAGCCGGTTATGAGGCCGACCGCCGTCTTGAGGCAGGCCAGTGTGACAGTTGCGGCGAGAACGATGAGGCCGGTATTTCCGAGGTAATACCGCGCTATCTGCGCGAAGGCCACTCCGCCGTTTGCGGCGGCGGGCAATGCGCCCCGGCTCTGCGCACCGATGACGGCAACGGCGACGTATATCAGCGCCATGAGCAAACAGCTCATCACGCCCGCGCGCACCGTGCTCCCGGCTATCGCGCCCGGCTCCTGCACGCCGAGGTCACGTATGACCTGAACGACGATGATGCCGAAGGCGAGGCTTGCCAGCGCGTCCATGGTGTTGTAGCCCTCAAGGAAGCCGGTGAAAAACGGCTGCGCCGCGTATTTCCCCTCCGGCGCGACATCCGCGACGGCGGCGGTCGGGTGCAGCATGGCGGAGACTATGAGCACCGTCAGAAACAGCAGGAAGCAGGGGTTGAGCACCTTGCCCACCCAGACGAGTATCTTGCCCGGCCTCAGCGCGAAAAGCAGTACGGCGGCGAAGAACGCCAGCGAGAACAGCAGAAGATACAGCTTCGTGTTGCCCTGCGGCAGCACCTGCTCCAGCCCGACGGTGAACGACGTTGTGGCGCAGCGCGGGACCGCGAAGAACGGGCCGATTGTCAGGTACAGCAGGCAGGTAAAGCCCAGCGAGAAGCCGCGGCTCACCTTCAGTCCCATATCGTACAGCCCGCTTGAACGGCTTATGCCGAGCGCCGCCACACCCATGAGCGGCAGGCCGACGCCGGTTATCAGGAAGCCCGCGGCCGCCTGCCAGATATGCCGTCCCGCCATCTGACCCATGTATACGGGGAAGATCAGGTTCCCCGCGCCGAAGAACAGGCCGAACAGCATACTTGCGACGTAGATATATTCTTTAGAGCTTAATTTCTTTTTCATGGTCATAAAAATTAAAACGAAATATGTTTGAACAGCGCCACACAGCAGAGCACCACTGCAATCGGCACATACACATAGCGCCCCACGCCGTACCACAGCGCGCCGCGCGTCCTGCCGCTGCCGGTGTTGATGGCGTCGAGCAGTTCATCCTTCTTCATCACGTAGAACCACGACACTGCGCCGAGCGTCGCGCCGATGGGGATGATGTAGATCGACACAAGATCCATCCACGGCCCCCATTTGCTTATCGGCTCCATTCCTATGCCAAAGCCGAGGCAAAGCAGGCCGAGGAGTATCAGCACGGCGGTGCGGCTGAGCTTCGGGAAGCGATTGAGGAGCGATTCCGCCACGGCTTCAAACATGTTCTGAAGCGAGCTGACCCCGGCGAATATCATGGCGATATACAGTATGACCGCGAACAGCCGTCCGAGCGGCACATCCTGCAATATGGTCGGCAGAGTCACGAACAGCAGGCTCGGCCCGGAGCCGACGTCAAGCCCGTAGGCAAAGCAGGCCGGGATGATGACCAGCGCCGCGACTATCGCCGCTATCGTATCAAACAGCGCGGTGTGCTGTGCGACGTCGACCACGTCCTCGTCCTTCGGCAGATACGCGCCGTAAACTATCATGCCGCTGCCGGTCACGGACAGTGAGAAGAACGCCTGTCCCATCGCCCATATCCAGATCATCGGATCCTTGAGCGCCTCCCAGCGCGGCGTGAACATGAAGCGGTAGCCCTCGGCAACGCCCGGCAGGAACGCCACGCGCACCGCGAGCACGAGGAAGATGACGAAGAACAGCGGCATCATCACCTTGTTTGTCTTTTCGATGCTGTGCGCGCCGAGAAACAGCGTCAGCAGCGTACCGGCAACCACGATGATATGATACGGCACGACAGAGTACGGCTTCGACGAAAACTCGCCGAACCACGCCGCAGTGTCGGCGCTCATAAGCGTCCCGGCCAAGGAGTCGACCAGCGCCTTGAGAACGTAGGTGACTATCACGGCGTAGCCTATTGCGATGCACAGCGAGCCCGCCAGCGGCAGCCAGCCGAGCACGGCTCCGGCCTTGCCGCAGCCCTTGCCGCGCGTCCCCCACGCGCTTTTATATGTTCCCAGAGTGCCGGTGGCGGCTCTGCGCCCCATAGCGAATTCCGCCGGCAGCCCGACATAACTGAAAATGAACACGAACAGCAGATATATGAGCAGGAACGCCCCGCCGCCGTTGCTGCCCATTTTATTCGGGAAGCCCCAGACGTTCGCCATACCGACCGCCGAGCCGACGGATGCGAGGATGAAGCCCCAGCGGCTTGCGAAGCTTGATGTATTTTTCTTCATTTCTTCTCCCGTTGCTTTCTGTAAAATCCTTGCTATTTCCCCGTATTATGAAAATTCGCTGATTTCGTACGAAATCAGCGAATTTTGGTCCGAGTGACTAGATTCGAACTAGCGGCCTCTTGAACCCCATTCAAGCGCGCTACCAACTGCGCTACACCCGGAAATATTAACTTTCTTTCAGCCCGATTATATTAGCACAGCCGCGCGAAAAATGCAAGCCCTATTTTCATATTATTCAAAAATTTTCTGCGAAGCGTCCGCTTTTTTCAGCCAATCACGCACCATATGAGCCGCAAAATCGGGCTTACGGGGTCATTTTCGCCGTGCCCGCGGCGCATTTTAAGAAAAGTTCAACAAAACGTAAGCTATTTTTGAATATTTCTCTTGTATTATTGTGCAGAAACCTGTATAATGTCAATGCTTAAAAAATTGAAACCATATTGGGAGTGATACCAATGAGCAAATACAAACGCCGCTTTGGAGACCGTAAGGAAGGCCGTCTGCTGCGTTCCCTGCCGGCATTTGCGAAATTTGTCCCGTTCATCATGCCGACCAGAAACGACGCCTGCAACCAGTACGAGGAGTCCTTCGAGGTGTCCGATGTTGACCGCCGCCTGCGCAAGCTGAGGGTTGACGGCTATAAGGGCATCGGCATCCTGCATTTCATAATCGCGGCTTACATACGCGGCGTATCCATGCTGCCGGGAATGAACCGCTTCGTCGTCGGCCGCCGCATCTACGCGCGCGACAACATCGAAGTCGTCATGACCGTCAAGCGCAGTCTCGCCATCGACGCGACCGAGACTACGATCAAGGTCGTCTTTGAACCGACGGACACGATATTCGACGTTTACCGCAAGATGAGCGAGAAGATAGACGAGATAAAGACCGTCGAGGGTAACAACAACACCGAGGACGTCGCGGAGGCAATGTGCAAGGCGCCCCGCTTCCTGCTCCGCTTTGCGCTGACGATACTGCGCATCATGGACTACTTCGGCTGGCTGCCGCAGAGTCTGCTCGACGCAAGCCCGTTCCACGGCTCCATGATAATCACCGACCTCGGCTCGCTCCGTATCGGCCCCATATATCACCACATCTACAACTTCGGTACGCTGCCCGTGTTCATCTCCTTCGGCGCGAAGCGTCACGCCTATGAGCTTGACCGCCACGGCAACATGGTCGACCGCAAATACGTCGACTGCAAGTTCGTCATGGACGAGCGCACCGTTGACGGTCACTACTATGCTCAGTTTTTGCAGGCATTCCGTTATATCTGCCAGCACCCTGAGATAATCGAGACTCCGCCGACCAAGGTCGTCGAGGACGTGTTCTGATACATATTAAAGATAAAACCCAGCCGCCGGAAGCTTTTCCGGCGGCTGGTTCTTCGTTACTCCTGCGGCTTATTGACATTGCTGCGCAGGACGCTTTTTATTATTCTGGCGGCGGAGCGCTTCAGATCGGTATCCGTCAGGCGGAATTTGCTCAGGCCGCGCCGTATCGCAAGCTTATCCAGCGGCGTCCCCGGCATTATCATGTCGTTCCCCGCGCCGATCGCGCTGCCCGCGTCGGCAAGCCCCGGAAGCGTCGAATACCAGTCGGTCATCACCACGCCGTCAAAGCCCCACTCGTTGCGCAGGATCGCGGTGCAGAGGTCATGACTGTCAGCAGTGTAGACGCCGTTTAAGAGATTGTAGCTCGTCATCAGCGCCTTCGGCTGCGCCTCGCGGACGCATATCTCGAAGCCCTTCAGGTATATCTCGCGCAGGGCGCGCTCATGGACGATGCTGTCGGAATGGTTGCGGTTGTCCTCAAGATTGTTGCAGGCAAAGTGCTTCACCGTGGCATAGCAGCCGTCCACACTCTGCACGCCGCGCGTTATCGCTGCCGCAAGCTTGCCGGTAAGCACCGGATCCTCGGACAGATACTCGAAATTTCTGCCGCAGAGCGGATTGCGGTGAATGTTCATGGCGGGGGCGAGCCAATATGTCACGCCGTACTCCTCCATCTCGCGCGCCACCGCCGCGCCGACGCGTTCGCACAGCTCCGTGTTCCAGCTCTGCGCGAGCGCGGTGCCGACGGGGAAAGCCGTCGCATGCTGGTACAGCGTCTCGTCCTCCGGCGCGGCGTCAAAATGCTCGCGGATGCGCGGCGGCAGGTCGCGCATGATATCGTTTATATACTCGCCGCCGCAGAAGCGCAGGCGGCCACGCTTGTTCAGCGCCGACACGCGCAGAAGGCGCAGGCCCGCGGGGCCATCTGCAAGATTGACGTTCGTGATGCCCTTGCCGGCAAATTTGTCCGTCGTGCGGCCGACCGCGCCGGGGGTGTAGTTATAGGCAGTGCTGAACATGCCGGACACACCCGTGCCGACACAGAGGTCGATCATGTCCCCGGTGCTGAGCTTGGCGAGCACCTCCTGCACGTCCGCATCGCGGCAGACCGGCGGCTCCGAATAATCGACGGTGCGGCAGCCGATATCCGCGGCGCGCAGTTCGAGCCGCGCGGCGGCGCTGAGATCGTCGGCGCTTCTGCGTATCGCCGGGGCGATCTCGCTGAACTCCGTTTTCACAGGGCAGACATTGCGCAGTTTCCACAGCTCGGCAGTCCCGTCCAGAGTTATCACGGCGGCGGGCACGGTATCCGCCGAGGACGCGCCCACGCGGACGATGTACTCGCCCTTTTCGAGGATATACGCGGCGCGACGTTCCGAATAGCTCGCCATATAATCAATCGGGAAGCTGACGTTCAGCGTCTCCTCATCGCCGGGAGCGAGGGCGCGGGATTTCTTGAAGCCCGCAAGCCGCTGATATTCCTTTGTAAGCTCACCCTGCGGCGCGGAGACATAGATCTGAACGACCTCCTTGCCGCGCACAGCGCCGGTATTTTTGACACGGACGGCGACATTGACAGCGCCGTTTTCGAACGTCACGCTCTCCGTGTTCAGCGCAAATTTTGTATACGACAGGCCGAAGCCGAAGGGGTAGCGCCGCGCGGCATCGAAGCTGTCGTAATACCGATAGCCGACATAGATGCCCTCACGGTAGTATTCGTGCGCAGTGTCGCCGTTGAGGTAGCTGTACTGCATGGCGCAGGGCACGTCGGCATAGCGCCGCGCCCAAGTGTCGGTCAGTTTGCCGCTGGGGCTTGCCCTGCCGCTGAGAATATCGGTGAGCGCCGCGCCGCCCTCCATCCCCTGCTGGCAGAACCAGACGACGGCGGAGACGGCTTCATCCAGCGTCCCGATGTCCATATACGAGCCGGAATTGATGACCAGCACGGAATTTTTATAGCCCGCGGCCATCCTGCGGATGCTCTCCGTCTCGGCGGCGCTGAGGTCGAATTCGCCGTTTTTCAGCTTCTTATCCGCGCCCTCGCCCGCCTGACGGGCGACGACGTATATCGCCGTGTCGCAGGCGGAGGCGGCGATGTCCGCGTCCGTTATCACGCGCCCAGCTGGCGGCGTGAAGGGCTGAACCATGCTGTTCATCAGCCCCGCACCCTGTGCGCCGCGCTCCTGCCGCCAGCGTTCCTCCGCCTCGCGGCACTCGGTCTCAAAATCGCGTATCCAGCCGTAGCTCGCTATCTCATAGCCCGCAAGCTCCAGTCCCTCAAGGATCGTAACGGCGTGGCGCTCATTGACCTCGCCGGAGCCGGTTCCGCCCTTGACGGTGCGCGATGCTCCCGCGCCGTAGAGCGCTATTCTGCCCGGCTTCACCGGCAGCGCGCCGTCGTTTTTGAGCAGGACTATCCCCTCCCGCGCGGCGGCGCGGGCAAGCTCGCGGTTTTCGCGCTGGCGCGGCGTGACGCCGTCGTTCGCGGCGGCTCTGATGATACGCTGTTTCATGGCTCTCCTCCATATCAGGTTCGTTGTACTACTATATTATAACATAGCCGCGCAGTTTGCAAGCAAAGAGGCACACATAAAGTAACGGCGCGGAATTTTCCGCGCCGTTTGCATATCACATTACTTTCAGGCCGCTGAGATAACGGCGCATCATATCATATACGTGGTTGCCCGCCATGCGGCGGATAAAGCTGCGGGTGCGGTAGGTGCCGAGATGCAGCTCCTTGACCCATGTCTGCTCCGCGGTCGCCATTGAGACAAACACGGTGCCGACCTCATGCACGCCGTCCCCGTCAGGGCCGGCAAGGCCGGTCACGCCGACACCGATATCAGTGCCGATGACGCGGCGGACGTTTTCCGCCATCTCCTTGGCAACCTCGTAGCTCACCGCGCCGATATCCTCTATCATGTCGCGGTCGATGCCCAGAAGCTTCGCCTTCGCGCCGTTCGTATAGGTCACGACGCCGCCGAGGAAGAACGAGCTTGCGCCCGGCATATCCGTAAAGCGCTTGGCGACGTCGCCGCCGGTGCAGCTCTCCGCCGCGGAGAAGGTCATGTTCTTCTCGCGCAGAAGCTTCAGTACGCTCTGCTCGATGCAGTCAACATCCACGCCGTAGACCACTTCGCCCAGCTTCTCCTGCACTTCCGCCATCACGGGGCGCAGCATCTCCTCGGCCTCAGCCTCGGTATGCGCCTTGGCCGTGACCTTCAGCAGGCAGTCACACTCCTTGGCGTAGGGCGCCATGCTGGGATTGGTCATGGCGTTCATTTCCCCGGCAAAGATATCGTCCACCGCGCTTTCGCCGATGCCGAAGATGTTGACGGTGTGGGAGACGATCTTCTCGTCCGACAGCTGGCGGAGATACGGTATCGCGCTCTTTTCAAGCATGATACGGCACTCCTTCGGAGGCCCCGGCAGCATGACGACGACCTTGCCGTCCTTCTTGAAGGCACAGCCGGGCGCGGTGCCCGCGGTGTTATGGAATACGGTGCAGCCCTCAGGCAGCAGCGCCTGACGGAAATTGTTGTCCGTCAGCTTCTTGCCGAGATTTATATAGTCATAGAGCGTGTCCATCTCGCGCTTGTCCTCGACAAGCTTCACGCCGAAGGCGCGGGCAAGGATTTCCTTGGTCAGATCGTCGCAGGTCGGACCGAGGCCGCCGGTGGTGATGATAATGTCGGCACGCTCGCGCGCGATTTTCACACATTCCTCCAGCCGTTGCGGGTTATCGCCGACGACGGTGTGATACAGCACGTTGATGCCGATCTTCGACAGCAGCTCCGACACGTCGCGCGCGTCGGTATTTGTGACGTGGCCGAGCAGCAGCTCGGTTCCCACGGAAATTATCTCGGTATTATAGGTCTTACTCATGTCTAAGCTCCACTTCCTCCAAGCCCTTCACGGCCTCGTCCACAAGCGCGTCGATATCCAGCACCGACTCCGCTCTCTCCACCTCGGAGAGCTTCGGGCGGGTGCGCGGGTGCTTCGGCGTGAACACCGTGCAGCAGTCCTCATACGGGAGTATTGAGGTGTCAAAGGTGCCGATTTTCCTTGCAATTGTGATTATTTCTTCCTTGTCCATGCCGATGAGCGGCTGGAGCACGGGCAGGTCAATGACCGTCTGCGTGGAGGCCATGGCCTCCATGGTCTGGCTTGCAACCTGACCCAGATTTTCACCGGTGACTATCGCCTTCGCGCCGGTGTCATACGCGACGCGCTGCGCGATGCGCATCATAAAGCGGCGCATGATGAGCGTGAAATACTCTTCGGGGCACTTGTCGCGTATCTCCTCCTGAATGTGCGTGAACGGCGCTATCTCAAGCGTCATGCGGCCGCAGTACTCGGTCAGCATGTTGCCAAGCTCGATAACCTTCTCCTTGGCCTGCTCCGAAGTGTACGGGAAGGAGAAAAAATGCAGCGGGATAAGGCGAACACCGCGCTTTGCGATCATATATGTCGACACCGGACTGTCAATGCCGCCGGAGAGCAGCGTCACGGCGACGCCGTTGCAGCCGACGGGCATACCGCCCGCGCCGGGCACGGGAGCCGCGTGGACATACGCCGCAAGGTCGCGCACCTCGATGTTGACGACCAGCTCCGGATCGTGCACGTCGACCTCGACGTTGGGGTAAGCCTCGTTCAGCTCGCCGCCGACGTACTGGCTCAGCTCGACGCTTGTCATCGGGAAGCTCTTGTCGCTGCGCTTGGATTCGACCTTGAAGCTCTTCGCGCGGAGCATATCGTCGCGCAGGTAGTCAATGGCGAGCTTCGCTATCGCGTCCTTGTCCTTCTCGCAGGCGGCGGCACGGCTGAGCTTGACGATGCCGAACACCTTTTGCAGTGCCTCGAACGCCGCGCCCATATCCGCGCCGTCCTCCGCGGCCTCGACGTATACGGTCGATTGGAGGCAATATACGCGGAACTTGCCGATGTGTGCAAGGCGGCGGCGGACATTTGACACCAGCTTCTGCTCGAAGCTCTTGCGGTTGAGTCCCTTGAGTACGATCTCGCCCAGCTTTAGAAGAATTATATCGTTCATATGAAAATTATCCTTTATCTCATGCTTCTCTGAAATCATAGGTTCTGTACTGTATCGCCTCGGCGACATGTTCGGGGCTGATGGTCTCCTGCCCGTCGAGGTCGGCGATTGTCCGCGCGACGCGGAGGATGCGGTCATAGCTGCGGGCAGAAAGCCCCATCGAGTCGAACGCGGCGTGCATCAGCGCTTCGCCCTCGGCGTCCAGCGCGCAGATCTCGCTCATCTCGCGGCTGCCGATATGCGCGTTGCACATCGTACCGTCCCCGCCGAAGCGGCGGCGCTGTATCTCCCGCGCGGCGTTCACGCGCTTTTTGATATCCGCGGAGCGCTCCGCGCTGCTGCGGCGGCTCAGCTCCTCATAATCCAGCGCGGGAACCTCGACGATGAGGTCGATTCTGTCCAGCAGCGGGCCGGATATTTTGCTGTGATAGCGGCGCACATCGCGCTCGGTGCAGCGGCAGCGGCCTGAGGGATGCCCGTACCAGCCGCATTTGCATGGGTTCATCGCGCAGACGAGCATGAAGCGGCTCGGATACGTCACCGTCCCCGCGACGCGGGACACGGTCACTTCCCCGTCCTCCAGCGGCTGGCGCAGAACCTCCAGCACGTCGTTTCGGAATTCCGGCAGCTCGTCGAGAAACAGCACGCCGTTGTGCGCAAGGCTTATTTCACCGG
>URPD01000055.1 GCA_900549645.1 uncultured Eubacteriales bacterium
GGCCTGCGTATTGTCTTCTTTTTTTCACCTGTTGCACTTCAGATTATAATCTGTCGCCTCCTTTTACACAAGGGAGCCAAGAAAGCACGCACCCCAACCACCCCGTAAGGTGCGCCCCATGTGCCCCCTGTCCCGTCCCGCTCTTCTCAACTACGCAATTCACGGTATTGATTATTCCCGCGAGATGCGGTATAATATTGATGACAGTCCGGAATGATACAGCATTTCGGCGAAAAACGATTAAAAACTATGTGAAAGAGGTAACGAAATGAAGAAAATTATAGCCCTTCTGCTCGCGCTCGTCATGGTGCTCGCGCTGTGCGCCTGCGGCAACTCCGGCAGCGCCTCCGGCGATAAGACCGTCGTCGGCCTCGTCGTGGCCGGCGCGTTCGGCGACCGTTCATTCTACGACTCCTCCAAGGAGGGCGTGGACAAGCTCGCAAGCGAGTTCAGCAATGTCGAGGTCAAGACCATCGAGTGCAACAACGAGAACCATGACGCCCAGATGCGCAACGCCGCCGATGTCTCCAATATCGTCGTGTGCGTCGGCTGGGAGTTCTACAACATTGAGACCATCGCGCCCGAATACCCGAACGTCCACTGGATCTGGATCGACAACGCGACCTCCGCGCCCGTCGAGAACGTCCTGAACATCACCTACGCCCAGAACGAGGGCTCCTTCCTCGCGGGCTACATCGCGGCCGCAATGTCTGACAGCGGCGTCGTCGGCGCGGTCGGCGGCGAGGACTCCGACACCATCAACGACTTCATCGTCGGCTACAAGCAGGGCGCTGAGTATTACGCGACTGAGAAGGGCGGCAGCGTCAAGGTCGAGACCAACTACTCCAACGACTATGACGACCCCGCAAAGGGCAAGGAGTGCGCCAAGGCTCTGCATGATCTCGGCGCGGACGTCATCTTCCAGATAGCCTCCAAGGCCGGCGACGGCGTGTTCGAGGCGGCGCAGGAGGGCGGCTTCTATGCCATCGGCGTTGACTCCGACCAGAAGTACATCGCGGACGATGTCATCATCTGCTCCATGAAGAAGGAAGTCGGCACCTCCATCTATGAGGCCATCAAGGCGTACCTCAACGGAGACACCTCCCTGTGGGGCACCACTTGGATTGCCGACATGTCCAACGGCTACGTCAGCATCGGCTACGGCGAGGACAGCTCCACCCAGCAGGTTCCCGACGAAGTGAAGGCCGAGGTCGAGGCTCTGGCGGCGAAGATCGTCTCCGGTGAGATCAAGGTCGACACCACAAGAGGATAATATTGTATAAAAGGTAAAATGGCGTGGCAACAGCCACGCCATTTTCAGACCCCCACCGGGCGGAGCGGCGCACCCAACGCACCAGTCCAAAACCTTTGCCGCCGTTGCACTACCCTAAAAGGGGCGCCGCTCCGCGGCAAAGACCGAAACGCCACGTTGATTCAAAAATGTTGGTGCGCCCCCAGACGCCCCCGTAGGGGACGGCCGCTGTGCCGTCCAGCACACCCCGCCATGCACCGGCGTAAAAATCGACGTATTCCCCAAACGTCCCATTTATACCCAAGCCCCATCCCAAAACGCTCCTGAGAGGAGATACATATGTCAGAAACGGTTGTAAAATTTGAGCACGTCTCGATGGAATTCCCCGGCGTGCTCGCAAACGACGACGTGTCGCTTGAAATAAAAAAGGGCGAGGTGTTCGCGCTCGTCGGCGAAAACGGCGCGGGCAAATCCACGCTTATGAACATCCTCTACGGCATCAACACGCCCACCAACGGCGAGGTCTACGTCAAAGGCCAGCGCATCGAGCACTTCAGCCCGAAGGCGGCCATCGAGCGCGGCGTCGGCATGGTGCACCAGCACTTCATGCTCGTCCCGTCGTTCACCGTCGCGCAGAACATCGTCCTCAGCCGCGAGCCGCGCAGGCTCGGCGTGTTCTTCGACAACGCCAAGGCCGAACGCGAAACGCGCGGCCTTGTGGAGGAATACGGCCTTGAGGTCGACCCCGCCGCCACCGTGCGGGATATCAGCGTCGGGCTTCAGCAGCGCGTCGAGATACTGAAAACGCTCTACCGCGGCGCGGACATCCTCATCCTCGACGAGCCGACCGCCGTCCTCACCCCGCAGGAGACGGACGAGCTGTTCGACGTCATCCGCCGCATCGTCCGCGAAAAGCAGATGACCGTCATCATCATCACCCACAAGCTCTATGAGGTCATGGCCATCTCCGACCGCGTCGGCGTGATGCGTCAGGGGCGTCTGGCCGGGCTTGAAAATACCCGCGACGTCAACGAAAAGATCCTCGCCTCCATGATGGTCGGCCGCCCGGTGCTGTTCGACCACCTTGAGAAGACCGGCGAGCCGGGCGAGGTCGTCATCGGCGTGGAGGAGCTCCGCGTCGGCGATAACCGCGGGCTGGAGGCGGTGTGCGGCGTGTCACTGTCGGTGCGCGCGGGCGAGGTGCTGGGCATCGCCGCCATCGAGGGCAACGGCCAGAGCGAGCTGCTGGAGGCGATATGCGGCCTGCGCCGCGCCGAGAGCGGCCATGTCCGCATCGGCGGCGAGGACGTCACCAACCGCAGCCCCGGCGAGATACGTGCCCGCGGACTTGCGAACATCCCGGAAGACCGCCTCGCAACCGGCGTCGATAAATACGCCAGCGTCACCGATAACCTCCTCGTCGGGCGGCAGCGCGACAAGGAGTTCAACGCCATCGGCTTCCACCAGAAGCGCTCGTCGATAGAGCGCTATGCGTCGGAACTGTACGAGCGCTTCGACATCCGCGGCGCGGGCGTCGACACCGAGGTCGGCTCGATGTCCGGCGGCAACATGCAGAAGGTCGTCGTCGCGCGCGAGTTCTCGTACGACACCCCCGCGCTCGTGATATCCCAGCCGACCCGCGGCGTGGACATCGGCGCGATGGAGTTTATCCACACGCGCATTATCGAAAAACGCAATTCCGGCTGTGCGGTGCTGCTCTCGTCGGCGGACCTCGACGAGGTGTTCCGCCTGAGCGACAGAATCATCACGCTCTACGAGGGGCGCGTGACCGGCGAGTTCCGCGCCGATTCGATAACGAAAGAAGAGATTGGCTACTACATGACCGGCCATCGCAGAGAGGAGACGGCGGAATGAAAAAGCGCGTGAATTTCAGCTACCTCGCGGCGCTGCTGATAAGCCTTGCCGCCGCGCTCATCATCGGCGCGCTGATCCTGCTGCTGTCGGGCTATGACCCGCTGAAGGCCTACGCCGCCATGCTGTCCGGCGCGTTCTCGAACGGGCGGCACATCGGCGACACCTTGGAGTACGCGATGGTGCTGTGCCTCTGCGGCCTCGCCTGCGATATCGGCTCCCGCGTCGGCATCTTCAACGTCGGCGGCGAGGGGCAGCTGCTGTTCGGCGCGATATTCTCCGCGCAGATCGGCGTGTGGATGACCGGGCTTCCGCCCGTCGTCGTCATCCCCGTGGCCGCGCTCGGCGCGGCGCTCGTCGGCGGCTTCTACGCGTGGATACCGGGCGTGCTGAAGGTGAAGCTCAAGGTCAACGAGGTCATCACCACCATCATGCTCAATACCATCGCCGCTTCGATATGCCAGTTTCTGGCGAAGGGGCCGTGGAAGAACCCGAACAACAACATCGTCGCCGGTACCGCGAACCTGCCGAACCAGTTCTGGCTCGGCAAGCTGGTGCAGGGCTCGAACCTGTCGACGGCGATTTTCGCCGCCGTTATAATGACGGTGCTTACGTGGTACGTCATGCAGAAGACCTCGGTCGGCTACGAGATGAAGCTGACCGGGCACAATCCGCGCTTCGCGCTGTTTGCGGGGCTGAAAACGGATAAGATAGTCATCGTCACCATGGTCGTCTCCGGCATGATGTGCGGCCTTGTCGGCATGTTCCGCGTCTACGGCGCGACGCATATCTACACCGCCAGCATCAGCAACGACTATTATTTCGAGGGGCTGATGGTGGCCATGATCGCGCAGTATCAGGCGCTGCCGACGGTCGTCATAAGCTTCCTGTTCGCAGTGCTGAAGATCGGCGCGCAGGGCATGGAGACCGCCGCCGGGGTGCCGAACCAGATATATTTGATAATCCAGACCGTCGTCATCTTCTGCATGGCGGCGGAGAAGGGGATACGGGCGTCCCTCGCCGCGCGCGGGGAGCGCCGCCGTGCCAGAGCCGCCGCGAAGGAGAGACTGAAGGAGGCGAACGAGGATGAATGAGAACATATGGGCGAGCATTTTCTCCGCCGGAACCTTCAATCAGATGCTCCGCAGCGCCACGCCCGTCGCGCTCGCCGCGATGGGCGGATTGATGACCGAGCACGCCGGAATAATGAACATCGGCATGGACGGCATGATCCTGATGGGCGCGTTCGTCGGTGCGGTCGGCAGCTATTTTCTGGCCTCCGCCGCGATGGGCGTGCTGTGCGCGATCGTCTTCGGCGTCGTGATCGGGCTGTTCTTCGCGCTGTTCGTCGTGAAGCTCAGGAGCGACGAGTTCATAATCGGCTGTGCGCTCAATACCTTTGCCGCGGGCGCGACGGCGTACCTCTCGCGTGCGATATTCGGCCTGTCCGGCACGTCGGGCTATACCGTGCCGCACCTGCCGACCGTGCGCATCCCGCTTATCGAGGACGTCCCGTTTCTCGGCGAGATACTCAGCGGCAACTCGGTGTTTATTTATATCACGTGGCTGCTGGTCATTGTGATGTGGCTGTTTATTTATAAGACGCCGTACGGCTTCTGGATACGCGCCGCGGGCGAGCAGCCGGAGACACTGCGCACCGCGGGCATCAGCCCGGAGCGGATGAAGTGGATAGCGAGCATATTGTGCGGCGTGTTCTGCGGCATGGCGGGCGCGCATCTGTCGCTGGGCTACCTCAACGGCAGCTTCGTCGAGGGCATGTCCGCCTCGCGCGGGTATATCGCCTTTGCCTGCGTCATCTTCGCCGCCGCGAATCCGAGCAAGGCGTACCTTGCGGCGCTGATGTTCGGCTTCTTCGACGCGCTGGGTCTGCGCTTGCAGAATTATATCAGCTCCGATCTGACCGCGACTATCCCGTATATCATCACCGTCGTGATGATGGTCTACGTCGTCGTCCGCGGACAGAAGCGCCATGCCCGCCCTCAGCGCCTGAAGCAGGAATCCGCAGGGTGAGGGTTGGTTAATAAGAATGTAAATGATAATGAAAACAGCGTCGGCACAAAGTGCCGACGCTGTTTTTGTTGGGGAGGGAGAATCGGCGTATGATTTAAAATTCTCTCGTAGGGGACGGCCGCTGTACCGTCCCGCAAATCCTCCCGCGCGTTTTCCACGACTTTATGGGCAAGATAATCCCGCCGATGTTGTGATTATAGTCAAAAACGGTTTGCCCAATTTGGCTAATTCTCCGAACTTTTTCCCCAGTGCCCTGCACCTGTTGACATTCAGATTCCGAATTGTTATATTTATATGCAGAGGAACTGGAAACGTTTCCGGTAACGATTCCGAGAACGCTTTACGCCGAATTTCGGTATGTTTAGGAGAACTGTGGCGAAGTGACGATAAAGGATATTGCGAAGGCCTGCGGCGTGAGCGTAAGCACCGTGTCGCGCGTCCTCAATAACCGCCCCGACGTGAGCGACGCCGTGCGCTGCACCGTGCTGGCCGCGGTCGAGGACATGGGCTATATACCGAACAACAGCGCGCGCGATCTTGTGCGCAGCCAGTCGGACAATATCGGCGTCGTCGTCCGCGGCACGGGGAACCTCTTCTTCTCCGAAATGCTCAAGACGGTGTCCCACGAGATCGAGCACAACGGCTACTCCATGGTCCTGCACCAGATAAATTCCGATGCGGACGAGGTCAAGGCCGGGGCGATACTTGAGCGCGAGAAGAAGCTCAAGGGACTGATCTTCCTCGGCGGCCGCTTCGATTACACCCCGGCGGAGCTGGCGCCCATCGGCGTACCCTACGTCTGTTGCTCGTACACCAATTGCTTCGGCTCCCTGCGCGAGCGGGACTATTCCTCCGTTTCCATCGACGACCACCAGACGGCCTACCGCGCGGTCGAGCGGCTGATAAGCCTCGGCCACCGGCGCATCGCCGCCTTAGTTCCCAGCTGCAGCGACCGCTCGATAAGCGAGCTTCGCTATAACGGCTACCGTGCCGCGCTCCGCGACCACGGCATTGAGTTCGACCCGATGCTGCTGATGGAGACGGGCGGCTGCTTCGAGATGCCGGAGACCTATGAGGGCATGTGCCGCCTGATAGACCGCGGCGTCAACTTCACCGCCGTGTTCACCCTGTCGGACACCACGGGCATCGCCGCGATGAAGGCGCTTCAGGACAGGGGACGGCGCGTTCCGGAGGACGTGTCGGTCATCGCAATCGACGGCCTGCGCGTCTCGGAGTACATCGCGCCGACGCTGACCACCATGGTGCAGCCGGGCGAGGAGATGGGGCGCGAGAGCGTGCGCATCCTGCTGTCGATCCTTGAGGACGGCGCGGCGGCGCGGCATGTGCGGCTTGAGGCCACACTGCGCGAGGGCGCGTCCGCGAGACAAATCTGATTTTCCTGCCGCAAGGCATGAAGATACCACCCCCGATATGAGGGAATATTAATGTAAGGAGATTGCTAACAAATGAAAAAGATCATTGCACTGCTTCTGGCTCTGGTAATGGTGTTTGCGCTGTGCGCCTGCGGCTCCCAGCCCGCGAACAACGCCCCCGCCGATGAGTCCAAAGCTCCCGCTGAGGAGTCCGATGCTCCCGCGGACACCGCTGACGGTTACGTCTACTGGCTGAACTTCAAGCCCGAATCCGACGAAGTTCTCCAGAAGGTCGCCGCCATGTACACCGAGAAGACCGGCGTCCCCGTGACTGTCGTCACCGCCGCTTCCGGCACCTATGAAGAGACCCTGACCGCTGAGATGGATAAGTCTCAGGCTCCCACCCTGTTCGTCGTCGGCAACCAGAACGCCGTCAACACTTGGGGCGAGGATTGCTACGACCTGACCGGCACCCCCATCGCCAACGAGCTGAACACCGATGCTTACAACCTCTACGACGCTGACGGCAGACTCGTCTCCATCGGCTACTGCTACGAGTGCTACGGCATCATCGTCAACAAGGCTCTGCTGAAGGAAGCAGGCTATGACATCAGCGACATCACCAACTTCGAGACCCTGAAGGCCGTCGCCGAGGACATCCACGCCCGCGCTGCCGAGCTCGGCTTCGATGCGTTCACTTCCTCCTCCATGAGCGATGACTCCAGCTGGCGCTTCACCGGCCATCTGGCGAACCTTGAGTACTACTACGAGTCCGTTGACGATCCCGACGCATGGAAGACCTGCCCCGCCGAGATCAAGGGTACCTACATGCAGAACTACAAGAACCTGTGGGATCTCTACATCAACAACAGCGCCACTGATCCTGCTGCTCTCGCAGCCGGCGGTCTGGACGCAAACGGCGAGTTCGCATCCGGCAAGGCAGTGTTCTATTCTCAGGGCAACTGGGAGTGGTCCAGCCTGCAGGAGAAGGGCATGAAGGCCGAAGACCTCACCATGATCCCGTACTACTGCGGTGTTGAGGGCGAGGAGAAGGCCGGCCTTAACTGCGGCACCGAGAACTGCTGGGCAGTCAATGCCAACGCAGATCCCGCCGCAATTCAGGCGACTCTCGACTTCATGTACTGGATGGTCACCGATGCAGAGGCCTCCCGTATGCTGGTTGACTCCTTCGGCGTTATGCCTTACAAGCAGGCAGCCGAGTCCACTAACCCGTTCCTCGCGGATGCAAACGCATACTCCACAGCCGGCAACTATGTCATGCCTTGGGTCACCAACTTCCAGCCCAATGTCAATGACTACCGTTCCGCTCTGGTTTCCGCTATGAACCAGTACGATGCAGATCAGACCGACGCCAACTGGGAGCTGGTCAAGACCGCTTTCGTTGACGGCTGGGCAGTTCAGTACAAGGCCGCAAACGGCTGATTGCTGAATAAGTAAATAGCAAAGTTTCCGAAACGGAGCGAGCATCCGCTCGCTCCGTTTTGAAATGATAGGACAGCCTATGGAGTATAAGCACGATCCAAAGCTTGTGCCGTTTGCAAAGCAGCTTCGCTGACAGCTCCCTTTACGCAAGGGAGTCAAGAAATCCCCACAATTATCCACCCATATATATCGCGCGCGGCGCTGCATGAGGCGCCGTGTACGGACTGAAATTCTGACTAAATAATAGGAGTTGAGAGAGATGAAGCGCAAGAACGACGGCTCGGCGGTCAACAGCCGACTGCTGCGCCGGCCGATACAGCGGTGGTTCCCGCTGTTCCTGCTGCCGATGACGGCGGCTTTCTGCATTGGCTTTGTATATCCGTTCTGCAAGGGACTCTTCCTGTCCTTCTGCAAATTCAAGACCACCAGCAACTGGACGTGGGTCGGCCTTTCAAACTACGCCAAAGCGCTGGCCGACGGCAGCTTCCGCTATTCGTTCTGGTACACGGCGCTGTTCGCGCTCGTGTCGCTGGCGCTGATAAACGTGCTGGCCTTTGCTGTCGCCTACGCGCTGACGCAGGGCATCAAGGGCTCCAACCTCTTCCGCACCGTGTTCTTCATGCCGAACCTCATCGGCGGCATCGTGCTGGGCTACATATGGAGCATGATTTTCGACGGCATCCTAAGCCGCTACGGCACCGGCATCCTGCTCGACAAGAACTGGGGCTTCTGGGGTCTGATAATCCTGATGTGCTGGCAGCAGATAGGCTATATGATGATAATCTACATCGCCGGCTTGCAGGCCGTGCCGGAGGATATGCTTGAGGCCGCGAAGATCGACGGCGCGAACAAGTGGCAGACGCTGTGGAAGATCACCATCCCGAACGTCATGCCCTCCATCACCATCTGCACCTTCCTGACCCTGACGAACGGCTTCAAGCTCTTCGACCAGAACCTCGCCCTGACCGGCGGCCAGCCCTATATCATCAACCCCGACGGCAGCACCGTGCACACCACCGAGATGCTCGCCCTGAACATTTACAACACCTTCTACGGGCAGAACGTCAACGCCCGCGGAACCGCGCAGGCGAAAGCGGTGCTGTTCTTCATCCTTGTCGCTGCTATCGGCCTTGTCCAGCTCCGCGCGACTCATAAGAGGGAGGTACAGCAGTGATGAAAAACAACTCGCTCAGCCGGGAGAGAAACGTAAAAAAGACCCTGACCATCGTGTTCGCAGTGATCTGCGTCGTGTATGTGCTGCCGGTGTTCTTCGTGTTTCTGAACTCCTTCAAGCTCAATACCTTTGTCAAGACCGACACCTTCGCGTGGCCTACCGGCGAGAGCGCCGCAGGCTTCTCGAACTACGTCAAGGGCGTCACCTTTGGCAACTACCCCTTCATCAAGTCCGCGGTTTACAGCCTGTTCATCACCATCGTCTCCACCGCGCTCATCCTGTTCTGCACCTCGATGGCCGCGTGGTACATCGCGCGCGTTGACTCGCTGTTCTGCCGCATAGTCTATTATGCCTGCGTGTTCTCAATGGTCGTCCCGTTCCAGATGGTCATGTTCACGCTCTCCAAGACCGCCGACACCCTCAAGCTCAATACGCCGTGGACGATACCAATCATCTACCTCGGCTTCGGCGCGGGGCTTGCAGTGTTCATGTTCACTGGCTTCGTCAAGAGCATACCGCTTGAGATAGAGGAAGCCGCTGCGATCGACGGCTGCGGCCCGTTCCGCACCTTCTTCGGCGTCGTGCTGCCGATGCTCCGGCCGACGATGATCTCCATCGGCATCCTTGAGATCATGTGGATCTGGAACGACTACCTCCTGCCCTACCTCGTGCTCGACCGCACCCAGTATTACACCATCCCCGTGCATATCCAGTTCCTCAAGGGCAGCTACGGCACGGTGGATCTCGGCGCGACGATGGCGCTCATCAGCCTGAGCATAATCCCCGTGATCGTGTTCTACCTGAGCTGCCAGAAGTATATCATCAAGGGCGTCGCGGCCGGCGCCGTCAAGGGCTAATATAAAGAAAAAGCGAGTGATTCTTATGAACCGCAGCAGCGGCATTCTTATGGCCATGAGCTCACTGCCGTCGGAGCACGGCATCGGCACCATGGGCAAAAGCGCATATAAGTTTGTAGATTTTCTCCGTGACTCCGGGCAGAAGTATTGGCAGCTGCTGCCGCTTTGCCCGACGAGCTACGGCGACAGCCCGTATTCATCCTTTTCAACCTTTGCCGGGAATCCGTATCTTATCGACCTTGACCTGCTTTGCAGGGATAAGCTGCTGAAAAAAGCGGAATACACGGATATCGACTGGGGGAGCGACCCGGCAAAGGTTGACTATGGCAAGATATATCAGCACCGGTTCGGCGTGCTCCGCCTCGCCTTCGGGCGCGGCAAGAAGAAGTACGCCGCCGAGCTTGCGGAGTTCCGGCGCGCGAACGCGTGGGTCGAGAACTACGCGCTGTTCATGGCGCTCAAGGCGCACTTCGGCATGGTCAGCTGGATCGAGTGGCCGGAGGAGGACATCCGCAAGCATGAGCCGGAGGCGGTCGAGAAGTACCGCGCCGA
This sequence comes from uncultured Eubacteriales bacterium, assembly GCA_900549645.1. Lineage (GTDB taxonomy): Bacteria > Bacillota > Clostridia > Oscillospirales > Oscillospiraceae > Limivicinus. The sequence goes on from URPD01000055.1 coordinate 10,555, forward strand.
GCTTGCCGAAGAGATAGACTTTCAGGTGTTCATGCAGTGCATGTTCTTCCGCCAGTGGAACGCACTGCGCGATTACGCGCACGAGCAGGGCGTCGAGTTCATCGGCGACGTGCCGATCTACGTCGCGCTCGACTCGGCGGACGTCTGGAGCGAGTCGCGCTTCTTCCAGCTCGATGAGGATAACGTCCCCGTCGAGGTGGCCGGCGTCCCGCCCGATGATTTCACCGACGAGGGTCAGCTTTGGGGCAACCCCCTGTATGATTGGGATGCGATGAAGGCCGACGGCTACGGCTGGTGGATACGCCGCATCGACGGCGCGAAGAAGCTGTATGATATCATCCGCATCGACCATTTCCGCGGCTTCGAGAGCTATTGGGCGGTGCCCTACGGCGATACGACCGCGAAGAACGGCCGCTGGCGTCCCGGCCCCGGCATGGATCTTGTCGGCGTGCTGCTCGGCTGGTTCCGTGACCTGCGCCTCATCGCCGAGGATCTCGGCTATACGACGCCGGAGGTCAGGAAGCTTCTGGCCGATTCCGGGCTTCCCGGCATGAAGATACTCCAGTTCGCCTTCGACCCGCACGGCGAGTCGGATTACCTGCCCTATCGCTGTGAGCGCAACAGCGTCTGCTATGTCGGTACGCACGATAATGAGACGGTCAACGGCTGGCTCAAGGGCATCGGCAAGGCGGATAAGGAGTTTGCGAAGCGGTATATGCATATCACGGACGAAGAGGGCTGGTGCTGGGGGCTTATCCGTACCGGCATGGGCACCGCGTCCGACCTGTTCGTGATGCAGATGCAGGATGTGCTGGAGCTTGGCGGCGAGTGCCGCATGAATACACCCGGCACGCAGTGCGGCAATTGGGTCTGGCGAATGCTGCCGGACGCCGTCAGCCCCGCGCTTGCGAAAAAATTAAGAGTATACACGGAGACTTACCGCAGGACACAAACCTCAGCTCCTAAGAAAAAGGCTCCATAACTCCCCGGCAAAAACAGCTCCCATGTATTCAAACATGGGAGCTGTTTTTGCGCGGCGGTAGGGAAGGGACAGAGTGACGTTATTGCGCGAGTGCGAAATCTTTGCCGCGAAGCGGCGCCCGGTTTCGCCAGTCCCAAATCTTCGCCGCGAAGCGCTGCCCCTTTTAGGGGAGCTGTCAGCCGTAAGGCTGACTGAGGGGTCGCCAGAGTTGAGATTAGAGCAGAGGGGAAAAGAAAGAACGCACCACAAATCCAACCTGTAGGGGACGGCCTCTGTGCCGTCCCGTTCCGCAGATTGCAAATATGCGGCGTCTCAAAACGACGCAGAATCCTCAATCTTTGCCGCGAAGCGGCGCCACTCTTAGGGGAGCTGGCGCGTAGCGCCTGAGGGGTCGCCAGTCTTAGTGATGGCCATTAGGCAAAAGACAAGGTTGGGTTGAAACCTCGTCAGAAGCTCCCTTGTGTAAAGGGAGCCAGACAGATTATAATCTGAAGTGCAACAGGTGAAAAATAAGAAGACAA
>URPD01000056.1 GCA_900549645.1 uncultured Eubacteriales bacterium
AGCTGTCGCCCTCCTGCGGGAAGCCGCCGAACATCTCAAGCGTCCAGCCGCCGACAGTATTGCTCTCGGCGTCGACATCGTCCTCGTTGAGCCCCACAAGCTCCAGAAAGTCCGAGAGTATCATCGCGCCGTCAAGTTCGTATTCGCTCTTCTCGCGCTGTACGACCTCGTGCTCAACAATGTCGCTTTCATCCCAGATGTCGCCGACGATCTGCTCCAGCACATCTTCCATCGACACGACGCCCAGCGTTCCGCCGTATTCGTCGGACACGATGGCGAGATGCTGTTTCGCCTTGCGCAGAGTATTGAGCACCGCGGGCAGCTTCATGGTTTTATACACATAGCAGGGGGGCATCAGAAGCTTCCTAATGTCCGCGCGGCCGTCGTCTGCCATGGCCTTGAGGAAGTGGTTCAGATACAGAATGCCGATGACATTGTCTATGCTGCCCTCGTACACCGGCAGGCGCGTAAACGGCGCATCCTCAATGATGGCGAGGATATCGTCCCAGTCGTCCTCGATATCGATTGCCTGAACGTCAACGCGTGCGGTCATAACTTCAAGGGCGGAAGTCTCCGAGAAGTCTATCGCCGCCTGAACCAGCTCCGACTGATCCTCGTCCAGCACGTCCTCGTCTTCCGCCGTCTCGATTATCGACTGAAGCTCTTCCACCGCTTCGTCGGAATCGGCGTCAGTGGCTTCCGGCTTCATGCTCATTGTCAGCAACTTTATCAGCGAAACCACCAGCCAGACAAGCGGATAGAAGATTATCATCATCGCGCGAACAACATACACGTTTTTCAGCGATGTACGGTTTGCGTTCTTTTTGGCGCTGATCTTCGGCATCGTCTCTCCGAAGATTATGACAAGCACTGTCAGAATAACCGTGGCAAGCCACGCGTATTCGTCCCCGCCCGTCACCAGAATGACGGCGACGGAGGCCAGCGACGACGCGCCGATGTTGGCAAGGTTGTTGCCGATCAGAATCGCGCTGAGCGCATCGTCAAAATGCTCGGTAATATATACCGCGATCTTCGCGCGCTTCGACCCGTCGTCCCGCGCGTTTTCAAGGCGCATGACATTGCACGACGAGAACGCCATCTCGGACGCGGAGCAGAAATTGGACAGGCACAGGCAGAGGAAAATGCCCACAAATACCAGAACTGTACTCATTGTTCCCCGCCCTCCTTCTCCTGAGGTGCAAGCGAGACATTGAGCTTAAGTATGCGGTTGTGCTCCATCTCTGTGACCGTGACCTTCAGGCCATGGTATTCAAAGCTTGCGCCGGTCTTGGGTATCGCGGCGAACTGCTCATAGGCCCATTCGCCCATGAGCGTATTTATAAGCTCCTCGTTCTCCTCCGGATCCTCGAAGCCGAACAGCTCAAAAACGTCGCTTACGGACTGATCCGCGTCGACCTGATAGCTGCCGTCCGGCAGCTCGACAACCGGCTCTTCCACAACGTCCTCCTCGTCCCAGATCTCGCCGACAAGCTCTTCGAGAATGTCCTCGACCGTGACGATGCCGAGCGTTCCGCCGTAGTTATCCGTGACGACGGCCATGTTGAGCTTACGCTTGGACATGACCGGCAGCAGCTCGTCGATGTTCATGCTCTGGTGGATAAAGAACGCCTCGTCAAGCAGCGGGCGGATATCCAGATCGTTGCCCTGTCGAAGGTACGCCTTTATAAACCGGCGTATCTGGAGGATGCCGATAATATTATCTATGCTGCCCTCATACACCGGCAGGCGGCTGTGGGGCTGATTCTTGATATACGCGAGTATCTCCTCGTGACTGCTCGCAATATCCACTGCGGCCAGATCTACGCGCGGCGTAAGCACGCTTTCAACCGTGACCTCGCCGAACTGAAGCGCAGAAGAAATCAGGTCGCCCTGCTCCTCGTCGAGGCTGCCCTCTTCGGTCATGTCCTCGATGATATCGTATATCTCATCCTCGGTCATCGACGTCTCGCCGTCACCGGGGGTGAGTCTTGCCGCCGCCTGACCGATCTTCGTCAGAAGCTTGGAAAGCGGGGCAAAAAGCTTCATAAAGAATACCAGTACGCCGGAGCAGCTTTTTGCAAAGCGTTCGCTGTACTTTTTGGCGATGCTCTTGGGGAGCATTTCGCCTGCGAAAAACACCACTATCGTAGTGACGATAGTGCTCAGCGAGACGGCGCTGAGACCCCATATTCTCGTGACCGCGACGGTCACAAGAGAAGCCGTGGCAATATGTACGATGTTAGTACATATCAGCAGAGTGCTGATCGCCATGTCAAAATTGTCTAGAACATACATTGCTCTTTTCGCGCCGGGCTCACCGCGCTCGGCGGCGACCTTTATCTTGTTGCGTGACGCAGAGGCGAAAGCCGTCTCCGTTACGGCGAAGAACATTGCGCAGAAGAGCAGCGCAACCGCGATTATCCAGGGGGTAAGTTCGGGCGACGCCTGAGCCGCTATCTCCGGCAATCGACTGCCATCATCCATTTAGGATATACAACTCCTTTTGTTTATAGAATTAACAATCAGTATAGCATAGTCTTCCATTCCCGTCAACTTCTATGCATAAACGACCCGAAATATTCTTGCCGGTGCTGACATAGCCTCGCACGTCACGGCCGGCTGGTGAGGAGATAATACGTTTCCTGAAGTGCCGCAAATGTTGCGGCGGAGCACCACCCTTGTCAACGGGGTAAAGCAAATCAAGCGACTCCATGATGGAGCCGCTTGGTTCTTATATATCGGGATGTCGATCCGTGCCTTACCGGAGCGCTTTGACCTTGGCGGCGATATTTTCCGCGGTCAGGCCGTACTCCTCGAACAGCGCGTCGGGCTTGCCGGACTGACCGAAGCGATCCTCGACGCCAACGCGGCCGAAGCCAGCGCCGGCATGACCGGCCAGAACCTCCGCGACGGCGGAGCCGAGACCACCGGTGACGAAGTGCTCCTCGGCAGTGACGATGGCCTTCACCTTGCTGTTATAGGCGAGAATGGTCTCTTTATCAAGGGGCTTGATGGTGTGGAAATTCACGACCGCCGCGCTGATACCCTCGGCCTCAAGCAGCTCCGCCGCCTTAATGGCGCGGGTCACCATGAGTCCGGTGGCGAAGATCGCGGCATCGCTGCCGTCGCGGATGACGTTGGCCTTGCCGGGGATGAACGGCGTATCCGCGTCGGTGACGGCGTCGGTATTCGGACGGGACAGGCGCAGATAGACGGGGCCGTCTATCTCCACGGCCGCCGCAACGGCCTTCTTGGCCTCCTCGGCGTCACAGGGGACGAACACGGTCATGCCGGGGATGCCGCGCATGAGGCTTATATCCTCAAGCGCCTGATGGGAGCCGCCGTCCTCACCGACGCTGAGTCCCGCGTGAGTGAACGCGAGCTTGACGTTTGCCTTGGCATAGGCGACACTGTTGCGGATCTGCTCATATGCGCGGCCTGCGCCGAACATGGCGAAGGTGCTGGCGAAGGGGATATAGCCGGAGAAGGCGAAGCCCGCCGCCGCGTCTATCATGTTTGCCTCGGCGATGCCGAAATCATAGAACCTGTCGGGAAAAGCCTTTTTGAAGGTGCTGGTCTTTGTGGAGCCGGAGAGATCCGCGTCCATAACGACTATGCGCTCATTGGTTTTGCCAAGCTCTGCAAGAGCTTCGCCGTATGCTTCTCTTGTGGATTTAGCCATTTAACGCAGCCTCCAATTCTTTCATGGCCGCCTCGTAGTCGGCGGTCTTTATAGTGGTGCCGTGCCAGCCGGGGTTGTTCTCCATGAAGGAAACGCCCTTGCCCTTGACGGTCTCGCAGCAGATGAACTTCGGCTTGCCGGGATTGTGCGGCAGGCGGAGCGCCGCGGTGACGGCGTCGATATCGTGCCCGTCCACGGTGACGGTGTCAAAGCCGAAGGCGGCAAACTTCGCGCAGATGTTGCCGAGAGACATGACGTCGTCGTTCTTGCCGTCTATCTGAAGGCCGTTATGGTCGAGAATAACGGTGAGATTATCGAGCTTATAATGGGCGGCGGACATCGCGGCCTCCCATATCTGCCCCTCCTGACACTCGCCGTCGCCGACCATGGTGTACACCTGATAGCTCTTGCCGGCGTGCTTCGCGGCCATGGCCATGCCTACGGCGATGGACGCGCCCTGACCGAGGGAGCCGGTGCAGGCGTCAACGCCGGGGGTCTTGTTCTTGTCGGGATGCCCCTGCAGGTGGCTTCCGAGCTGGCGCAGAGTCATAAGCTCCTCCTTCGGGAAGAAGCCCTTGTCCGCCAGCACCGCGTAGAGCGCGGGGCAGCAATGACCCTTGCTCAGGACGAAACGGTCACGATCCGGCATCTGCGGATCGGCAGGGTCAACGTTCATCACGTTATAATACAGCGCGACCAGCTCGTCGATGCAGGACAGGGAGCCGCCCGGATGACCGGACTGCGCCTTGTACAGCTCTTCGATAATATCAATTCTGAGCTGAGCCGCTTTCTTCTGAAGCGTCATTCTTTATTCCTCCATTCAGGTTTGTAGCCAATCGAGCGGGAATTCCGTCCCGCGGAGCGACATCTATAATTATACATTACCGCGAACAAGATTTCAACATATAAAGCTCTTGAAAAAAGTCGATAAATGCTGTTTAATATCAGCGGAGTGATTTGATTGAAATACAAAATTATTGCATTTGACCTTGACGGTACGCTTTTGAACGACACGAAGGAGATCCCGGAGGAGAACCTGCGTATGCTGCGCCGCGCGGCGGAGTGCGGCGTGCAGCTCGTCCCGGCGACGGGGCGGATATATCCCGGCCTGCCGGAGCAATTGCGCGCGCTGCCGTTTGTGCGCTACTGCATATGCATAAACGGCGCGCAGGTCTACGATGCGTGGGAGAAAAAGGTGATCTGTCGGGCGGAGATACCGGCGGCGCGGGCGCTGGAGCTTGCGGAATTCATGGACGGCCTGCCCGCGATTTACGACTGCTATCAGGACGACTGGGGCTGGATGAGCGCCGATATGTATGCAAAGATCGACGAATATATAAGCGACCCCGGCGTCGCGCTGCTGACGAAAAAGACCCGCACGGCGGTGGACGACCTGAAAGCGACACTGCGCGAGCGCGGAACGCCTGTGCAGAAAATGCAGATGCATTTCAACGACCCGGCACAGCGGCTGTACTGGCTGGATGCGCTGCCCGCGCTGTGGCCGGATATATCCGTGACCTCGTCGATAAGCAGCAACATAGAGCTGAACAGCCTCGACGCGAACAAGGGCGCGGCGCTGAAGACGCTGTGCGGCCTGCTTGGCGTCGGCTTAGAGGAGACGCTCGCCTTCGGCGACGGGTCGAACGACCTGACGATGCTCTCTGCGGCGGGAACCGGAGCCGCCATGCTCAACGCCTCGGACAAGGTCAAGGCCGCGGCGGACATCGTGACGGAAACGGACAACAACTGCGCCGGAGTTGCGCAGACGGTGTACAGGCTCATGCCGGAGATAGGGGAAATGCGCGATGAATAAAGCGATTGCAGTGCGCGCGGTGATAAGCGCGCTGATTGGGTATCTGCTTGGCTGCATAAGCCCGTCGTTCCTCATCGGGAAGCGGCGCGGATACGACGTGCGCGAGACGGGGTCGAAGAACGCGGGTGCGTCTAACACGATAATCATGGCGGGGAAGTTCGCCGGAGTGCTGGTCGCGGTGCTGGATATACTGAAAGCGGCGGCGTCATGGTGGATAGCAGCCGCGCTGTTCCCGGAGCTTGAATTCGCCGGGCAGATAGCGGGCGCGGCCTGTGTGCTGGGGCACATGTTTCCCGTGTTTCTGGGCTTCAGGGGCGGAAAGGGCTTCGCCTGTCTCGGCGGGCTGGCGCTTGCCTGCGGCCCCGCGACATTTTTGCTGATGGTTCTGCTCGCGGCAATTATCGGCTTTGCGAGCAGCTATATCTGCATCGCGGCGGTGTCGATGTCGGTCGTTTTCCCGCTGTATTACGCGCTGACCACCGGCTCATGGCTGGGCGCACTGATATTGCTGCTGCCATCGCCGTTCATGTTCTATAAGCACCGGGAGAATTTCCTCAGGATCGCGGCGGGGCAGGAGTTGAAGCTGAGCTTCCTGTGGAAAAAGGAGAGCGAAATGAACCGCACCGGCCATATCGCCGCCGTCGAAAACGAACCCGATGACGAGATGCAGGCGTAAAAACTTGAAGTTTGTTGATAGAATAAGAAAAAATTCCGTGGAGTAATCCACGGAATTTTTTATCTGAGCCGGTCGAAGCCGTCGTCCACGGGGGGCTGAGTCTTCTTCGGCTTTTTGCCCATATTCTGAATGATTACCCAAGTGTAGTACATGAACATCAGCGCGGTGGAGATGAAGATGAGCTGCATACCGAAATAGCGTTCGTCCGCGATGCACATTACGCACAGCATCGCGCCGATCATCGAGAAAAACAGACTGTGCCACGGTTTGGACTGGCCGAACACGTATCCGGCGTTATAGAAGAAGCCGATCATTGCAACCGAGACCGCGATGATCTCCACGGCGTAAGCCCAGACGACGCTGTTGATGTCGTTCGCCTTGTAGCAGACGACGAGCCAGAGCGCGTACATCAGCACCGGCAGTATGGACATCAGGCACAGCGGGGAGATCTTGGCCTGCGGGTCGTTCACTTTTTTCATAAGCAGCGGGAACGCGACTCCGGAGAGGAGCGCCAGCCCCGCGAGGATGAGCAGAAACACGACCTCATCGTCGGTCTCACAGCTCATGGCCAGAACGAGCGCGCCGAGGCACATCATCCCACCAATGACCCAGCGGAGAATGGAGAAGAGCCGCCCGGTGTTGGCCAGCGCCTCATGCGGCGCGGCGGGCGGGACGAACTGCTGCTCCTTCATACGCTTGATGAAGCGATAGAACACTGCGGCCGCCGCGAGGACTATCAGCACCACCGCGACGTTCAGCGAGCTGGAGCCGCAAAGCCCGTTGTCGTCGAACGCGATCTGAAGCTGGAGCCAGCGGATAAGAACACCGAAAGCGCTTGCACCCAGCACGTAGCAGTCGAGCTTCAGGGCAAGCTGTTTCATTTCGTTGCGCATAAAAATTTACCTGCTTTTATATTATTTGTATATATGGATTTTATACTCATTCTGCCATTCCGTCAAGCGGAAGATGAGGAGGACAAGATGAAGCGAACGATTTTGATGTCGTATATCGCGCTGGCGGTAGCCGTTGTGCTGTCGGCAGCGGCGGGGCGCGGCACGGAGAGCGCCCCGGAAGAAACTGCGCCGCCCGTGGAAAGCTCCGTGTCGGAGACGACGCCGCAGACCCTGTCCGCGCCGGAGCGGATAAGCCTGCTGACCGGGGACGGCATACTCGAAATGGACATGCAGGAGTATCTGATCGGCGTCGTCGCGGCGGAGATGCCGGCGACGTTCCCGGATGAGGCGTTGAAGGCGCAGGCGGTGGCCGCGCGGACGTACGCGATGAACTGCGCCGCGGGCGAAAAGCACGGCGACGCTCAGGTGTGCGCCGATTACAAATGCTGTCAGGCGTGGCAGAACGACGCCGCACTGCGCGAAAAATGGGGCGCGGACTACGACATGTATCTGGAAAAAATAAGCGCTGCAGTTGCGGCGACGGCGGGGCAGTATCTCAGCTACGACGGGGAAGCGGTGTTTGCGGCGTTCCATTCCTCGTCCGCCGGGGCGACTGAGGCCAGCGGCAGCATATGGAGCGCGCGGCCATACCTCATAAGCGTCAGCAGCCCGGAGACAGAGGAAGACGTGCCTAACTTTGTTAGCCGCGTTGACTGCTCGGAGCTTGACTTCCGCGACACGCTGCTCTCCGCGCACCCCGAAGCGGACTTCACCGGCGACGCGTCGGGCTGGGTGGGCGAGATTTCCCGCGACGAGAGCGGGCGCGTGGCCAGCGTCGTTCTGGGCGGCGTCAGCGTGGCGGGGACGGAGCTCAGGAGCCTGTTTTCGCTCCGCTCCACGGCGTTCGAGCTTGAATATGACGGCGGCTTTCATTTCACCGTCAGGGGCTACGGCCACGGCGTCGGAATGAGCCAGTACGGCGCGAAGGTCATGGCCGAGGACGGCGCTGACTATCGGGCGATACTGGCTCATTATTATCCGGGATGCGAGCTTATAGGCTGAGCTTCCTCTCGTAGGTACAGAAGCAGTAGCGTATGCCGTTCTCCTCCTCCCACGGCTCCTGCGCGATGCACTCCCATTCGGGGTTGCGGTCGAGGTTCGGGAAGAAGCTGTCAGACGGCGGCTCTATGTCTATTTTGGTGACGTATACGCGCTCAAGATAGTTGAAAAACTGCATGTAAACGCTTGCGCCGCCTATGACGAAGCACTGTTCAAAGTCTTCCGCCGCGTCCAGCGCCTCGCCGGTGCTGTGCACGACCAGCGCGCCGTCTACGTTGATGCCCTGACGGGAGACAACGATGTTGAAGCGGTTCGCCAAGGGCTTGCCGCCCGGAAAATCCTCAAGCGTTTTGCGGCCTACTATGACGGCGGAGCCGTCGGTAAGGCAGCGGAAATGGCGTCTGTCGGCCTTGAGGACGACGGGCTGTGTGCCGCCGTCGCCGATGCCCCAATCGGAATATACTGCAACTATTGCGTCCATGGTGTTACCTCTGTCCTTACAGCGCTACGGGTATTTTTTCGTCAAAAGGCGTGAACTCGTAATTTTCCATGCGGAAGCTGTCGCGCGTGAACTTGTAGAAATCGTCGACGCTCGGATCGACGATGAACTTCGGCGCGGGCTTCGGCTCGTTCTGGATTATACGCTCTATCATCGGCACGTGCCGGTCGTATATGTGCGCGTCGGCAATGACGTGTATGAACTCGCCCGGCTCAAAGCCGGAGACCTGCGCCAGCATTATTGTCAGCACGGCGTACTGCACGACGTTCCAGTTGTTCGCGGCGAGCATGTCCTGCGAACGCTGGTTCAGTATGGCGTTGAGCTTGTTGCCGGCGACGTTGAAGGTCATGGAGTACGCGCAGGGGTAGAGCGCCATTTCCGACAGGTCGGCAAAATTATAGATATTCGTCATAATGCGGCGCGAGGCCGGGTTGTGCTTGAGATCCCACAGCACCTTGTCGACCTGATCCATGTCACCCTCCGGGTAATGGTGCTTAACGCCCAGCTGATAGCCGTAGGCTTTGCCAATGGAGCCGTTCTCGTCCGCCCACGCATCCCAGACGCGGGTGCGCAGGTCGTGCACGTTGTTGCTCTTGGCCTGCCATATCCACAGCAACTCGTCGATGGCGGACTTCCAATATGTGCGCCGTATGGTGAGTATCGGAAATTCGTTGGACAGATCGTAGCGGTTTACAATGCCAAATTTCTTGACCGTGTGGGCGCTTGCGCCGTCCTCCCAGTGCGGGCGGACTTCGCGGTCGGTGTCCCAGACGCCGTTATCAAGAATGTCCCGGCAGTTCTGGATGAATATTTCGTCTGCTCTGCTCATATCGCACCGCCTTAAAAAAACTAAACTTAATAATAACACATTTGCCGCCGCATGTCCACAGGAACCGCTGCCCGTCCGTCCGAATACCATGGAGCGAGGAGGTGGTTTATTTGTGAAATTTGCTGTAATTGGAGGGGATCTGCGCTCCGCGCTGCTCTGCTCGATGCTGGCGGGCGACGGACACCGGGTGTACAGCTTCGCGCTTGAGAAAGCGGAGCTGCCGCCGGAGGTGCCGAAGGCCGGGTGCATCCAAGGCTGTACATACGGCGCGGACTGCGTTATACTGCCGTGCCCCGCGGAGAAGGGCGGCTTCCTGAACGCCCCGTTTGCCGCCGAGACCCATCGGATGGCCGAGGTGTGCGGCGCGCTGTGGCCGGGGCAGATACTGTGCGCGGGGAAGCTGGGCGACGCCGCCACTGCCTGTGCGATAGAGGCAGGGACGCAGGTGGAGGACATCATGCTGAGACAGAATTTTGCCGTGGGCAACGCGGCGATAACCGCCGAGGGGGCGCTCGGCCTGCTCATCTCCGGCAGCGATAAAACGCTCTGGCGGCGGAAAGCTCTTGTACTCGGCTGGGGGCGCATAGGCTCCATTCTCGCTCAGCGGCTGAGGGCGCTGGGCGCGGATGTATACGCCGCGGCCAGAAAGAGCCGTGACCGCGCAATGGCGCGCGCGATGGGCTGCCATGGGCTTGGCTTTGACGAGCTTGAGGGGCGCATCGCCGACTTCGACTACATAATCAACACGATACCGGCGCGCGTCCTCAGCGACGCCGCGCTCTGCTGTGTCCGCGATGACGCGCTGCTGCTGGAGCTTGCCTCACAGCCCGGCGGCTTCGACCGGAATCTAGCCGAGAACATCGGGATAAGGACGATCTATGCGCCGGGACTGCCCGGAAAATGCGCGCCCTACGGCGCGGCGGAGCTGATGCGCGAGGCAATATATGACGTTTTGAACGAGCAGGGGGAGTAGCAATGGGTGAGAAGAAAATTGTCGGTCTGGCGCTGTGCGGGTCGTATTGCAGCTATGACAAGGTGTTCGCCGCGGCGGGGGCGCTTGCGGAGAAATACGAGCTGATTCCGATTATGAGCGGCACCGCCGCCGCGACGGATAGCCGCTTCGGCACGGCGGAAGAGAACCTGCGCAGGCTCGCCGAGCTGACGGGGCGCACCGACGTGGTGACGACGATAGCCGCCGCCGAACCGCTCGGCCCCGCAAGGCCGATGGATGCGCTGCTGATCGCGCCGTGCACCGGCAACACGCTTGCGAAGCTTGCGCACGGGATAACGGACAGCGCCGTGACGATGGCGGCGAAGGCACATCTTCGCAACGGGCGGCCACTCGTACTTGCGATATCTACGAACGACGGGCTTTCAGGCTCCGCGGAAAATATCGCACGGCTGCTGAACCGGAAGAACGTCTATTTCGTCCCCTTCGGGCAGGACGATCCGGTGAAGAAGCCCTGCTCGCTTCAGGCGGATTTCGGCCTGATGGGCGCAAGCGTGGCTTCGGCGATGGCGGGAGTGCAGCTTCAGCCGATTTTGACTGCAAAATAATGGCTTTGCGACATTGACAGGAAATTGTCCGGCGTGTTACAATTATAAAAGCGTATTAACAACACGATAAAGCGGAGGAGAGAAAATGAAGAAAAAGCTATGGATAATCGCCGTCGTGGCGATGCTCGTCGTCGCGGTGCTGGCGTCTCTGGCGGCCTGTGGCAACCTGTTTTCCAAGAACGACGAGCCGGTGGAGCCGGAAGATGAACTGACGGCTGAGGAGCCTGAGGTCGAGGCAACCGAGGAACCGGAAGAAACCGCACAGCCTGAGGAGCCGGAAGCCACAAAGACCCCGGCGAGCACCGGCAAAGGCACCGGCAGCAGCATCGGTAATAAGCCCGGCAATTCCGGCAGCACCACTCCCGCACCCCCGCCCGGCGCAGAACCCGATCCCGCACCGAGCACCGAGCCCGAACCCGGCACGGAGCCGACCCCCGCGCCCAGTCCGGACACTGAGCCGAACCCCGGCTACGATCCGACTCCCGCGCCCGATCAGGGTAACGGCACTGGCAGCGATCTGGGGGATGCCATAAGGGACATCATCGACGAGTCTCGTAAGCCCGGCAACGGCGACCTTGGCGGCGCAATCGGCGGCCTGATAGGCACGATCATCGGCGGCGGTGAGAGACCCTGAGCACATAAAGCAAGGTAAAACAATCCCGCATCACTTTGAAGTGACCCCGAAAAGTTAGACAAATATTTTTAGCGCAAATTGTTCAAGCAG
>URPD01000057.1 GCA_900549645.1 uncultured Eubacteriales bacterium
TGGCGTCCATCGGCACACTTCTGTTCGTCGGACTTTACGGCGACATCGGCGCGACCGTTTCCACCATTGTGGTCACGGTCGTTGTCCTGATCTTTGGCGAGATCACCCCCAAAAGCGTTGCAAAGGACACGCCGGAGCGCTTTGCCATGTTCAGTGCGCCCTTTATCCGGCTCTGGATCTGGGTGCTGACCCCGCTGAATTTTCTCTTTTCCCAGTGGAAAAAGCTGGTTTCTCGCTTCTTCAAAACAAATGACGACGCAAAAATGTCCCACGAGGAACTGCTCCTTTTCATGGAGGACGTGGAGCAGGACGGCGGCATTGACGAAAATGAGGGTGAGCTGCTGCGCAACGCCCTTGAGTTCCGCGACCTGACGGCGGCGGAAATTCTGACGCATCGCATCGAATTGGAGGCCGTGGACATCGACGAGAGCCACGAGGAAATTGCCAGAGCCTTTACACAGTCCCGCTTCTCCCGTCTGCTGGTCTACCGGGATACCATCGATCAGATCGTCGGTGTTCTTCATCAGAAGGACTTCTATATCAACGGCAAGATGACGGATCAGCCCATTACGGCAATCATGACGGAACCGTTGTTCGTCTATCAGCACACGAAGATCCGCGACATTCTAAAAATGCTCCAGCATCAGAAGTCCCATGTCGCCGTCGTTGTAGACGATTTTGGCGGCACGCTCGGTATTGTTACGATGGAGGATATTCTGGAAGAACTGGTTGGTGAAATTTGGGACGAACACGACGAAGTGGAAGAAGATTTTGAAAAGCTGGACGAGAATACCTACCGTGTGGACTGCTCCGTCAGCTTGGAGGATTTTATGGAATTCTTTGACGTCAAGCTGGACTCGGACAGCGTTTCCGTTGGCGGCTGGGTCATGGAGCAACTCAATAGAGTCCCCATCAAGGGAGACTCCTTCACCGCACAAAATTTGGAGATCACGGTCTCCGGGCTGAGCGCGCATCGGGTGTCCTCTGTCACAGTCAGGCAATGCGGCGTGTGTTTGGCCTGCGCACAATAAATCTATCGCGCAATTCACAAGGAGTGAGGATGATGTCAGAAGAAATGGTTTGCAGAAAGCATCGTCTTTCGTCTTTTCAAATCATCATATTGGGCTTTGCAGGGGTAATCCTGCTGGGCGCGCTGCTGCTGATGTTGCCAATTTCTGCGACAGCTCGGTGTGTAACGCCGTTTCATGAGGCACTGTTCACCGCGACCTCCGCTGTTTGTGTAACGGGTCTTGTGGTGCAGGATACCGGCAGCTATTGGTCGGTCTTTGGGCAGGCTGTAATCCTGACGCTGATTCAGATAGGCGGGCTTGGTGTTGTCACCGTGGCGGCATCGTTTGCGCTGCTGTCCGGGCGAAGGATCTCTCTGATGCAGCGCAGCACCATGCAGGACGCCATCTCAGCGCCGAGGGTCGGAGGGATCGTCCGGCTGACACGGTTCATCCTGCGGGGAACATTTCTGATCGAACTGATCGGCGCGCTTGCCATGCTGCCGGTGTTTTGCCGGGACTACGGATGGCGCGGGATCTGGATGGCGGTATTTCACTCCATCTCCGCCTTTTGCAACGCGGGGTTTGACATTCTGGGAACGAACAACAACTTGTATCCGTCCCTTACCGGTTATGTCCAAAATCCGGTGATCAATATCACGATCATGCTGCTGATCATAACCGGCGGCATCGGTTTCTTGACGTGGGATGACATTTGCGAAAACAAGCTGCACTTCCACCGTTATCGAATGCAGAGCAAGGTGATTCTTGTCACGACACTTGCACTAATCGTCCTTCCGGCGCTGTTTTTCTTCTTTGTGGACTTTGATGCCCTTCCCCTCAGAGAGCGGGTTCAGGCAGCCCTGTTCCAATCGGTCACGCCGAGAACGGCGGGCTTCAACACAGTCGATCTACCCGCCATGTCCGGCGCATCGCTGGGCGTGATGATCCTTCTGATGCTCATCGGCGGTTCTCCCGGCTCCACGGCAGGCGGCATGAAAACCACAACGCTGGCTGTTCTGCTTGCCAATGCTGCTGCGAGCTTCCGGCAGCGGGACAGCGCTCAATTCTTTGGGCGCAGAGTCGATTGCAGTGCCGTCAAAACCGCCGCGACCATTCTGACGATGTACCTTGCGCTGTTCTTTGGGGGAGCCGTCTTTATCAGCGTATATGAGAATCTTCCGCTGTCCCCCTGCCTATATGAAACCGCGTCGGCGGTGGGCACCGTGGGACTGACTCTGGGTATTACGCCGCAGCTGCACATTCCCTCGCAGGCGGTATTGATCGCGCTGATGTACCTGGGGAGGGTTGGCGGGCTTACGCTCATTTACGCGGCGGTGTCCAGCAAGAAAACCGGCAGCGCAAAGCTGCCGCAGGAAAGCATCACGATTGGATAAGCAAAGGAGTTGTCTATCCCATGAAAAATGTTTTATTGATTGGAGCAGGCCGCTTTGGGCGGCATATCGCCATGCAGCTCTCTCCACTGGGGCATCAGGTCATGGCAGTCGATACCAACGAGGAGCGGATCAACGATGTGCTTCCGTTTGTCACCAACGCACAGATCGGTGACAGCACCAATGCGGAGTTCCTGCGTTCGCTCGGCATCGGGAATTTTGACGTTTGCTTTGTGACCATCAGCGGCAACTTCCAGAACTCGCTGGAAACCACCTCGCTGCTGAAAGAGCTGGGCGCAAAATACGTGGTATCCCGCGCCGAACGCGACGTGCAGGCGAAGTTTCTGCTCCGCAACGGCGCAGATAACGTGGTCTATCCCGAAAAGCAGATGGCAAAATGGGCAGCGATTCGATTCACTGCCGACCATATTTTTGACTATATAGAGATCGACGAGCAGCACGCCATCTTTGAAGTTCAGGTGCCAGAGGCGTGGGTCGGGAAAAGCGTTGGAGAACTGGATGTTCGCCGAAAGTTCGGCATCAATATCCTCGGCATCAAGCGTGCAGGAAAAACGGATGTTTCCGTTACGCCGGACACTGTATTGTCCGATGACATAACGATTCTGGCAATGGGTGAGTATAAAGCGCTGCAAAAGTGCTTTCGGATTTGAATGGGCCTGTGCACAATAGTGGAAAGGAAGAAACATGGCGAAGAAACCGCAAAACACAGCCGGTAACAGAAATGAGGATTCCGCGCCGCAGGAACGCAAATGGCCGGACAAGGCGATTATTCGTTACATTATCCGCGCATTGGTGCTGCTGATTGTATTTGCGTGGGCACTGGTAAACCTTGACGCTGTTTTGCGTTTTCTCGGCACGGTGCTTGCGCTGTTCACGCCATTTCTGATCGGTGGCGCGATTGCGTTTTTGATCAACGTAGTCCTTCGACCGTTGGAATGCTGCTGGAACAAGGTGTGCCGCAAAGCTCCTGCGAAGCTGGCCCGCCCTGTCTGCCTGACGGCAAGCACCGTACTTGTCCTCGGAATTCTGTTTGCCGTGGTGTTTATGATGATCCCCAGCCTGCGGGAATCCGGCGATGAGTTTATCCAAAACATTCCGCTCTATGTGGAGGAAATCGGGCGGTGGTGGACAGGCGTTGTACAGTTTGCCGCAAAATATAATATTGTCCTGCCCGAATACACCATAGACTCTGACCTGTTGATCGAGAAGCTCACCGCCTTGATCAGCGACGAGGGAAGCGGCATCCTCACCGTGACGTGGGGCGCGGCAACCTCTGTCCTGTCGGTTTTGGTGGACGTTCTCTTGGGACTTGTCTTTGCGCTGTATCTGCTTGCAAAGAAGGAAGTCATTGCAGCACATTTGAAAAAACTCATTGTGACAGTCCTTCCGCAAAAGAAGGCGCAGCGGCTGCTGAGTATTGCCTCTCTGACCAACCAGACCTTCACAAATTTTGTCAGCGGGCAGCTTACCGAAGCGGTTATCATCGGCGTTCTGTGCTTCTTTGGAATGCTGATCCTTGGGATCCCGTATGCCGGTGCGGTCTCGGCGTTTGTGGCTGTTACTGCGCTGGTGCCGATTTTAGGCGCATGGATCGGCGGCGGTCTTGGCGCGTTCTTGATTCTGCTGGCAGAACCCGGCAAGGCTCTTTGGTTCATTCTCTTTCTGCTCGTTTTGCAGCAGGTGGAGGGCAACCTGATTTATCCCAAGGTGGTCGGTAAGTCCGTTGGGCTTCCCGGACTGTTGGTGCTGATGGCTGTTACGATCGGCGGCGAAGCATTCGGCATCTTAGGGATGCTGTTCAGCGTTCCCGTCTGCGCCGTGCTGCACAGTCTTTATCTGGAGTTCATGAAGAAAGCAAGTGCTCGGCACTAAATATCTCGTCAAAAGCTCTTGAGCCGCGGGGGAATATCTGTTATAATATCAAATTGCAGTTTTGACTGCATATAGTCGGGCAGATATCAAGCTCCCGCGAATTCAAGTATGCTGAAAGCTCTTGAAATCCAAGGGCTTATAGGAGGAAATAGAAGCATGAAATTAGGTATCGTCGGGCTTCCGAATGTCGGAAAGTCAACCCTCTTCAACGCCATCACGAACGCGGGCGCGGCGTCGGCAAACTTCCCGTTCTGCACGATCGAGCCGAACGTCGGCATGGTGACCGTGCCGGACGAGCGGCTGGACTTCCTCGCGGAGCTGTACCAGCCCAAGAAGTACACTCCCGCCGTCATCGAATTCGTTGACATCGCGGGTCTTGTCAAGGGCGCGTCCAAGGGCGAGGGTCTCGGCAACAAGTTCCTCGGCAACATCCGCGCCACCGACGCGATAATCCACGTTGTGCGCTGCTTTGACGACGAGAACGTCATCCACGTCGAGGGCAGCACCGACCCCAAGCGCGACATCGATATCATCGACCTCGAACTCATCATGGCCGACATGGAGATGGTCGAGCGCCGCATCGACAAGGCGCTCAAGGCCGCAAAGGGCGACAAGAAGTTTATGCACGAGGCAGACGTATTCAAGGCTCTGCTTGAGCATCTGAACGAGGGCAAGAGCGCGCGCAGCTTTGAATGCGACGAGGACGACGCGGAGATAATCGCCACAAGCGACCTTCTGACCGCAAAGCCCATAATCTACGCCGCAAACATGGACGAGGACGGCGTTGCGCACTTCTCCGAGAACAAATACTATCAGACCGTTGCCGCGATTGCTGCCGAGGAGGGCGCACAGGTGCTCCCCATATGCGCCAAGGTCGAGGAGGAGATGGCGGAGCTTGACGCCGAGGATAAGCTTATGTTCCTTGAGGAGCTTGGGCTTGAGGAATCCGGACTTGACCGCATGATAAAGTGCTCCTATGAGCTGCTCGGACTCATATCCTTCCTGACCTGTGGCAGCGACGAGTGCCGCGCATGGACTATCCGCCGCGGTACCAAGGCTCCGCAGGCGGCGGGCAAGATACACAGCGATTTTGAGCGCGGCTTTATCCGTGCGGAGATAGTCGCCTTTGACGATCTCAAGGCCTGCGGCAGCATGGCGGCGGCAAAGGAAAAGGGTCTTGTCCGCAGCGAGGGCAAGGAGTACGTCATGCACGACGGAGATGTGACCCTCTTCAGGTTTAATGTATAATTTAAGGCTAAAAAATGGCCAAATAGTTAATTCTGCCCAAATCCCGGCGAAAGTCGATTGACTTCCGCCGGGGCTTATGCTAAACTAAGCGCGTTAAAGGGGAGTAGCTTGCGCATATGTGCGTTGATGCGTCGTCATCCCAACCGAAAGGTTCGGCGTATCGGATACATGCTCTGTTTTTCATGTATTTTGCAAGACTTTTACAGCTCACGCTGTAGGAGCCTTTTTTTTATTTGCCAAGTCGCAAATAAAACGGCTTCCGCAGGCGAAACTAATATGGGAGGATAGCCAATGAAAACCTATTGCGAAGAAAAAGAAGCCGTCCTTGCCGAGCTCAACTCGGCGGAGGAGGGACTCGGCAGCGCCGAGGCTCAGGCGCGGCTTGAGTCGCACGGTAAGAATAAGCTCACCGAGCCCCCGAAGCAGTCGCTTCTCAGTCGTTTCTTGAGCCAGATGGCAGACCCGATGATAATTATTCTGCTTGCCGCGGCGGCGATTAGCGGCGTGCTTGCAGTCGCGCAGGGCGAGAGCTTTGCCGACGTTATCATCATTCTTGCCGTCGTCATCGTAAACGCCGTTTTGGGCGTATATCAGGAGAGCAAGGCGGAAAAGGCGATCGAAGCGCTTCAGGAGATGTCCGCCGCAACCTCAAAGGTCCTGCGCGACGGCAAAATCGTCACCGTTCACAGTGAGGAGCTTGTCCCCGGCGATGTCATCATGCTCGAAGCGGGCGACGCGGTTCCCGCAGACGGCAGACTTCTCAGCAGTGCAAGCCTGAAAATCGAGGAGGCTGCGCTGACCGGCGAATCCGTCCCGGTGCTGAAGTTCATCGACGCGATAAATCTCGCCGACGAGACGAAGGACGTCACCCTCGGCGACCGCAAGAACATGGTATATATGGGCAGCACCGTGGTCTATGGCCGCGGCACCGCCGTCATTACCGCCACCGGCATGGACACCGAGATGGGCAAGATAGCCGACGCTCTTGCCACCGCCGAGGAGGGACAGACCCCGCTGCAAATCAAGATGTCCCAGCTCTCAAAGATACTCACCTGGCTCGTGCTCGGCATATGCGTGCTCGTATTCGCTGTTCAGCTTCTCCGCGCGGGCGGCTTTACGGTCGAGGCAGTGCTCGATTCCTTCATGATAGCCGTCTCCCTTGCAGTCGCTGCGATACCCGAGGGACTTGCCGCCGTCGTTACGGTGGTGCTCTCCATCGGCGTTACGAATATGTCCAAGCGAAACGCGATAATCCGCAAGCTGACCGCGGTCGAGACTCTCGGCTGCGCCCAGATAATCTGCTCGGATAAGACCGGCACCCTGACCCAGAACAAGATGACCGTCGTTGACTACTACGGCGGCGACGAAAAGGAGCTTGCCTCCGCAATGGCACTCTGCTCCGACGCGGAGCTCGACGAGAACGGCATGGTCACCGGAGAGCCCACCGAGGCTGCGCTCGTCGCCTGGGCAAACAAGCTCGGCGCCGATAAGACCACGCTCAAGGCGCGCTTCCTGCGCTGCGGCGAGGCTCCCTTCGACTCCACGCGCAAGCTCATGAGCACCGTCCATGTAAACGGCAGCAGCTTCATTCAGTACACCAAGGGCGCGCCCGACGTGCTTGTCGGCAAGTGCGCATACTATATAAATTCCGACGGCAAGCGCGAAGCCATGACCGAGGAATACCGCGCCGAGATACTGCGCGCAAACAAGGCCATGGCAGACCGTGCACTGCGCGTCCTCGCCTGCGCCGAGCGCGTCTGGGACGAAAAGCCCGTCAACTACGAGCCGGAGACTCTTGAAAAGGAGCTTTGCTTCATGGGTCTTTGCGGCATGATAGACCCGGTGCGTCCCGAGGTCGTTGACGCTATCGCGGAGTGCCGCGAGGCGGGTATTCGCCCGATAATGATAACCGGCGACCACATCGACACCGCCGTTGCCATAGCGAAGGAGCTCGGCATACTTACCGACGGCGGCGAGGCAGTCACCGGCGCAGAGCTCAGCGCGATGAGCGATGAGGAGTTTGAAAAGCGCTTTAAGAATATAAGCGTCTACGCCCGCGTCCAGCCCGAGCATAAGACCCGCATCGTAAACGCATGGCGCAAGGCGGGCTACGTCACCGCCATGACCGGCGACGGCGTAAACGACGCGCCGAGCATCAAGTCCGCCGACATCGGCGTGGGCATGGGCATCACCGGCACCGACGTTACGAAGAACGCCGCCGACATGGTGCTTGCCGACGATAACTTTGCAACCATCGTCGGTGCGGTCGAGGAGGGCCGCCGCATCTACGGCAACATCCGCAAGGCGATACAGTTCCTGCTCGGCTCAAACATGAGCGAGGTACTCAGCATATTCTTTGCAACGATAATGGGCTTTACCATTCTCGAGCCCGTGCATCTTCTCTGGATAAATCTTGTCACCGACTGCTTCCCGGCGCTGGCGCTCGGCATGGAGAAGGCGGAGCCCGATATCATGCACCGCCGCCCGCGTGACGCCAAGGCCGGTGTCTTTGCCGGCGGCATGGGCTTTGACATTGCGTATCAGGGCTTCTTCGTGACGCTGCTTATCATGATATCCTACTTCATCGGTCACTTTATCGAGACCGGCGTATGGGAGATAACAAACAGCGCCGACGGCACGACGATGGCCTTCCTGACCATGTCCATGGCGGAGATCTTCCACTCCTTCAATATGCGCTCTCAGCGCGGCAGCATCTTCACTCTCGGTACTCACAACAAGGCTCTGATATTCGCAGCGGTCGGCTCCCTCATCGCAACCACCGTCGTCTGCGAGGTTCCCTTCCTTGCAAATGCCTTCGAGTTTACGAGCGTTGACCTTGGCGAGTACCTTATAGCAATCGCTCTCGGCGCCTGCATTATCCCGCTTGTTGAGCTTGTGAAGCTTATTCAGCGCAAAGTCGGCAAAAACGATTGACAGGCCGCGAAAACGGTGCTAATATGTCTTTTATCCGATATCATATCGGCTTTGACGGAGAACACATGGGCAAAATACGCACAGAGAGGACAGTCACTGGCTGCAAGCTGTCCCGGATATGCCTTTAGTGACCGCTCCCGAGCCGGAGGGCGGAAATGCTCTCCCGTGAGTCAGCGTTAATGACATAAGAGTTAAAGCTCAAGGTGGAACCGTGTATTAAAATGCACCCTTGGCGCGAGATGTTCGCGTCAAGGGTGTTTTTTGATATTATATTTTTATAGCAAAAAACCGCGGCTCAGCCGCATGGAGGAACTAATATGGACGAGAACAAATTCAGCTTTGAAAACGAAGAATACCGCCACACCTATTGGCACACCTGCTCCCATGTGCTGGCGCAGGCAGTGAAGCGTCTCTATCCCGAGGTCAAGCTTGCCATTGGCCCCGCCATTGACAACGGCTTCTATTATGATATGGACTCTCCCTTCCCCTTCACCCCGGAAATAATGGAGAAGATCGAGGCCGAGATGCGCAAGATATGCAAGGAAAAGCTCAAGCTTGAGCGCTTTGAGTTGCCGCGCGAGGAGGCTATCAGATTTATGGAGGAGCGCGAGGAGCCTTATAAGGTCGAGCTTATAAACGACCTGCCGGAGGACGCGCACATCTCCTTCTACCGTCAGGGCGAGTTTGTCGACCTCTGCGCCGGCCCGCACCTTGACTCCACCGGCCGCATCAAGGGCAACGCCATCAAGCTCACCGCCTGCAACGCCGCCTACTGGCGCGGCGACTCCAGCCGTCAGACGCTCCAGCGCATATACGGCGTAGCTTTCCCGAAGAAGGACGAGCTGGACGCATATCTTCAGCGTCTTGAGGAGGCAAAGCGCCGCGACCATCGCCGTCTCGGCAAGGAGCTGGGGCTGTTTATGCTGACAGAGGAGGGCCCCGGCTTCCCCTTCTTCCTGCCCAAGGGCATGGTGCTCAAAAATACCCTTATCGACTACTGGCGCGAGGTACACAAGAGATACGGCTATGTCGAGGTCTCGACCCCGATGATACTCAACCGTCACCTCTGGGAGACCTCCGGTCACTGGTATCACTACAAAGAGAACATGTACACCACCGTCATCGACGGCGAGGATTACGCGATAAAGCCCATGAACTGCCCCGGCGGTATGCTGGTCTATAAGTCTGAGCCGCACTCCTACCGTGACCTGCCGCTGCGCGTGGGCGAGCTGGGTCTGGTGCACCGCCATGAGCTGTCCGGTGCGCTGCACGGCCTGTTCCGCGTCCGCTGCTTCACTCAGGACGACGCGCATATCTTCATGACTTGGGATCAGATGAAGGACGAGATAAAGAACGTCGTCCGCCTCTTCGACGAGGTCTACTCCCTCTTCGGCCTGCCCTATGAGATAGAGCTGTCCACCATGCCCGACGACCATATGGGCGACGAGAAGGATTGGGAGTTCGCGCAGGAGACGCTGAAGGAAGCCATCACCGAGATGGGCAAGAGCTATGTCGTCAACGAGGGCGACGGCGCGTTCTACGGCCCGAAGCTGGACTTCCATCTTCAGGACTCTCTCGGCCGTACTTGGCAGTGCGGCACCATCCAGCTCGATATGCAGCTTCCCGAGCGCTTTGAGCTTGAGTACACCGGCGCCGACGGCGAGAAGCATCGTCCCGTCATGATACACCGCGTTGTCTTTGGCTCCATCGAGCGCTTCATCGGCGTCATTACCGAGCATTTTGCCGGCGCATTCCCGGTGTGGCTCTCTCCGGTTCAGGTCAAGGTCATGCCCATAACCGACCGCGCCGCAGACTACGCCAAGAGCGTCGCCGCAAAGCTTGACGCGGCGAAGGTTCGCGTCGAGACCGACCTCAGAAACGAGAAGATCGGCTATAAGATCCGCGAGGCGCAGATGCAGAAGATCCCGTACATGCTTGTCGTCGGCGATAAGGAAGCCGAAGCCGGAACCGTCTCCGTCCGTACCCGCGCGGGCGTCGACCTCGGCGCGATGCCGCTTGATGAGTTCATGGCAAAGATCGGCGAGGAGATCAGCACCCGCAGCAAGGATTGATTTTTGAACCGAACTGAATAAAACAGGAAACACCCCCACAAACTATCAAAAAGCTTGTGGGGGTGTTGTTTTGAACTGGAGAAAAAGAATGTGGACGGCGGGGCTGTGCGTGATGTTGGCGGTCTGCGCCGTGACGGCGAGCCTGACGAGCGCATGGGGCGACGCGTATAAAAAGGGCGCGAGCGGCGCTACCGTGACCGAGATACAGACGCGCCTGAAAAACTGGGGCTATTATTCCGGCGAGGTCGACGGCATGTTCGGCAGCGCGACCGAGAAGGCGGTAAAGTATTTTCAGCAGAAAAACGGCCTGACCGCCGACGGCGTTGTCGGCGCGCAGACGCTTGCGGCGCTGGGCATAAACGGCGGCGGGGGCGATTTGTCGGGCGGTACGCAGTCGGGCGATCTGTACCTGCTTGCGCGCGTGATATCCGCCGAGGCGCGCGGCGAGCCGTATACCGGGCAGGTTGCCGTTGGCGCGGTCGTGCTCAACCGTGTGCGGCATTCGTCGTTCCCGAATTCGATTTCGGGCGTGATATATCAGTCGGGCGCGTTTTCCTGCCTTGACGACGGCCAGTTTGACGAGCCAATCGCCGAGAGCGCCTACCGCGCCGCGCAGGATGCGCTCAACGGCTCCGATCCGAGCGGCGGCGCGATATATTATTTCAATCCCGCCACTGCGACCAGTAAGTGGATCTGGTCCCGCCCGCTGATCGTCACCATCGGCAAGCACCGCTTCTGCTCGTGAGCGACAGTTGCTCCGCACCCACTTGGCGCCCCTCTTAGGTAGCGAAGCGGCGGCGCGGTAGTGAATGACATGCCGG
>URPD01000058.1 GCA_900549645.1 uncultured Eubacteriales bacterium
CCAATCGGACGGTGTAAAATCCCTCTGAATTAGCTATCACAGCGTAGTATCAGATAGGATTTGAAATGCTGAAAAACCCTGTATTTCCAAGCATTTTTTAGCATTAGATGTCACTTCCCGATGTCGTATCGGGGCTACTCCTAAGCGGAAGGTCGCGCGTTCGAATCGCGCCGGGAGTGCCACATCCGGCCGGGAAGTCCTATCAGGATTTTCCGGTCAAATTTTATGCGCCGCATCACGTGTATAGGTCTGAAATTATAAATTTTATAGTAACACGACCGCTATAAAAAATCATAGATATTTCGTTAATTTTCGAATTTTTTTGAAAGCGAAACCGGACGGGGGCTCCGTCCGGTTTCATCGTTTGTCCCTCTAGATTTTCTTCACTGGATGCCTTATAACGGTTTTCAGCTTTTCGGGGGCGGTCCTCCGCGCGTCGGAGAGATATATCTCATGGTGCAGGCGCGTTTCGGAAAAGTCGTTGGCATAGCCGTTTTCCGCGAGGTACGCGTCCATGAGCGCGACGCTCTCCGGCTCGTCGTCATACGCCCCGACGTGCATCATCTGTACGCACAGCCCCTCTTCGACCGTTATGAACTCGACATCCGCGAAGCTTGTCTTTTTCTTCTTTTCCGCTTCCGCGACAGCCCACTCGAAATCCTGCCGCGTCACGAAGTCCGGGACGCGGATAACGGATATCCAGTGGAAATCCTGCTTGTTCTTATAATCGACGCCGTCTACGCCCGGCTGCCACCAGAAGCCCTCCAGCGGCGGCACGACGTAATCAAAATACCCTTCGATCTGATGCGAGCCTTTCTTGCTCATCTTCAGTGTGAACGCGATGCCGTAAAGCAGCCCGATGGCCGCCTTATACGCGCCGTCCTCCTCGTTCGGGTCGCCCGCGCCGCGCACGGCGATGTAATTCATCGGCGGTACCTCGATTATCTCCGGCTTTGCCTTGGGCATATAGTATTCTTTATATTCCTTTTTGTAATCAAACGCCATACTACCGCTCCCCTCTCCTTTGTGCCCATAGTATCATACATGTTGTTTTCCGGTCAAGCCGCAGAGCTTTTCTCTTCCCCGCAATGATTGACAGCTAACGTACGTTAGCTGTATAATGGCGGCATCAACATCCCCCGGAGGAACGCGCAATGAGAAACACTGACACCAAAACACGGATACTTACCGAGGCGCTGCGTCTTTTCGCCGTCAGCGGCTATGAGGCCGTCACCGTGGAGCAGATATCCGCGGCGGTCGGGATAAAAGCGCCATCGCTCTACAAGCACTATAAGAGCAAGCGGGATATCTTTAACCACATCGTCCTGCGTATGCAGGAGGGTGACGCCGAAAAGGCGGACGAGCACCGGATGCCGGACAGCAATGAGCGCGCTGCGGCAGAGCTTACCCCGCTTGAACGCATACGGCAGTACAGCGTCGCCATGTTCAGGTACTGGACTGAGGATGAGTTTCCGTCCTGCTTCCGGCGTATGCTGACGCTGGAGCAGTACCGCAGTGCCGAGATGAGCGCGCTGTATCAGCAGTACCTCGCGGCGGGGCCGCTTGAATACATGCGCGAGATTTTCCTGCCGCTCTGCGGCGATCCGCGAGCTGCACAGCAGCGCGCTCTGGAGTTTTACGCGCCCATGCATCTGCTGTACAGCGTGTATGACGGAGCCGCCGAAAAGAGCGCAGTTCTGCCGGTGCTTGAGGACTATATCGACGGCTTCTGCGCGCGGTTTTCGGTCTCGTGATGCGGTCATAAAATATTAACACTTTCCCCCTTGACAAGTAACTTTGATGAAGCTATAATCACAGCTCTTCCGGGGTAAAAGTATGCGCTTCCGGAAGCATAATTATCAGAGAAAAGTCAGGGATTTCAATGAAAAAAGCGATTGATCTCAAAGCCATTTTTCATCCTGTTCAGCTCACCTGCGGCTCCTGCTGGAAAACCATCCTGCTGTTTTCGCTCCCCATAATCGTCTCCTACCTCCTTCAGCAGGTCTACTCCATAAGCGACGCGGCGATAGTCGGCCAGACACTGACCGCCGACGAGGTTGCCGGCGTGACCGATACGACTCCGCTCGTCTTCGTTTTCCTCCAGTTCGCCTTCGGCTCCAGCGCCGGTTTCTGCGCCGTGACCTCCTGCCGCGTCGGCACGCACGACGAGCAGGGCGTACGCCGCTCGCTTGCGACGCAGTTTGTGCTCTCCACTGTGCTGACCGTCGTCCTCACCGCGCTCGCGCTCGTGCTTCTGAACCCGATGCTCGCGTGGATAAACGTCACGCCGGACAGTCCTGCGGTTTACAACGCGGCGCACACCTACTGCATGATAATCTTCGCCGGTATCGGCGCACAGCTCTTTTATAACTTCATCTGCTCGTTCCTGCGCAGCATGGGCGACTCGGCGACGCCGCTGCTCTTCCTGCTGTTCTCGACAATCCTGAACGTCGGGCTCGACCTGCTGTTCATCCTCGCGTTCCACTGGGGCGTCGCGGGCGCCGCGATAGCGACCGTCGCCGCACAGCTGATAAGCACCTTTGCCTGCTTCTTCTACGCGTTTTCAAAATATCCTCAGCTACGTCTCGGCCGTGAGGACTGGCGCATCACATGGCGCGACGTTTCGCGTCACCTGATACAGGGTGTGCCGCTCGGCCTTCAGTTCTCCGTTCTGTCCATCGGCATCATCGTGATGCAGGGCGTCGTGGTGCAGTTTGATATACTCGACGGCGTCATGGTCTCGAACGCGGCGCAAAACGGCTTCGGCGCGGCGCACAAGCTCAATAACCTGCTTATGACGCCGTTCAACGGTCTCGGCTCCGCGATGACGAGCTTCGCCGCGCAGAACCTCGGCGCGGGCGACTACGCGCGCATCCGCAAGGGTACATTGCAGGCGCTCATTATTGCCGCCGTCATAACCGCCGTTATGGTCGGCACCGGCCTGCTGCTGACGATAAACGGCGCGTATCTGCACATCTTCCTCAGCGCCGACAAGGTTACGCAGGAGACCATCCGCTACGGCAACGCCTATCTGCACGTCGACCTTGCGATGTACCCCTTCCTCGCGTTTATCTTCGTCATGCGTAACTGCGTGCAGGGCATTGGCCGCCCGCAGTTCATCCTCGGCGCGGGCACCGCGGAGCTTGCCGCGCGCGTCACGGTGTGCCTGCTGCTGCCCCCTGCGATAGCGGGCGGAGCCGTCAGCGCTGCCGCGCCGATGCTCGCCTTCTATGCGATGTGCGCTGCCGACCCCGTGGCGTGGGTGTCCGCGGACACGGTGCTGTCCGTCCCGTTCATAAAAAACATCCTGCGTTCCGATTACCGATACTTCTACCGGCTGGATAAATCCGATTTGTAAGCTACGCCAAAAGCTCCCGCCGGGCATTTACATCCCGGCGGGAGCTCAGTCTGTCAAAGAACATGTGCAGCAGGGCGCGGATAAGAGAGCAGCGGGGGAGCTTGAGGGGGCAAGGCCCGCCTCAAATACAATAAACCGCCGTCCAAAAGTCTTGATACATCAACGACTTTTGGAGCAAAGCAGCATTTTGATAATATCAAAATGCTCGGCGGATGAAGCTTGTCAAAAAAAGTCCTCACAGGACTTTTTTTGACAAGCTGTGCTCCCGCCGGGCATTTACAGCCCGGCGGGAGCTTTTTGGTTTACCGTTAACAAATTTTTCATTAATTCATAATTTTTGTTGAATTCTTACAACAGCGATGTTATAATCTATCGTATCCTAGGGATTCATAATCAATATGACCATCCCGCGAAGTACAAATTTTACAGGAGGAAAACAAATGAAGAAGCTCTTCGCACTGCTTCTGGCTCTGTGCATGGTGTTCGCGCTGTGCGCTTGCGGCCAGCAGGCCGCTTCCCAGCCTGAGAAATCCAAGGCTCCCGAAGCAGAGACCCCCGCAGAAAACACTCCCGCAGAGAACACCGAGAAAGCTCCGGAAGATTACACCGGCAAGCTCGTTGTCTACTCTCCCCACGATGCCGATCCTCTGAACGCAGGCGTTGCCCAGTTCATGGAGAAGTATCCCAACATCCAAGTTGAAGTCATCGCCGCCGGTACCGGCGAGCTGTGCCAGCGCCTCGTTGCCGAGGCTGCCAATCCTCAGGGCGACGTTCTGTGGGGCGGCGGTGCTGACACCCTCGCGGCCTACAACGATTACTTTGAGCCGTACGTCTGCGCAAACGACGAGTTCATCGGCGCAGCATACAAGGATCCCAACGGCTACTGGATAGGCGAGTCCCCGCTGCCCATGGTCTTCATCTACAACAAGACCATGCTTTCCGAGGATGAAGTCCCCACTACTTGGGAAGGTCTGTGCGACGAGAACCTGAAGGGCAAGATCGCTTACTGCTCTCCCTCCAAGTCCGGCTCCGCTTACACCCAGCTCTGCACCATGCTGTTCAGCCAGCCCACCATCGATGAAGGCTGGGCGCTCGTTGAGAAGTTCATCGCCAACCTCGACGGCAAGCTTCAGGACAGCTCCGGCAACTGCCACAAGCTCGTTGCTTCCGGTGAGTACGCCCTCGGCGTGACCATCGAGAAGTCCGCAGTTCTCTACAACGACAACCCCGACATCGGCTATGTCTATCCTGAGAAGAATTCCGCCGTTCCCGACGGTGTTGCTCTCATCAAGGGCTGCCCCAATGAAGAGAACGCGAAGCTGTTCATCGACTTCGTCACCAGCGCTGAGTGCCAGACCGCTCAGAACGCCGACTGGGCGCGCCGCCCCGTCCGCTCTGACGTCGCTCCTCAGGGTCTCTGCTCTCTCGACGACTGCAACGTCGGCAACTACGACTTTGACTACGCCGCCGCCAACAGAGATTCCATCAAGGAGAAGTTCAACGACCTCGTTGCAGGCTGATTTTCTTTGATCTAAGCTTACCCGGAGGGCACCTTCCAATGGTGCCCTCTTGCGGTATCTGCGCGGACTGAAAAATGTCCCGGCACTGCTCCGGGATATTTTTGAATCTGCGTAATATAAAACTTTACACATACACGGAGGAGACCACATGAGCAATCAGGTAATCATCAAGGACGCCGTCAAGCGCTACGGCGACTTCACCGCACTCAACGGCGTTTCGCTGGATATCCGCGAGGGCGAATTCTTCACGCTGCTCGGCCCGTCCGGCTGCGGCAAGACCACACTTCTGCGCATGATAGCCGGCTTCAACTCCATCGAGGGCGGCGACTTCTATTTCGGCGACAAGCGCATCAACGACGTGCCCGCTCACAAGCGCGACATCGGCATGGTGTTCCAGAACTACGCCATCTTCCCGCACCTGAGTGTGCGCGATAATGTCGCCTACGGTCTTAAGGCGCGCAAGGTTCCGGCCAAGGAGATAAAGCCCCGCGTGGACGAGGCTCTGGAGCTGGTGCAGATATCTCACCTCGCCGACCGCAAGCCGAACGAGTTGTCCGGCGGCCAGCAGCAGCGCGTCGCGCTGGCGCGCGCCTTCGTCATCGAGCCGAGCGTCCTGCTGATGGACGAACCGCTGAGTAACCTTGACGCAAAGCTGCGCGTGCAGATGCGCTCCGTCATCAAAAAGCTTCAGCGCCGCCTCGGCATCACCACCATATACGTCACTCACGATCAGGAAGAGGCGCTTGCCATCTCCGACCGTATCGCCGTTATGAAGGACGGCCACATCATGCAGATCGGCACCCCGAACGAGATATACGCCAAGCCGCAGAATCCGTTCGTCGCGGGCTTCATCGGCGTCAGCAACTTCCTCGACTGCGAGGTCTCCGCTCCCGGAGGCGGCGTCGCGGACGTCAGCATCAAGGGCGAGCTGAATATTCAGGTTCCCGTCCGCCGCGAGTATTCCGGCAAGGGCAAGATATCCGCGCGTCCGGAGCAGCTGTTCTTCTCCGCCGACGGTATGCCCGGAACCATCCTGTTCTCCACCTTCCTCGGCGACTTCATCGAGTACGAAGTGCAGCTTGACGACGGGCAGAACCTCATCGTCAACGAGTACACCAAGGATACCGCCGAGGTGCACACCGACGGCGAAAAAGTGCATCTCAGCTTCGACCCGCTGCGCATCAGCCTGTACGACGCGAACGAGGAGGTGCTCAGCCTGTGAACAAACGTCTCGGTTCCCGCTGGAGACCGGATTTCTGGTTTTTCACGAAGGTATTCGTGATCCTCGCCATGTGCATGTTCATCGTGTACCCGTTTTACACGATACTCACGAAGAGCGTGTTTTCCAACAAGGTCGACGGCATAACGCTCTATAACTTCAAGCGTTTCTTCACGAAGCCCTACTACTGCCAGACTCTTATCCGCTCCATGGTCGTGTGCTTCGCCACCGTCCTGACAACCACCGTTGTCGGCGTTCCCATCGCGTATCTTATGACGCGCTACAACATCCCCGGCAAAAAGGTTCTGCACATCTTCATTATAATGAGCCTGATGAGTCCCCCGTTCATCGGCGCGTACTCATGGATAATCCTGCTCGGCCGCGCGGGTCTGCTGGCAAAGCTGTTTGCGAAGATCGGCCTTGTCGCGCCGACGATATACGGCCGCGGCGGCATAATCTTTGTCTTTACGCTGCACCTGTTCCCGTACATCTACCTCTACACTTCGGGCGCGATGAACAGCATCGACTCCTCGCTTGAGGAAGCGTCCGAAAACCTCGGCATGAGCAAGCTCCGCCGCATCTGGACGGTCACTCTGCCGGTCATCCTCCCGTCGATACTCGCGGGCTGCATCATGGTGTTCATGACCTGCCTTGCCGACTTCGGCACCCCGATGCTCCTCGGCGAGGGCTACACCGTGCTGCCGGTGCTCGTCTACAACGAGTACATGTCCGAAAGCGCAACCGACCCTTATATGGCCTCGGCACTGTCGGTCATAATCGTTGTCTGCTCGCTGACGATGCTCGCCTTCCAGAAGCTCGTCGTCGACAAGCGCAACTACATGATGAGTTCGCTCCGTCCCCCTCAGGAGACGAAGCTCCGCGGCTGGAAGCGCTTCTTCGCCTCACTGCCGATATACATCGTCGTCGCGCTGGCATTCCTGCCGCAGATAGTCGTCGTGTGCCAGTCCTTTGTTGAGCGCAGCTTCTCCGGCATGGTCAAGGGCATCAACCTCAATAACTACCGCACGATAATGTCCCGCCTCGGCCGCAACATCCGCAACACCTATGTGTTCTCGATAATCGCCATCGTGTTCATCATCGTTATCGGCATCCTCGTGTCGTACATCCTCGTCCGCAAGAAGGGCAAGGTAGCAAACCTTATCGACACGCTCATCATGTTCCCCTATGTTATCCCCGGCTCCGTCCTCGGTATCGGCCTTATCGTCGCGTTTAACCGTAAGCCCATCATCCTTGTCGGC
The DNA here is from genome assembly GCA_900549645.1 of uncultured Eubacteriales bacterium. Taxonomy (GTDB): domain Bacteria; phylum Bacillota; class Clostridia; order Oscillospirales; family Oscillospiraceae; genus Limivicinus. The sequence goes on from URPD01000058.1 coordinate 7,357, forward strand.
ACCGCGGCCATAATGATAATCTCCTACATTATCAGAAAATTGCCATACACGGTGCGCTCCGGCAGCGCGTTCCTATACCAGATGGATCCGTTTATTGAGGAGGCGTCGATTAACCTCGGCGTGTCCCCGATGAAGACCTTCTTCACCGTGACGGCGCGCATGATGCTGCCGGGCATCATGTCCGGCGCGGTGCTCAGCTGGATCACCTGCATCAACGAGCTGTCCAGCTCCATCATGCTATACTCCGGCAAAACCTCCACCATCGCCGTTGCGATATATCAGGAGGTCGTCCGCATGAGCGACGGCACCGCCGCCGCGCTCGCGACTATCCTCACGCTCACGACGATAATCTCGCTCGTCATCGTGTTCCGCGCCACAAAGGGCAAGGTGAAGATAGTCTGATGATAAAAAACATTATTTTCGACATGGGAAACGTCCTGTTGAAGTTTGACCGGAACTATTTCCTTGACGCAGTCGGCGTCAGACCGGAGGACCAGCGGACGCTTATGAACAACGTCTATCTCTCGCTCGAATGGGCGAAGATGGACCGCGGCTCCATGACCGAGGCGGAAGCCGCCGCGAGCATGTGCAGCCGTCTCCCTGAGCGTCTGCACGAGCAGGCACACCTGCTGGTTGACCGCTGGGACAGGCCGATTCTGCCCGTCCCCGGCATGGCTGAGCTTGTACGCGAGCTGAAGGAAGCGGGCTACGGCGTATACCTGCTCTCCAACGCAAGCTACCGGCAGCATGAGTACTGGCCGCGCGTCCCCGGCAGCGAGTATTTTGACGGAACGCTGATATCGGCGGATGTCAAGCTCGTCAAGCCCTGCGCAGAGATATACGAGCTGCTGTATTCGACCTTCGGTCTCATCCCCGGCGAATGCCTGTTTATCGATGACTCCGCTCCGAACATCGAGGGCGCGGAGCGCACCGGTATGCCGGGCATAGTCTTTCACGGTGACGCGGACGAGCTTCGCAGCGAAATGAACGCCTTCGGAGTCAATATCTGAGTCTGCAAAAACAAACCGGAACACCTATTGGTGTTCCGGTTTGTCAGCTTGTCAAAAAAGTCCTGTGAGGACTTTTTTGACAAGCTTCATCCGCCGAGCATTTTGATATTATCAAAATGCTGCTTTGCTCCAAAAGTCGTTGATGTATCAAGACTTTTGGACGGCGGTTTATTGTATTTGAGGCGGGCCTTGCCCCCTCAAGCTCCCCCGCTGCTCTCTTATCCGCGCCCTGCTGCACATGTTCTTTGACAGACTGACAAACCACAAACCGGAACACCTATTGGTGTTCCGGTTTGTTTTTGTCCTCGCAGCGGCCGCGTCGCGCGGTACAATGTGTGCAGTCTCCGCTGCATCCGCAGCAGTTCCCGCTCTTCATTGAGCGTCGCCAGACTCCAAACGCCCGCGCGGCGCATATGGCAACCAGCGCCAGCAGCACATAATCCAGCCAGCTCATCACACGAATCCCCCTGCCGCAGCGTAGGCGATGAACGCCGCGCACCACGCCACCGCGCACTGCATCAGCACAACACCAGCCGTTTTCACTGTCGAGTTAAGCTCACGGCGTATCGTCGCCATGGCAGCGACGCAGGGAGTATAAAGCAGCGTAAAGACGAGGAAACCGATGGCCGCGCGCGTTGAGAGCATGGACGATATGGCGGCGCCGCCAAGCAGAACTTCAAGCGTACTCACAACCGACTCCTTTGCGATCAAGCCGGAAATTAGCGCTGTGGCGCAGCGCCAATCCGCAAAGCCCAGCGGAGCAAACAGCGGGGCTATCCAGCGGCCGATCAGCGCCAGCAGACTTGCCGAACTATCCGCCACAACGTTCAGCCGCGTGTCAAAGCTCTGGAGGAACCAGATTATGATAGTTGCAAGGAAGATGACCGTAAACGCGCGCTGCAGGAAGTCGCGAGCCTTTTCCCACAGCAGCAGCGCGACACTTTTCAGACTCGGCATACGGTAATTCGGCAGCTCCATTACAAATGGTACGGGCTTGCCGCGAAAGACGGTTTTATTCATAATTAGCGCTGCCGCAATGCCGACAAGGATGCCCAGCAGATAGAGCGATATCATAACCAGCGCGCGGTATTTTGGGAAAAAGGCCGCGGTGAAGAACGCGTATATTGATATTTTTGCCGAGCAGCTCATATACGGCGTGAGCAGAATGGTCATCTTACGGTCACGGTCGGATGAGACTGTGCGCGTCGCCATAATGGCAGGCACCGAGCAGCCGAAGCCGATGAGCATCGGGACTATGCTGCGTCCGGACAGGCCGATTTTTCGCAGCGGCTTATCCATCACGAATGCCACGCGCGCCATGTACCCAGTGTCCTCAAGAATGGAGAGGAAGAAAAACAGCGTCACGATTATCGGCAGGAACACAAGCACGCTGCCGACGCCCGCAAAAATGCCGTCAATTATCAGGCTATGTACCACGGGGTTGATGCCGTAAGCCGTAAGCCCCGCGTCAACGATCCGCGTCAGTGCGTCGATCCCAAGCTCAAGCCAGTCCGACAGTCTCTGGCCTATAACGTTGAAGGTCAGATAAAAGGTCAGCAGCATTATGCCGAGAAAGACAGGTATAGCGGTGTATCGCCCAGTGAGTATCCTGTCTATGCGCATGGAGCGTGCGTGTTCCTTGCTCTCATGGCACTTTATGACGGAGCGCTCCACAACGTTCTCAATGAACGTATAGCGCATGTCCGCAAGCGCCGCATTTCTGTCCAGCCCCGCCTCATTCTCCATCTGCACGACGCAGTGCTCAAGCAGCTCCTTTTCGTTCTGGTCAAGCCCCAGTTCGTCTGCAAGACCGTCCCCGCCCTCGATAAGCTTCGCCGCGCAGAAGCGGGCGGGAACGCCTATGCGATCCGCATGGTCGGCAATAAGATGAACAACGGCGTGGATGCAGCGGTGAACAGCCGAATCCTCCCCGCAGAAGTCTGTTACCTTCGGCATGACTTTGCCGCGCGCAGTCGCCATAGCCTGATCCACGAGCTCCGACACGCCCTCGCCCTTCGCCGCCACGATAGGCACCACTGGGATGCCCAGCGCGGCACTCATTTTCCGAACGTCGATCGCCCCGCCGTTGGCGCGCACCTCGTCCATCATATTTAGCGCCAGCACCATCGGTACGCGAAGCTCAAGCAGCTGGAGCGTCAGATAGAGATTACGCTCAATATTCGTCGCATCAACAATGTTGATTATCCCGTCCGGCTTCTGGTTGATTATAAAGTCGCGCGAGACGATCTCCTCCTGCGTATACGGACGGAGCGAATATATACCGGGCAGGTCAACGACGGAGCAGTCCTTCTCCCCGCGTATATCGCCGATCTTCTGATCGACCGTTACACCGGGAAAATTCCCGACGTGCTGATTGGAGCCGGTGAGCGCGTTAAAAAGCGTGGTCTTACCGCAATTCTGGTTGCCGACAAGCGCAAATATCATTCCGCACCGACCTCCACCTCTATCTTCTCCGCTTCTTCCACGCGCAGCGTCAATTCATAGCCGCGCACGCGGATCTCTATCGGATCGCCCATCGGCGCGACCTTCTGAAGCGTAACACGCGTTTTCGGAATGATCCCCATGTCAAGCAGGCGGCAGCGCAGTGCTCCGTCGCCGCCTACGGCGGTGATAACGGCCGCAGCTCCTATTTTCAACTCGTTGAGCGTCATATTTCTATCCTCTCTAAAGTTAGTTTCTTCTAACCTTTATATACATATAAGTTAGCATTTACAAACTTATATGTCAAGAGAAAAGATTCAGAACTCGGCGCAATTAATTTACATATTATTGTTTACATAATGTTATTGGAGTGTAAATAAAGACCGTGCCAGTGGCACGGTCTTTCAGTCTGTCAAAGAACATGTGCAGCAGGGCGCGGATAAGAGAGCAGCGGGGG
>URPD01000059.1 GCA_900549645.1 uncultured Eubacteriales bacterium
TGGCCTGCGTATTGTCTTCTTTTTTTTACTGTTGCACTTCAGATTATAATCTGTCGAGCACCCCTTGGCACCCCTTCTAGGGGAGCTGTCGGCATAAGCCGACTGAGGGGTCGCCGGTCTTGGACTATTGGCAGAGGGTAAAAGACATGACGATTTCAAGATTCGGCCTTGGCTCCCTCTGACGAGGGAGCTGTCGCGCAAGCGACTGAGGGAGTGAAACGCCCCAAAATACTGCTATTGGATAAAAGACATTGCAATGTATAGAACCCCCTGTCATTCCGAGACCAGTGCTCACACTGGTCGTGGGAATCCGCATCCAATTTGACTGTACCTAAACCACCTGCCCTATAAAAGAGAACGGATTGCCGCGTCGCTTCGCTCCTCGCAATGACAGTATGATTTGACTTAGCTCGCCGATTTTCATATTGGCGCATTGCTAATAGACAACGGGACAGCCACTGTGCCGTACCGTATACCACCACCATCCTCCCCCCAATTCTTAAATCTTGAAGTTAACATAATATTACTCTTGCAATTCGTGAACGCCGTGGTAAAATTAAATGGAAATAACAAAATCCGGGGGACATGATGACAAAAGAAGAGAAAACGGCCAAGCTTCAGGAGATCGAGGAGCAGGTCGAGGATTTTTACACCGAGGATGAGGCCGTCGCGCTCGTCAACGGCATTCTTGAGCCGTGGTCGCCGCTGTGCCGCCTCAGCTTCGGCGAGGACGCGTTCAAAATAACGTATTCCTACATGGTCAAATCGTGGCGCGACAGGTACCTTATATGCGCCATTCTCGCGCACACCGGCGCGACGGAGCGCAGCTTCGAGAATCTTGCAGCCGAGTGGCGCTTCCATAACGCTGCGTTCCGACTGCACCTTCAGCGCCGCGCCGCGCGCGACGTCGACCTTGACTACACGCGCGATCCGCGCTGGCCTATCCGCGCCGTGACGGCGGTTCTGGACTGGCTGGACATCGAGTGAGGAAGGGGAGCACATGGCAAAAATCATTGAAATTTCAGACTTTTCCGCCCCTGAGCTTGACGTATACGCGCGCCTGACGGAGAATCAGCTCCTCAACCGCGCTGACCCGAAGAATGCGATGTTCGTCGCGGAAAGCCCGCTGGTAATCGGCCGCGCGATGGACGCGGGCTGTGTGCCGCTGTCGTTTCTGATGGAGCCGAAGCACGTCGAGGGCAGGGGGCACGAAATTCTCGCGCGCTGTGCGGATGATGTGCCGGTGTACACTGCGCCGCTTGAGGTTCTTACACAGCTCACCGGCTTCCACCTGACGCGCGGTATGCTCTGCTGTATGCTCCGCCCGGCGCTGCCGGCACTTTCGACGCTGTGCGCCGCGTCCCGGCGCGTGGCCGTGCTGGAGAACGTGATGAACCCGACCAATATCGGCGCGATTTTCCGCTCCGCCGCCGCGCTCGGCATGGACGCCGTCCTGCTCACCGCCGCGGGCAGCGATCCGCTGTACCGCCGCGCCGCGCGCGTCAGCATGGGCACGGTGTTTCAGGTGCCGTGGACGTACCTGCCGGAGGACGCCGACTGGCAGGACGTGCTCCATTCCTACGGCTTCAAGACTGCCGCCATGGCGCTGCGCGACGATTCGCTCAGCATCGCCGACCCGCGCCTGCGCGAGGTCGAAAAGCTTGCCATCGTGCTCGGCACCGAGGGCGACGGGCTGGCGTCGGAGACCATCGCCGCCTGCGACTATACCGTCAAAATCCCGATGTCGCACGGGGTCGACAGCCTGAACGTCGCTGCGGCCTCCGCCGTCGCGTTCTACCAGTTCGGCACCCTGAGCGGAATATAAATATAGTCGTCAGCCAAGAAATATAATGCTGAAGGAGTGAAAGAGCGTGGCAATTCTGAACTTTTCGGATGTTTTGAGGAAAGTTGGACTTGAGCCAAAGGAAGTGAAGCTGATAAGGCACGCATTATCCGACGAACGTTTCAGAGCGTGCTATAAAGCCGGAATGGCTCACGAGTACACACAGCATCAGAAAGAGGGCTTCAGCAAGGACTATACATACTGGGTTACTTTTATCAGCGATGGAGGTACATACGCAAGACTGCATTCCTGTTATCGTGTAAATGGGGTCGTGCCAGATACACCGGATGTGTGCCCCGCCGGATTGCCTGATTGCGAAGCGAAAGAATATAATTGTGAAAAGGCATTCTTTGACCTTGAATATATAGATTTGTTGAAGGAATACGAGGGAAAACTGGTCATTGATTGGGGCGCGTCGGCGAGAATGTGGCATCAAAAGGCTACGACGGAAAAGCCGATTGTTGCAATAGAGTCGAAAAATCAAAAAGCATTTGTCGGCTTTGAGAATTTGATCCTGTCGTTCGATGAGCTGAAAGAAGTTGTTGAGAACGATACGGATTATGAGCTGTGGCAGACGGCCATGTCTGCCGTAAATGCGGTATATCTGATAGTTGATACGAAGAGCGGAGACCGATATGTCGGGTCAACCTACGGCTATGACGGCCTGTTTGGACGTTGGTCTGTTTATGTGGCAACTGGAGGACATGGAAACAATAAGGGCATGATAAGCCATTTGAAGTCCGAAAAGCATAGCTGCCATGATTTGCAGTTTTCGGTATTGCAGATATTATCTAAGGCGCTGCCTGACAACCAGATTATTGATGCGGAAACACTTTGGAAGAAAAAGCTGCTGACATACGAGCCGTTTGGAATGAACCAGAATTGATAATAAGACGCAATGGGATTTGCCCCCGAAGACGAAAAAAGCACTGCCCAGGCAGTGCTTTTTAATGTTTATAGCCTCACGCGACGAGGAAGAACTTGATGAGGAACAGCACGGAGATGACGTAGGTCAGCACCGAGACGTCCTTGGCCTTGCCGGTGAATATCTTGATGACGGTGTAGGAAATGAGGCCGAGGCCGATGCCGTGGCCGATGGAGCCGGAGATGGGCATGCAGATGAGCATGATCGCGGCGGGCAGACCCTGAGACATATCGTCGAAGTCGATCTTCTTCAGACCGCCGAGCATCAGCAGACCGACGTAGATCAGCGCGGAAGAGGTTGCGGCGGCGGGGATTATCGCGGCGATGGGCGCGATGAACATGCAGGCGAGGAACAGCACACCGGTGGTCAGTGCGGTCAGGCCGGTGCGGCCGCCGGCCTCGACGCCGGAAGCGGACTCGACGAAGGTGGTGACGGTGGAGGTGCCGGTCAAAGCGCCGGCAACGGTGCCGACGGCGTCGGCCAGAAGGGCTTCCTTCATCTGGGGCATGTTGCCGTTTTCATCGACCATGCCCGCACGGGACGCGGTGCCGACGAGGGTGCCGATGGTGTCGAACATGTCAATCATGCAGAAGGTGATGACGAGAGTGGTCACGGTGAACCAGCCGACCTTGGCCAGACCAGCGAAGCTGAACTTGAAGAGGGTGGTCTCCGCCATGTCGCCGAAAGCGGGAAGGAAAGAAGCGGCGGCGAGGCTTGCGAAGGGGTTGACGCCGAGAAAGATCGCTTCGCCTGCCCAGTAGATGCAGGAGGCTGCGAGCATACCCAGCAGGACGGCGCCCTTGACCTTGTGGTGCGCGAGGATGACGATGATGAACAGGCCGACGAACATAGTCACAACGGTCAGCACCATGGCGCTGTAACCGCTGCCCATGTTGGAATGGGCGAGGCTCGGAGTGAGCGCGCCGAAGAAGTCGCGCATGACGTAGAACGGGCCGCCGGTCTCGGAGTAGATGCCGGCGTTGGAGCCGACGCCGATGTTCAGCAGCATCAGGCCGATGGCCGGGGCGATGCCGAGACGGATGCCGAGGGGGATAGCGTTGACGATCTTGTCGCGGATATTGAGAACGGAGAGAATGACGAATACGACGCCTTCAATGAGAATGATGCTGAGCGCGGCTTGGAAGGATTCGAGGTAGCCCATGCCGGTGATGGAAACGATGTTTGCCACAACGACGGCGAAGAAGCTGTTGAGTCCCATGCCGGGAGCCATTGCGAAGGGCTTGTTCGCGGCGAAAGCCATGACGAACATGCCGATTGCGGAAGCGATGCAGGTGGCGAGGAACACGCCGTTCCAGAGCTGCGGGCCGCCCTGCGAGCCGAAGCCGGTGAGCAGGTTGGGGTTGAGCGCGATGATGTAGGCCATTGTCATAAAGGTGGTGAGTCCGGCCACAAGCTCTGTACGGACAGAGCTGCCGTTTTCCTTGAGCTTGAACAATTTCTCCATTGATCTTTTCTCCCTTTTATATTTTTGGAGCGTCTGTTTTCAAAAAACAAACAGGAGATATTATATCAGTTATCCGCGTCTTGTCAACATCTTTATGCAGGAAACGGCGAAGAAACAGTTTATGTAAATAAGATTACGTTAACATGATTATGTAAATAAAAGCTGCACCGCGCAGGGCACGGTGCAGCGGGGGATTATGGCGGAGGATGTTAGGAATTTGTGCTGTCGGTATAGAATTCGAGCGGCATGTCATACACGTTGTGGCCGCTCTCAAGCGGAGCGCCGTTGACGGTGATGCTCACGGTGTCCGCGCCGAAGGCGGTCAGGTAGGTGTTGACGAGGCAGCCGACGGCGATGTATTCGCCGCTGGTGCCGAGGGACTGGATGTAGCTGGCGTAGGCGTCGCTGAGGTCGATCGTCAGCGCTCCGCCGTTCTGCGCGAAGTCGAGCAGCTCCACGTCGTCTGGCATAACGCCGGCGGATTTGAGCGCCGCGAACACACTGTTCTCGTCAAGTGCCGCGGCGGAGACGTCCTGCGTCAGAAAGTGCTCGGCGGTCTCGTCGCCGGTGTAGACGGTTATGGTCACGCTGGGCGCGGCGGACGGTTCGGGTTCGCCCTGCGCGGGGGCAGTGGGCTGACTCTGCGTGGGCTGCTTCAATGCCCCGCAGGCCGCGACGCAGAGGATGAGGAACACGGATGTGAGAATTATAAATATCTTTTTGAATGTATTTTTCATAATGAGACCTCCATTAGGTATGGTATAATTCTAGCAGAGAAATCCACGGATGTCATCATAATATTTCTTAATATGTCGGAAGCAGGGGAGGGGCGTGAAACGGGACGGCCTCTGTGCCGTCCCGCCGCCATTTCATCGCATAGAATGAATATCCAGCGCAAGGTGATATGTTTCGCTATTCCGGACTATCCTCAGCATTGCCGATGTACAAATCTTCTGCCCGTTGCTGAGCTTCAACTAACAATCGTCGGGCACGGCTATAATCAGCTTCATCGATTGCCCAGATTGCATCAGTGGCTGAATTGAAAAGAATGTGATATAAAAATTTATAGTCCATTTTGCCTCCTTTTTATTGCGTCACAACTGCGTCATTTCCACAATTAATAATAGTATGACGCTATTATTTTGTCAATACTTCGTCGTGGGAGGCTGGCAAAATGAAGGATGAACTCAGCAGATACACCCTGCGTGTGGAGCAAAAGCTGCTGGATAAGCTCGGCTACATCGCCGAATACGAGGGGCGGACGAAAAACCGCGAGCTGGAGCAGATGATAAAAAAGCGCATCCGCGACTTCGAGCAGGAGCACGGAGAGATCACGCTGGAATAACAAAAAAGCGAAGGGAATGATCCCTTCGCTTTTACCATATTTACCTTACTTGGTGCCGAAGATACGGTCGCCGGCGTCACCGAGACCGGGGACGATGTAAGCGTGCTCGTTCAGGCGCTCATCGCAGGCGGCGACATAGATGTCAACGTCGGGATGATCGGCCTGCATGCGGGCGATACCCTCGGGGCAGCCGATGATGCACATGAGCTTGATGTGCTTCACGCCGTCGTTCTTCAGGAACTGGATCGCAGCGGAGGCGGAGCCGCCGGTGGCGAGCATCGGGTCGACAACGATAATGTCGCGCTCGGCGATGTCGGCGGGCATCTTGTAGTAATATTTCACGGGCTCGTGGGTTTCAGGATCACGGAACAGGCCGATGTGACCGACCTTCGCATTGGGGATGAGACTTACCATGCCGTCAACCATACCAAGACCGGCACGGAGGATGGGGACTATCGCCAGTTTCTTGCCGGCGAGGCGGTGGCACTTTGCCACGGCGACGGGCGTCTCGACGGTGACTTCCTCAAGGGGCAGGTCACGGGTCGCTTCAAAGCACATCAGCATGGCGATCTCGGAGACAAGCTCTCTGAACTCCTTGGAGCTGGTGTTTTTGTCCCTCAGCACGGACAGCTTGTGCTGGATAAGAGGATGGTCGAATATGCATACTTTGCTCATGTTCACGTTCTCCTTTGTTATTAAGTTTTCGCGAGTCTTTCCTGCCGCTCGCGCTCCGCCTGAGACAGGCGCAGGTAAACGGGCAGCAGATCATCGGCACTGCCGGGAGTTTTATCCTGTGCGGCCATGGCCACACCCCAAGCGCTCTGCCAGACGAGGTTTTCCGGCGCGGCGCGATAGGCAATATTATTGCCGCCGAGATAGGCGGCCGTGATGGCGGCGCCGTCCCCCACGAGGAACACGGGGCTGTCAAACTCGCGCAGCTCCGAGGCGAGATCCTCAAGGGAAATGGGCCTGTCGGCGGTCATCCGCACGGGGCGGCCGCCTTCGATTTTGAATATGGCATTATAGACCTGACTGCGGCGTGCATCCATAACGGGGCAGACATAGCCGCCTGCGGAAACGCCGTGCCATGCCATCGCCTCCAGCGTGGAAACGCCGATGCAGGGCTTGTCGGAAGCCCAAGCGAGACCCTTCACCGTTGATACGCCGATGCGTATCCCCGTGAACGAGCCGGGGCCGTGCGCCACGGCAAATACGTCCACATCGCCGATGCTCAGCTCGGCGTTTTTGAGCATATCCTCAGCCATCGGCAGCAGCGTGCGGCTGTGGGTCAGGCCGCTGCACTGGCTGTATTGACTTACGAGATGCCCGTCGCGGCAGAGCGCAACGGACGCGGCCTTTGCCGATGATTCAAACGCGAGTATCAGCATTTTCAGCCCTCCTGCCAGTTGTCGATAGTGATGCGCCGCTCGGTGTCCGAGAGCTTGTCGATGCGGACGACGACCTCGTCGCCGAATAACGCGTCCTGCACCTTCTCGCTCCATTCCACGACGCAGACCGCGCCGCGGGCGAGATAGTCCTCCCAGCCGATGTCGAACAGCTCGTCCGCGCTGGAGAGCCGGTACATATCGAAATGTATAAGCTCGCGCTTGCCGAGATATTCGTTGACGATAGTGAAGGTCGGGCTGGAGACGCGGCAGTCAAGCCCCATACCGCGCGCCATGCCGCGCACGAACGCGGTCTTGCCCGCGCCGAGGTCGCCGTACATCGCCACGACCGTACCGCCGGGCAGCCCGGACGCGAAGCGGCGGCCAAGCTCCTCGGTGTCATGTTCGCTTTTACTGATAAATTCTGCCATGTCAGCCTCGAAAAACAGAGAATAATTCATACGTTCTTCATATTATACCACCGCATATGGCATTGCGTAAAGAGAAAGTTTGTGATAAAATATTACCGCTTGCGGGTATATAATTTTAGTGATAATATAAAGCCCTGCGCATTTGGCAGGCGCATCGTGTTTTTTCGTTCCACGAAGGGTGGTGCTTTGAAATAGAAAAGCTCAAGTATGCCGTGAGGCAGTTTTTCCAGCGGGCGGATATATTCCTGCTCGTGATGAGCGTTATCTGCGCGTCGTACGGGCTTGTCCTCGTCTCGCGCGCGACGGCGTCCATGGGTTCGAGCAAGTTCATAATAGTTCAGGCGTTCTCTCTGTTTCTGGGGCTGATCGCTTTCGTCGTGCTGACGGTGCTGGACGCGGATATTCTCGGCGAGCAGTGGAAGTGGCTGTGTGTGATAAATGTCGCGCTGCTGGTCGCACTGGTCATCTTCGGTCAGGACGACGGCACCGGCAACAAGAGCTGGATCCGTTTCGCCGGCATCGGCATACAGCCGTCCGAGGTCATCAAGGTTCTGTATATCGTCATTTCCGCCAAGCAGATGACCTATCTGAAGGAGTATAAGGATATAAACTCCTTTATGTCCGTCGTGCAGATGGCGGGGCATTTTGCGATAGTGTTCGGCATGATCGTTGTCGTCTCCTCCGACCTTGGCAGCGCGAGCATCCTGCTGGGCATCTTCCTGATAATGTTCTTCGCGCTGGGCGCGCGGCTGTATTGGTTCGCGCTGGGCGGCGCGGCCGTCGCGGCGCTCATCCCGGTCATATGGAGCTATCTTCTCAAGCCCTATCAGCGCAACCGTCTCCTTGCCCCATATGATAAGACCATCGACCCGGACGGCTGGGGCATTACATGGCAGACCACGCAGAGCCGCATCTCACTTGCAAACGGGCGTCTGTCCGGCGTTGAGGCGGGCTATACGCCCAATGTGTTTACTGGTAAGCATACCGACTTCATTTTCGCCACGGCTGGCGAGCAGTTCGGCATGATCGGCGCTATCATCCTTATCGTGCTGCTGATGATAATCATAGTGCATTGCGTGCGCGTCGGGCTCAACTCCGGCCGGACTTATGATATGCTCATCTGCGTCGGCGTCGCCGCGTCGCTCGCGTTCCAGACTTTTATCAATATCGGCATGTGCCTCGGCATCACGCCGGTCATCGGCATTACGCTGCCGTTCTTCAGCTACGGAGGTTCATCACTGCTGACGACCTTTGCCGCGATGGGGCTTGTCTCCGGCGTGAAATATAAGCCGAAGCCGCAGCTGTTTTCAATGATGTATTAAATACAGAAACGGGACGGCTATCGGCCGTCCCGTTTCTGTCAGTCTGTCAAAGAACATGTGCAGCAGGGCGCGGATAAGAGAGCAGCGGGGGAGCTTGAGGGGGCAAGGCCCGCCTCAAATACAATAAACCGCCGTCCAAAAGTCTTGATACATCAACGACTTTTGGAGCAAAGCAGCATTTTGATAATATCAAAATGCTCGGCGGATGAAGCTTGTCAAAAAAAGTCCTCATAGGACTTTTTTGACAAGCTGACAGAAACGGGACGGCTATCGGCCGTCCCGTTTCTGTAAATAGGTTTTGCATTTCGGCAGGAGCGAAAGCTCCTGCCGGTTTATTTTGCCTCCACAGTCTCGCCGCGGTATTTCCGGCGGGTAGCAAGCCCGCCGCGGATGTGCCGCTCGGCCTTGTTTATGTCCAGAAGCTGCCGCACCTGCCCGTACAGCGCGGGATTCACGCGCGGCAGACGTTCCGTCAAATCTTTATGTACGGTGGATTTTGATATGCCGAACTCCCGCGCCGCAGAACGGACGGTGGCTTTGTTTTCGATGATGTACACCGCCAGATCACAGGCGCGCTGCTCGATATTTGTATACATATAAACCACTCCCCATACTCTCGTACTTGATTATATGAGAGCGGGGGAGTGGATATGTTGTGCGCAGTGGAGGTACGATATATGCAAGGCTGAACTGGTCGCTGCAGTTTCCGAAGCCGGTGGTCTGGGCGTGCTGTCCTCCTCTACCTTCTTCACCGCAGAGGATCTCAGAGCCGAGATCAAAAAGGTCAAGTCCCTCACCGACAAGCCCTTCGCAGTCAACATCACCTTCCTGCCCGCATCCTTCGAGCCTGACTTTGACGGCTATATCCGAGTCTGGAAAGAAGAGGGCGTCAAGATAATCGAGACTGCCGGCCGTATTCCTTCTCCCGAACGCATCGCAGCCATCAAGGAGATCGGCTTCTGGATGCACAAGTGCACCATCGTAAAGCATGCTCTTAAGGCTCAGGGCGCTGGTCTTGTCGACAGCGTCGTCTCCGTTAAGGACGCTATCGAGGGCGTTATGGCAGAATGCGTCGAGACTCTCAGCAAGTTCAACTGATTCGCTTACTTCTTTAATCCTCCCTCCATCTCCACCCAAGGAGGAGTCCGCCGAGCATTTTGATATTATCAAAATGCTGCTTTGCTCCAAAAGTCGTTGATGTATCAAGACTTTTGGACGGCGGTTTATTGTATTTGAGGCGGGCCTTTTCTCGCTGCGGCTCGGTCACGGCGCGGCTCTGACATGCCACCGGCATGTCATTCACTACCGCGCCGCCGCTGCGCTACCCCTCAAGCTCCCCCGCTGCTCTCTTATCCGCGCCCTGCTGCACATGTTCTTTGACAGACTGAGTCCCCCGTCCGATAGGACGGGGGACTTATATTAGCGGCAAAGTCAAAAGACCGGAGCTTTCGATTTCTCGAAAGCTCCGGTCTTTTCATATTATTACACACATTCAAGCGCTTACTTATTCTTCTTATAAAGGATCCAAAGCCCCTTCAGCAGCAGGTTATCGTCGCAGACTATCTCACGGCGGCAGTAGGGGATGATGCTCGACGCCAGCCCGCCGGTCGCAACGATGGTGCACTTTTCGCCAAGCTCGGCTTCCATGCGCTCTATCATGCCGTCGAGCATTGCGGCGGTTCCGTACACGGCGCCGCTGCGCATCGAATCGACAGTGTTGGTAGCGATGACCTTCTTCGGCGCGGTGATAGATATCGAGGGCAGAAGACTCGTCCCCGCGGCGAGCGCGCAATAGCTCAGGTTGACGCCGGGGATGATCGCGCCGCCGATGTAGGCGCGGCTGCGGTCGATGGCGACGATGGTGGTGGCGGTGCCCATGTCGAGCACGATGACGGGCGCGCCGTAGGTCTCCATAGCGGCGACGCTGCCGACGACGAGGTCGCCCGCGAGGGTGCCGGGGTCGTCAATGCGGACGTTCATGCCGGTGCGCATGCCGGGGCCGACCACGAGGCACTCGATGCCGGTCAGCTTGCGTACGGCCTCCTTGAGCGAATTCGTGAGCGGGGGAACGACGGACGAGATTATCGCGCCCTCAAATGCGCGCGGGGAAATGTCGTATATCTCCAGGATCTGCTTGAGCTTTATGGCGTACTCGGCGGCAGTCTCGCCCGGATTTGTCTGGATGCGGACGATGCTGCGGATGCCGCCGTCCTCGATGCAGCCGAGAACAATATTTGTATTTCCGACGTCAATGGCAAGTATCATGCTGAAAAACCTCCTGCTGTCGCTCCTTAGAATATTGCATTCATTTCCAATAGTTTTTCCGGATGCGGCGCTGATTCGCATGATAAATAATACCGCATGGCGGACTTCGTGTCAATCATAATGTGGCGGCGGCAGCGCGCAAAACGGTGATTCGCTTACCCGGGGAATACACATTAAAAATTCCCCCGCGGAGAATATCAATGAAGTGACCCCGAAAAGTTAGACAAATATTTTTAGCGCAAATTGTTCAAGCA
>URPD01000060.1 GCA_900549645.1 uncultured Eubacteriales bacterium
TACACCGAGACGGAGCCTGAAACGGCAGCCGAGACCGCCGAAACCGTGACCGAAACCGCCGAAACTGCGGCCGAGGCGGACGCGCCCAAAAAGCCGCGCGAGCCGTTTTTCCGCCGCCAGCGCCGCGAGTTTTCAGACGCCTGGCGCGAGATCTACTGCAACAGCCGCGCGCGGCGCATCCGCACATGGCAGATCGCGGTGTTCGCGCTCATGATCGTCGAGGCGGCGGTCATGGCCATCGCCGTCCACCCGGCGTACTGGGTCGGTGCGGGGCTGCTTGCACTGCTGTGCGTGAGACAGCTGTTCGACCGCCGTCCGGAGCGGCACACCGTCGCCGGCGTCGTGCTCTACGGCGTGATCGCCGTGCTCATCGGCATTTTTGTCGCCGAGCAGGTGCTTTGAGCGCCGTGCGCGCTTGACAAACGGCGGGCGATTGCATAAAATATAAAAGTTGCCCAATACATTATAAATTACGGCTGCGCGGGTGCTTCGCGCGGCATACAGAGGAGAGTTGCGCTTATGGCCAAAGAAAAAAAGGTCGAGCAGATCACCGATATGGAAGTGGATTTCGCCCAGTGGTTCACCGACGTGTGCACCAAGGCGGAGCTTGTCGATTATTCCGGAGTCAAGGGCTGCTACATCATGCGCCCCTACGGCTACGCGATTTGGGAGAATATCCAGCAGATCCTCGACGGCATGTTCAAGCGCGACGGGCACGCCAACGTCGCCATGCCCATGCTCATCCCTGAGAGCCTGCTGCAGAAGGAAAAGGATCACGTCGAGGGCTTCGCGCCGGAGTGCGCGTGGGTCACGGTCGGCGGCAGCGAGGAGCTGCCGGAGCGGCTGTGCATCCGCCCGACCTCGGAGACGCTGTTCTGCGATCACTGGAGCCATGTGGTGCATTCATGGCGCGATCTGCCGATGCTGTACAACCAGTGGTGCTCCGTACTGCGCTGGGAAAAGACGACTCGTCCCTTCCTGCGCGGCCGCGAATTCCTCTGGCAGGAGGGGCACACCCTCCACGCTACCGAGGAGGAAGCCCGCAAGGAGACGCTTCAGCAGCTTGAGGTCTACGCCGACCTCTGCGAGAATTACCTCGCCATGCCCGTCATCCGCGGCAACAAGACCGACAAGGAAAAGTTCGCGGGCGCTGTGAACACCTATACGATAGAGTGCATGATGCACGACAAGAAGGCGCTTCAGTCCGGCACAAGCCACTACTTCGGGCAGGGCTTCGCCGAGCAGTTCAACATCACCTTCACCGACAAGGACAACCAGCAGAAGCACCCCTACCAGACCTCGTGGGGTCTCTCCACGCGCATCATCGGCGGCCTGATTATGACCCATGGCGACAACAACGGCCTCGTGCTGCCGCCGCGCATCGCGCCGGTGCAGGTAGTGGTCGTGCCCGTCGCGCAGCACAAGCCCGGCGTCATCGAGAAGGCGCAGGAGCTGTTTGACAGCCTCAAGGCCGCGGGCGTGCGCGTAAAGATCGACACCAGCGACAACTCCCTCGGCTGGAAGTGCGCGCAGTACGAGATGAAGGGCGTGCCGCTGCGCATCGAGCTTGGACCCAGAGACATCGAGAACGGCGTGTGCATGGCCGTCCGCCGCGACAACGGCGAGAAGAGCTCCGTCGCGCTCAGCGAGATTGCGGAGCGCATCCACGAGCTGCTCGACGAGGTGCAGAAGGGGCTGTACGACAAGGCCAAGCGCAATCTCGACGAGCACACCTACGCGGCGTACTCGCTGGAGGAGGCCAAGGAGCTTCAGGAGCGCAACGGCGGCTTCATCAAGACCATGTGGTGCGGCGATCTGCAGTGCGAGCTGGACATGAAGGAGAAGGCGGGGATGTCCTCGCGCTGCATCCCCTTCGAGCAGGAGAAGCTCGGCGAGGTCTGCGCCTGCTGCGGCAAGCCCGCCAAGCATATGATCTACTGGGGCGTGGCGTATTGATACGCGCGGAAATTTGAAATTGTGATGGGGACAGCCCCGGTGCGATATCGCACCGGGGCTGTTCAGTCTGTCAAAGAACATGTGCAGCAGGGCGCGGATAAGAGAGCAGCGGGGGAGCTTGAGGGGCAGCGCTTCGCGGCAAAGATTTGGGGCGGAGCGCCGATTTTTCATGCGTTGCAGAACGCAAAAACGGGACGGTACACGCCGTCCCGTTTACATTATTCAATTCACAAATCCGCCGTCGAGGGTGAGGACTTGGCCGGTGGCGTAGGTCGCGTCGCAGGCGAGGTACGCGATCGCCGCCGCGATCTCCTCCGGTCGGCCGAGCCGCCCCAGCGGAATCTCCCCCGCCAGCATGTCCAGCGTCTCCTGCCCCAGCACCTGCACCATCTCCGTGTCAATGACCCCCGGCGCTACGCAATTGACCCGTATCCCGCTCGGCGCAAGCTCCGCCGCCAACGACCGCGTAAGCCCGATGATGGCGTGCTTCGTGCTGGAATACGTCACCTCACAGCTTGCCCCGTGCTGACCCCATATGGAGCTGACGTTCACGATACTGCCCGCGTGCTCGTGCAGCATGTGCGGCAGAACCGCCTGCGTGCAGTTGAAGCAGCCGCCCAGATTCACGTCGAACAGGCGCTTCCACGTCGCGGCGTCGATGTCCTGAAACTGCTGCTGCCGCGCGATGCCCGCGTTATTCACCAGCAGCGTCACCTCGCCCAGCTCCTCCACACAGCGGCGGTGCATCGCCTGCACGGCGTCCGCGTCCGCGACGTCGGCCTGATGCGTGATGCAGCGCACGCCGTACTCGCGCGCGGCGGCGGCGGTCTGCTCGGCGCGGGCGGTCTGCTCGATATAGTTTATGCACAGGTCGTAGCCGCGGCGGGCAAGCTCCAGCGCCGTGGCCGCGCCGATCCCGCGCGACGCGCCGGTTACGATTGCGACTTTGTTCATGGTGTGGTCTCCTTTGTGGGGGTGGATTTTGTGGGGGGCGGTGGCAGGGGTGAGGGAGTGCCAATAGGGAAAAGACACGGCAATATTCTCACGCGATGGCGGCCTGGATGGTCTCGACGCTATGGTCGGCGAGGGTGTTCGTCTTTTCCGCCTTGACCTCCGCCGCGTCGATGACCTCCAATATCTTCAGCGTCACCCGCGTCGGGCGGCGCAGTACGTTCTTCGCCACGTTCTCCGTGCCCTCGATGCTCGCTATCACCAGCGGCACCCCCGCCTTCTGCGCGATCTTGAAGCTCCCCGAATGGAACGGCAGCATCGCAGTGCCGTGGCTTCGCGTGCCCTCAGGGTAGATGCACATCGAGCAGACGTCGTTCTTCAGATACTCCGCCGCCTGCAAAATCGTCTTGAGCGCCTCGCGGTTGTCCTCGCGGTTGATGGGCAGGTAGCCCGCGCCCCACGCAAGCTTGCCGACGATGGGTATCTTCAGATTGCTCGGCTTCGAGATGAAGCTGACGTTATAATCCCGCAGCGCCCACATCGTCGCCAGCGGGTCGAAGCTCGACCGGTGGTTGCACACGAGCAGGAAACGGCTGTCCTTCGGCAGCTTCTCCAGCCCCTCGGTATGCACCCGCGTCCAGCAATGGCCGAGGATGAAGCTGCATATGCTCACGCCCGCGACGCGGCAGATCTCGCTCTGTCTCGCGCGCGGCGCGGCCTTCACCGGCAGCCCGATGAGCCACATCACCAGCAGGTACAGTACGTTTATCGCAACAAAGCTGCCGAGGAACATCAGCAGCGGCTTCCATATATCGGCCAGCCCCGTGACCGCGGAAAAGCCAAACGCATAGACGAGCGCTATCGCCAGCGCGATCAGGGCAAATATCAGGACTATCATATCGAACCTCCGGGGATAGTACATTTAAATATAGATGTATATAATAACACTTTTAAAAATTTTTAAAAGTGTTATTTGAAATTTTTGAAGAAAAATTTACAAATGTTAATGCGGGGGTGGGGGGCGGGGGCGGGGTGCGGCGATTTGCGGTGCGGTGCGGGACGGGAGGTGAGGGACGGCACAGAGGCCGTCCCCTACGGGGTTGGTTGAGGTGCACAGCGGCATGTTTGAATCGGCGCGGAATCCGAAGTCTTCTTGTAGGGGACGGCCGCTGTGCCGTCCCGTGTACATTATTTATACTGCGCTTACTGCGCTCTTTCTTTTCTCCCCTGCTCCAGACCCAACTCTGGCGACCCCTCAGTCGGCTGACGCCGACAGCTCCCCTAAGAGGGGCGCCAAGGGGGTGCCCCCATTACCTTACATTATCGCGTCGAGGTTTCTGCCCGGCGAAGCCAAACGCGTCGATTTCGGGGCGGTATAGCGCTTCTGCTTCTTTGTCTTCTTCGTGCCCGAACTCGTGCCGCTGCGGTAGGTATACGAATTCGACGTGCCGATCTTGTTCCGGCGGCGGTACTCCGCAAGCAGCGCCGACGCCTGCTCGCCCGTCATGCCGCTGTCCGACAGCTCCGTCTCGTTCGGGTTATAGCCGCTGTTGTAGATGAGCT
The DNA here is from genome assembly GCA_900549645.1 of uncultured Eubacteriales bacterium. Lineage (GTDB taxonomy): Bacteria > Bacillota > Clostridia > Oscillospirales > Oscillospiraceae > Limivicinus. Next base: position 4,471 of record URPD01000060.1, read on the forward strand.
TATAGAGCCGGTCATAATTCTCGCGGCGCGCGGTCTCGGCGCTCTTCTGCGCGGCGGCTTCGCGCTCCGCGGCCTCACGCTCGCTCTCGCGCTTGACCTCCGAGCGCTCCGACGCCAGCTCCCACGCCGTTTTCAGCGCGTCGCCCTCCGCGTTGTAGCGCTGCCACGCCATGCCGTACAGCTCCGGCAGCGCCTCGCCGAGGCTCTGGAGGTAGCTGTCGTACTGCTGCTGGCCGACGCTCTGCGCGTAGCTGCTGCCGTAGCCGCCGGTCAGGGCGGCGGCCTGACCCATCGTGTTGCGCATGGCGAGGCGGCCGCGGCGCTGGTAGCTCTGGGCGTAGGAATTGTAGACGGGGTCGGACGCGGGGTCGTAGCTGAACGCGGGGCGGCCGGTGATGGCGGCGTACAGGCGCTCAAGCTCTGCGTCCGGGTCGTATAGGTTGGTTGACATAATGTTTCTCCTTTCGTTTATGTGGGGGTTGTTTGTGGTGCGCTCTTTCTTTTCCCCTCTGCTCGTGTCGCTACTCTGGCGACCCCTTCGGCGCTGACGCGCCACTGTCTCGCTGCGGCTCGGTCACGGCGTCAGCCGTGACTGAGGGGTCGCCAGGGTTGAGAGAGCGCCAAGCCCTAAAAGACACCTCCTCCCCCCCCACACATCACATACACCACCACGGGAAGAACACACATGTCTGAACTTTTGATACCAAAACCTAACGAAAAACAACTGCTTTTCCTCGCAGACCAACACAAATTCATCGGCTACGGCGGGGCGCGCGGCGGCGGCAAAAGCTGGGCCGTGCGCGTCAAGGCCGCGCTGCTGTGCCTCAACTACCCCGGCATCAAGGTCATGATCGTCCGCCGCACCTACCCCGAGCTTCAGGAAAACCACATCCTGCCCCTCTGCGCCATGCTCCGCTGCCTCGACGACGACCCCGCCGAGCGCATCGCCGCCTACAACGACGCCAAAAAGCACATCGTCTTCCCCAACGGCAGCCGCATCCTCTTCCGCTACTGCGACTGCGACAAGGACGCCGCCCGCTTTCAGGGCACCGAGGTCGACGTGCTCTTCATCGACGAGGCCACTCAGCACTCCGAGGCGCAGATGCACGCCCTGCGCGCCTGTGTGCGCGGAGTGAATAATTATCCAAAGCGCATCTACTGCACGATGAACCCCGGCGGTGTCGGCCACGGCTGGGTCAAGCGCCTGTTCATCGACCGCCAGTACCGCGGCGCCGAGCGCGCCGAGGATTACAGCTTTATCCGCTCGCTCGTGACCGACAACGCCGCGCTTATGGCCTCCGACCCCGACTACCTCCGCAGTCTCCAAGCCCTGCCCGACAAGCTTCGCCGCGCGTGGCTCGACGGCGACTGGGACATCTACGAAGGCCAGTTTTTCGAGGATTTCCGGCTCACACCCGACCTTGAGCTTGCCCGCCGACGCGGCTTCGCCGCCGACTCCGACGAGCTTCGCCGCCAGCGCCGCTTCACCCACGTCATCGAACCCTTCGACCTCGCCGCCCCCGCCTGCCGCGGCTGGACGGTGTTCCGAAGCTACGACTTCGGCTACGGGCGTCCGTTTTCCTGCGCGTGGTGGGCGGTGGACTACGACGGAAGATTATACAGAATTCTTGAATATTATGGATGCACGGCACAGCCGAATCAGGGACTGCGGCTCAGTCCGGACGAGCAGTTCCGCGAGATCGCGCGCATGGAGCGTGAGCACCCGTGGCTTCGCGGGCGGAGCATCGACGGCGTGGCCGACCCCAGCATCTGGGACGCGAGCCGGGGCGAGAGCGTCGCGGAGACGGCGGCGCGCTACGGGCTGTACTTCCTGCCGGGCGACAACCACCGCATGCCGGGCTGGATGCAGTGCCACTACCGCCTGCAGTTCGACGAGGAGGGGCTGCCGGGGATGTATGTGTTCGATACCTGCGCGGCGTTTCTGCGCACGGTGCCGCTGCTGCGGTTCTCGGCGGCGCGGCCGGAGGACGTGGACACCGAGCAGGAGGACCACGTGGCGGACGAGTGGCGGTACGCGTGCATGTCGCGGCCGATCGCGCCGCGGATCGAGCTGCCCGCCCCCGCGCGGGTCTGGAACCCGCTGGCGTGAGGGGAGTGGGCAGAAGTCCAAGAGCACCGACCGCTCCCGCGAGGGGTCTGGAACCCGCTGGCGTGAGGGGAGTGGGGGGAGTGGTGTTTTATGTACTTGACCCCTCAGGCGCTCCGCGCCAGCTCCCCTAAGAGGGGAGCCGCTCCCGCCCCGCAGGGCGCTGCCGAGGTCAATGAGCGCGTCCCCTCGCCCCGCAGGGCGCTGCCCCTCTTAGGGGAAGTCCCCAGTGCGCACACTGGGGAAAGGGGTCTCCGGACTTAAACCCGGTGCAGGAGGGAAAAGACAGAACGCACCCCGACCATTCTTTTCCCCATCGGCACTCCCATAGCCATGGCGACCCCTCAGTCTCGCTCACGCTCGACAGCGTCTCGCTGCGGCTCGGTCACGGCGCGGCTCTGACATGCCCCCGGCATGTCATTCACTCCCGCGCCGCCGCTTCGCTACCTAAAAGGGGCGCCAAGGGTGTGGACGAAAACCCCTCAGTCTCGCTCTCACTCCCCAAGCTCCCCCGTCAGGGGGAGCCAAGATAAAAAACCCACATAAGGAGGAACCCAATGTCATACACACCGCAGGAGCTGACCGCCGTCCTGCAAAAATACAAAGCCGGCAAACAAAGCCTCGAGCGCCGCGTCATCGCCGCCGAAAACTGGTGGAAGCTCCGCAACCGCTTCGAGGAGGACAAGCGCCCCGGCGCGGCCTCGTCCGGCGACTTCCGCGCCGTCAGTGGCTGGCTCCACAACGTCATCGTCTCCAAGCACGCCGACGCCATGGAGGCCTACCCCGAACCCGTCATCCTCCCCCGCGAGCCCGACGACCGCGCCGAGGCCGAGCTGCTCTCCGCCGTCGTGCCCTGCATCCTCGAACAAAACGCCTTCGAGCGCACGTGGTCGGACGCGATGTGGCAGAAGCTCAAGACCGGCACCGCCGCCTACCGCGTCGGCTGGGACCCCGACAAGCTCGGCGGCCTCGGCGACATCTCGATCGAGCGCGTCGACCTCCTCAACCTCTTCTGGGAGCCGGGCATCGCCGACATCCAGCGCAGTAAGTTCGTGTTCTTCACGCACCTTGAGGACAACGACGAGCTGGAGGAGGAGTTCCCGCAGCTTCGCGGGCGTCTGCGCGGCAACCCCTTCACCGCAACGCGCTTCCTCTACGACGACGCGGTGAGTCTCGACGGCAAGAGCACCGTCGTCGAGGCGTACTACCGCCGCAAGCGCGCCGGCCGCACCGTGCTGCACTACGTCAAATACGTCGGCGACACCGTGCTGTACTCGACGGAGGAGGGGGAGGGGGACACCACCGTAGGGGACGGCACAGAGGCCGTCCCCTGCGAGGTTGATTCCGCCATTGCCCCCAACGCCATTGGCCTTTACGCCCACGGGCGCTACCCCTTCGTCCTCGACCCGCTGTTTCCGGTCGAGGGCAGCCCCTGCGGCTACGGCTTCGTCGACCTCTGCCACAACAACCAGACCGCCATCGACCTCATGCGCTCCGCCATCATCAAAAACACCGTTGTCGGCGCAACGCCGCGCTACTTCCAGCGCATCGACGGCAGCGTCAACGAGGAGGAGTTCGCCGACCTCGGCCGCTCCCTCGTCCACGTCAGCGGCAATCTCGGCGAGGACAGCCTGCGCCAGATTGGCTTCAGCCCCCTCAGCGGCGTGTACATGGACGTGCTGAACTCCAGCATTCAGGAACTGCGCGAGACCAGCGGCAACACCGAGACCTCGACCGGCAACATCAGCTCCGGCGTCACCGCCGCGAGCGCCATCGCCGCCCTGCAGGAGGCCAGCGGCAAGGGCAGCCGCGATTCGACCCGCAGCTCCTATATCGCCTACGCCCAGATCGTCGAGCTGTGCATCGAGCTGATCCGCCAGTTCTACGGCCTGCCGCGCAGCTTCCGCATCGCGGGGCGCGCCGGCGCGGAGGAGTATATCCGCTTCTCCAACGCCGGGCTCTGCCCGCGCCCGCAGCCCTTCGGAGCCGCGCTGCCGGTGTTCGACGTGAAGGTGAGCGCCCAGAAGCGCAACGCATATTCGCGCCTGAGCCAGAACGAGCTGGCGATGGAGCTGTACCGCATGGGCATCTTCGACGAGGGCAAGGAGCAGGAGGCGCTGAGCTGCCTGCGGATGATGGAGTTTGACGGGCGCGACGAGCTGATCGGGCGCATCACGGCGTCGATGGGACTGCGCGAGAAGCTGGACGAGCTGCAGAAGTATAAGGCGCTGGCGCTGGCCTTCGCGCGGCGCTACCGCCCGGACATGGCCGAAGGGCTTGGCGTGGCCGTTGACCCCTCCCTTGGCGCCCCTTCCGAAGCTGCTGCCGCACCCCTTGGCGCCCCTTCTAGGGGAGCTGTCGCGTCAGCGACTGAGGGGTCGCCAGATGAGAGACTGGAGCAGAGTGCAAAAGACACCGAGGCCGCCGCCCTGCTCCCCCCGCCGTACCTCCCGTGACGCGCATCGAGTATTCCCCGGCCGCGCGCCGCCTGCGGCTGACCGGCCACGCCGGGGCAGGGGAGCCGGGACGCGATATAGTCTGCGCGGCGCTGAGCATTCTGGTGTATGCGCTCGTGGCCTCGGGTGCGGAGGGTCGGGTCGAAAGGGGAGAGGCGGAGCTGCTGCTGCCCGACAGGGACGTGGACGTGGCGCTCTGCGGCTTCCGCCTCCTCGCCGAGAGCTACCCGGAGTACGTGAGCTATAAGGAGATGAATGATTATGGAAAATGAAATATCCCCCGGCGTAAAGGTGCAGGTGAGGGTAAGAGACGGCGCACCGACTAACCAAACCCCCGCCCCGCAGGGCGCTGCCCCTCTTAGGGGAAGTGGCGCGGAGCGCCGAAGGGGTCTCCAGAGTGGAGAAACTGCCAGTATGGAAAAGACAGAATGCAGTGCAGACCATTCTTTCCCCTCTCGGCACTCGCCCGACCATGGCGACCCCTCAGTCTCGCTATCGCTCGACAGCTCCCCTAAAAGGGGCGCCAAGGGCGTAGACGAGAACTCCCTCGCCCCGCAGGGCGCTGCCCCTCTTAGGGGAAGTGGCGCGGAGCGCCGAAGGGGT
>URPD01000061.1 GCA_900549645.1 uncultured Eubacteriales bacterium
CTCCCCCGCTGCTCTCTTATCCGCGCCCTGCTGCACATGTTCTTTGACAGACTGCACACACGGGAAGCTTTGCAGCTTCCCGTGTGTGCACTCATTTACTTTATCGAGAAAAACGCGTCCTTGCCGAGGTATTCGGCGGAGTCGAACAGCTCCTCCTCAATGCGCAGCAGCTGATTGTACTTCGCCACGCGATCCGTGCGCGAGGGCGCGCCGGTCTTGATCTGCCCCGCGTTGACGGCGACGGAGATATCCGCGATGGTCGTGTCCTCCGTCTCGCCGGAGCGGTGGGAGACGATAGCCGTCCAGCCGGCGCGATGCGCGGTCTGTATCGCGTCAAGCGTCTCGGTCAGGGTGCCGATCTGGTTGAGCTTTATCAGCACGGCGTTCGCCGCGCCGAGCTTGATGCCCTTCTTTATGCGCTCCACGTTCGTCACGAACAGGTCGTCGCCGACGATCTGGATGCGATGGCCGAGGCGGCGGGTCATCAGCTGCCAGCCCTCCCAGTCGTTCTCGCCCATGCCGTCCTCAATGGAGACGATCGGGTACTTATCAACGAAGCTCTCCCACATATCGACCATCTGCTCGCTGGTCATCACGATGCCGCGCTTCGGCAGATGATAGCACTTGTCCTCCTCACTGTACCAGTCGGACACCGCGCCGTCTATTGCGATGCGGAAGTCGTCGCCGGGCTTGTAGCCCGCCTTCTCGATTGCCGCGACAAGCGCCTTCAGCGCGTCCTCGTCGCTGTCGAGATTCGGCGCATAGCCGCCCTCGTCGCCCACGCCGGACGCCGGAACGACCTTCTTCAGCGCGTGGAACACCTCGGCGCACATGCGCAGCGCCTCATGGAAGCTCTCCGCGCCGACAGGCATTATCATAAACTCCTGAATGTCCACGTTCGAGCCGGTGGCGTGCTGGCCGCCGTTGAGCACGTTCATCATCGGCACGGGCAGAGTCTTGGCGTTGACACCGCCGATGTAGTTATACAGGCTGACGCCGGTTGCGGCGGCTGCTGCCTTCGCGCAGGCGAGGGACACGCCGAGGATGGCGTTCGCGCCGAGACGGGTCTTGTTCGGGGTGCCGTCGATATCTATGAGCATCTTGTCAATAGAGGGCTGATCCAGCACGTTCATGCCGACCAGCGCTTCGGCCAACTCATGGTTGACATTCTCGACCGCGAGCAGGACGCCCTTGCCGTTGTAACGGCTCTTGTCGCCGTCGCGCAGTTCGCAGGCTTCGTACATGCCGGTAGACGCGCCGGAAGGCACGGCCGCGCGGCCGACGGTGCCGTCGTCGAGCGTGACCTCGACCTCGACGGTCGGATTGCCGCGAGAGTCAAGGATCTCGCGCGCCATGACGTCCACTATTTCAAAATACTGTTTCATATTTAACCCTCCTTATATGATTTACAAATGGATTATACCCCAGTTCCGACGAAAAATAAAGAGCGACTTGATTTTTGCGGAGAATATTAGTATTATACATATATCGCAATTGGTATAATATTGAATCGGAGAGTTGATCCATGGATATAAACGTACAATTTTACGCGGCGGACACGGCGGCGGAACTGCGCTACGCGGTAGTCGCCGCGCGCTGCGGCGGGCAATGGGTGCTCAGCCGTCACCGCGAGCGCGGCACGTGGGAGCTGCCCGGCGGGCACAGGGAGCCGGGCGAGGATATCGACGCCGCCGCGCGGCGCGAACTGTACGAAGAGACGGGCGCGGAGCTTTTCACGCTCAGCCGCGTGTGCGTGTACAGCGTGACCGCGGATGGGCGGACGGACTACGGGATGCTGTACTTTGCGGAGATAGACATGCTCGGCGAGCTGCCGGAGTCGGAGATCGCGGAGCGGCGGCTGTTTGAGCTGCTGCCTGACGCGGAACGCCTGACCTACCCCGCGATACAGCCGCTGCTGTTCGCGCGGGTGCAGGGCTGGCTGAACCGGCAGTGCGGCGGCGACGAGCTGTGGGACGTGTACGACGCAGACCGCTGCCCGACCGGACGGCTGCATCGCCGCGCGGAGCCGATGGGCGAGGGCGAGTTCCACCTCGTCGTGTACGCGTGGATACGCGGCGGCGACGGGCGCTATCTGCTCACAAAGCGTTCGCCGAACAAGGGCTACCCGAACATGTGGGAGTGTACCGGCGGCTCGGCGCTCACCGGGGACGACAGTCTGACCGCCGCCCTGCGCGAGGTGCGCGAGGAGACGGGACTGCGGCTCGACCCGATGCGCGGACGGCGCGTCGCGTCGCATAAAGTCACGGGGCGGTTCGAGGACGTGTGGCTGTTCGAGCGGGACGTCGCGCTCGACGAACTGACGCTTCAGGAGGGCGAGACCTGCGGGGCGATGCTCACGCGGGCGGACGAGATACTTGAGCTGCAGCGCGAGGGCAGAATGGCGCCCACGGGCAGCTTTGAGCTGGCGGAGCTGCTGAGGCTCATGGAGGGCTGAGGAAAAAATCCGCGCGTTCCCCCGATAAAGCGCAAATAGCACTTGATTTTTGCAAAATTTCCTGTAAAATGTATGAGTAAAAAAGTTTGCTCTTTCAGGAGGAATATAAAAATGACTTACGAGATGGACATTGCCGGCTTAAAACGTGATTTGCCGCTCTGTAAGGTCACTGACGACCTCTACATCGGCGCATTTGTTATGTTCGGCGACGTCGAGCTGACTGTCCACTGTGCGGCGGAGCTGCTCAAGCGCGCTCCGGAATATGACTACATCATCGCCCCCGAAGCGAAGGCAATCCCCCTGCTGTACGAAATGGCGCGGCAGAGCGGCGCGGAGAAGTACTTCCTTGCGCGCAAGGGCGCGAAGGCGTACATGTCCGGCGTGTTTGAGGTGGAGGTCAAGTCCATCACCACCATGAGCATCCAGAAGCTCGTCATCGACACCGCGGACGCGGAGCTTATCCGCGGCAAGCGTATGCTTATCATTGACGACGTTATTTCCACGGGCGAGTCGCTGCGCGCGATGGAGGAGCTTGTCACCCGCGCGGGCGGCATCATCGCGGGCCGCATGGCCGTGCTCGCCGAGGGCGACGCGCAGGCCAGACATGATATCATCTGCCTTGCCCCGCTGCCGCTGTTCAATCCCGACGGCACCGTCAAGGAATAAGCTGAATATAGCGATGTGAACACCCCCTGCGGTTCCCCGCAGGGGGTGTGGCGTTGTGGAGGGAGATTTGCGCGGCGCCCCTGGTAGGGGCGTCAAGGACGAACCTTTGCCGCGAAGCGCTGCCCCTACTAGGGTAGTGCAACGGCGGCGCAGTAGTGAATGGCATGCCGGTGGCATGTCAGAGCCGCGCCGCCGCTTCGCTACCTAATAGGGGCGCCCCACACACAACACAAACCGTTCCCCCTCCTGTTTGGAGGGGGAACGTTCACATTATCCCGCGCGCGTGCGCGCATCACTTCACAACATCAAAGGTCAGGGTCACTTTGAACAGATCGCCGTCGACGGTAAGCTCCATCACGCCCTTCTGCAATTGCGCGAGGCTCTGCGCGATGTTCAGCCCAAGGCCGCTGCCCTCGGTATTGCGCGAGCTGTCGCCGCGCACAAAGCGCTCCATCAGTTCGTCGCTGGAGATGTTCAGCTGGCGGCTGGAGATGTTCCGGAACGTGACGACCGCCTTGCCGTCCCGCTCGTACACCTCAAGGTACACCCGCGTCCCGCGCTGAGAATACTTGCAGATATTGTTCAGCAGATTATCAAAAATGCGCCACATATGCCGCCCGTCGGCCATGATTATCACCGGCTTCTCCGGCTTCGTCAGCACCGGCTCCAGCCCAGCGGCGGCAAGCTTTTCGCCGTATTCGCCGAGACTCTGGTCAAGCAGCACGCCCACGTCGCAGGGCTCTGCGTTTACGTTCAGGTTTCCCGTCGACGCCTTTGACGCCTCCAGCAGATCGTCGATCAGCTTCTTCAGCCGCGCCGACTGCCGCTGCAGAACGTCGATATATTCGCGCATCTTCTCGTTTTCGGGCTTCTCCTTGCCAAGAAGATCGACGTAATTTATTATCGAGGTGAGCGGAGTTTTGATATCGTGCGAGACGTTCGTGATAAGCTCGGTGCGGAAATGCTCACTGCGCATCCGCGCCTCGACCGCCAGCGACACGCCGTCGCGGATGGTGTTGAGGTCTTCGCCGTGCTCGCGGAAGGGGCCGTAGAGCTTCGAGGTGTCGACGACACAGCTCTCGTCGCCCGCGGCGAGCTTCTGCCCCGCGGTCAACAGCTTTTTCGCGCATATCGCCGTGTATATCAGCGCCGCGGCCAGCAGCGCGTTTGTGATGAGCCACACTACGCCGCTGCTCATGGAGATAAGCTCCAAAAGCAGAATCACGGCCACTGCGATGCAGCTTTTCGGCACAAGCGGCATCCCGCGGACAAGCTCTGCGATCGCGTGGCAGACGCTGCGGATTAGCCGCCACACCCACGCCAGAACCTTGTATATGATGCAGCCCTTGATGATGCCGCCGAGCTTCACGCGCACGGCGAAGCTCATGATGTACAGCAGTATCAGCAGCGCCGCCACCAGTATGACAAGGCAGGCGAGCATGATGAGGAGGATGCTGTCGTAATACATCTCGGCCAGTATCGCCCACAGGCAGGAGATCGCGACGATCATCAGCAGCGTGAACAGGTCAAAAGGGATCTTGTCAACGAAGCTCGGCACGATGCCCTCGCTGCCCGCCCGATGCCCCGCGGCGCAGAGCAGGAAGATGAACAGCACCAGGCACAGGATGAAGGACACCGCCGCGATAACGATGAGCTGGTAGCGGCAGTTGTAGATCAGCTCCGCCCAGTACAGGCTGACGAAGGTGTCGGAGTTGTCGCCGTCGGCGGGCTCGCGGAGAATGTAGCCCTCGATGACGACGTTGTCGGCGGCTGTGACGGAGTCGCCTCTGCTGCCGGAGTGGCTGTCGTCTTCGGTGATGACGAAGTCTTTGCTGCTCAGGTTCAGATCTGGGATGCTGTACGACTCCTCGGCGTACCACTGGTAGTCCGCGCCGTCAAGCCCGTCGAACAGAATTTTGCCGGTGTCCTTGTCGCGCAGGACGAAGCGGAACGCGCTGTCAAGGCCGCTGCGGTACTGCGCGTAGTCCGGATTGTAACCGTTGTACAGACGCTCGAAGGTCTGGTACAGCTGGGAATAGCCCATGCTGGACAGCACACGTTCGCGCAGCGTGTTGGCACTGCCTGCGTAGCCGCCCGCGTCGGCCATCACGCCCACGCCTATGAGCGAGCCGACGAACACGATGCCCATAACAGCGAGCAGGAACACCGCCACGGCCTTTGCAGCGAAGCTGCTTTTAAGTTTGCTCATGTCTTACCCCTCTCAATCTTGTAGCCCTGCCCCCAGACCGCCTTGAGATAGCGCGGCTCGGCGGGGTTTATTTCTATTTTCTCGCGGATATGCCGGATGTGGACGGCAACGGTGCTCTCCGCGCCGTAGGGCTCGTCGTTCCAGACCCGCTGGTACAGCACCTTCGGCGGGAATACCTCGCCGGGGTGCTCCATGAGGAGCTTGAGAATGTCATACTCGGTGGGCGTCAGGTTGACCTTCTCGCCGTCAACGGTGACTTCCTTGCTGCGGTCGTCAAGGCATATCCCGTCGAGCCGCAGGCAGCTGTCCTTCATCGCGCCGCCGCCGAGCTGCATATAGCGCCTGAGCTGTGAGCGGACGCGCGCGAGCATTTCGACGGGGTTGAAGGGCTTTGTGATGTAGTCGTCGGCGCCGACGTTGAGGCCGAGCACCTTGTCGGTGTCCTCGCCCTTGGCGGTCAGCAGGATGACGGGGAGGTTGCTCTCCTCGCGGAGCTTCACCATGGCGCTGATGCCGTCCATCTCGGGCATCATGATGTCCATCAGGACGAGATGTATCTCCTGCGCGCGGATGATTGCCAGCGCTTCGCGGCCGTTGTAGGCGGCGAAGATGCGGTAGCCCTCCGCCTCAAGGTAGATCTTCAGCGCGGAGACTATGTCCTTTTCGTCGTCGCAGATAAGTATGTTGTACACTCTCTTCACCTCGCGTACTATATTAACGTATCGCGGGTTAAAAACCAAGGGGATAATTTATTAAGAAATGTTTAATGAGGGGGGATGGGGTAGGCGTATCTTTTCCAAATCGGCGCGGACGGTGAAGTTTTTTGTAGGGGACGGCCCCTGTGCCGTCCCGCTTGCATATGACAAGTAATGTGTATGTTTAAAACCGACTGGATGTACCCCATTTGCCGCGGAGCGCCTGAGGTGTAAGTTCGCATTAGCCAAATCAAAGATTTGAATGCTCACTTAGGTGTGCGCGCCGGTCCCGCAATGACATGTTGGTTTTGGATAGGCGCGACGATTTTTCATGCGGTGCAATGCGTGGGATAGTTCTCTCCCTCAGTCGGCTCACGCCGACAGCTCCCCTAGGCCGACAGCTCCCCTAGTAGGGGCGCCAAGGGCGCCCCCCAGTCTGTCAAAGAACATGTGCAGCAGGGCGCGGATAAGAGAGCAGCGGGGGAGCTTGAGGGGTAGCGCAGCGGCGGCGCGGTAGTGAATGACATGCCGGTGGCATGTCAGAGCCGCGCCGTGACCGAGCCGCAGCGAGAAAAGGCCCGCCTCAAATACAATAAACCGCCGTCCAAAAGTCTTGATACATCAACGACTTTTGGAGCAAAGCAGCATTTTGATAATATCAAAATGCTCGGCGGATGCAGCTTGTCAAAAAAGTCCTCACAGGACTTTTTTGACAAGCTGAGGGGCACCAAGGGCGCCCCCCGCGCCCCTATCCCACACATGCGTTAACAGTTTTCTTTCGCATTGTTCAAAAATATTTGCGCTTTTGTTCATTACAAGTACACAAATGCATTGTATCTTATACTCACAAGCAAATAACAAGACACACCAAGCAAGTTCAAATAGCAAAAGAGGTCTTTTTAATGTACCAGCCCGAAGATAATGAGCCGATCGAACAGACAAATGTCAACGCAGAGGGTTCCACCCCGGAGAGCACCGACCGCGTGAACGGCGAGTACCATTACAAAAACGGGTTTACCCAGAAAATATACTCCGACGCGCATTACGTCCCTGCGGACGAAAGCAACGAACCCCCCAGATACTATACCCCGCCCGAAAAGCAGGAGAAGCCCGCGAAAGAGCCTAAGTCATCCGACAACGGCGGGCACGGCAAGAAGCACGCCTTCCTTAAAGTTGCCTGCATCGCACTTGTGTGCGCGCTGCTCGGCGGACTCTGCGGCGGCGCGATCACCGAAAGCCGCCTGACTGACAGGATCACGGCGCTGGAGGACAGCATAAACGCCGAACCCTCCGATACTCCGGTCGTGAGTGCATCGAGCGCCCCGATCGCCGCCACCTCTTCCGACAGCCTCAGCTGGGCGGAGATAAATGAGATAGCGAGCAAGCAGGTCGTCGGCGTGACCACCGAGGTCACATACACGAACTTCTTCGGCCAGACCAGCTCCTCTGCAGTCTCCGGCTCCGGCTTCATCATCACTGACGACGGATATATCCTTACCAACTACCACGTTATCGAAACGGCATATCAGAGCAAATACGCCGTCACCGTCATTACCCACGACGGTACGCGCTACGACGCCACGATAGTCGGCGTTGAATCCAGCAACGACATCGCCGTTCTGAAGATAGATGCAACCGGCCTCACCCCCGCGACGCTGGGCAACAGCGACAATCTTGCCGTCGGCGACGATGTGTGCGCGGTCGGCAACCCCCTCGGCGAGCTGGAGTTCACCTCCACCTTCGGCCACGTAAGCGCCCTTGACCGCCTTATCACCACCGAAGAGGGCGGCAGCGCGATCAACATGTTCCAGATCGACGCGGCGGTCAATTCCGGCAACTCCGGCGGCCCCGTGTACAACACCCGCGGCGAAGTCATCGGCATCGTGACGGCCAAGTACAGCTCCTCCGGCGTTGAAGGTCTGGGCTTTGCGGTCCCCATCAATGACGCGGCCAGCATCGCAAACGATCTTATTACCAAGGGCTATGTCACCGGCAAGGCTTATATGGGCGTGCGTATCGACCAAAGATACACCTCCGCTTACAGCCAGTATTACAACATGCCGGAAGGCGCGTATGTCTACTCCGTTGAGAGCGGCAGCTGCGCCGAGACTGCGGGACTCCGCGCCGGCGACATCATCACCAAGCTCGGTGAGAGCGAGGTCAAGAGCTATACCGACCTGACCCACGCCGTCAAGCAGTACTCCGCGGGCGACACGGCAGAGCTTGTGATCTACCGCGCTGGCGAGACGCTGACGCTGAGCATCACCTTTGACGAGGAGGTTCCGGAGAACACCTCCGGCTCTGCCTCCACCATGCCCGGTCAGGTTCCCTGACGGCGCATATTAAATTGCTACTTTTCTACTCCTATAAATCCTCTCTTTTCTCCCAAAACGAAGGACCGCACGGAACCCCGTGCGGTTCTTTGTTTTTGTGCGGGGGTGGTAGAATCTTTGCCGCGACGCGGCGCCCCTTTTAGGGGAGCTGTCAGCCGTAAGGCTGACTGAGGGGTTGCCAGAGTGGAGACTAGAGCAGAGAAGAAAAGAAAGAATGCACTATAAATTGGGCTCGTGGGGCAGAAAGTCAAGCAAGTGCAACGCCTAAATTATGGAACACTTCGGCAGGTGA
>URPD01000062.1 GCA_900549645.1 uncultured Eubacteriales bacterium
GCAGTCCCACACAAGCAGCTTGAACATATCGTCACATACGATGTGGTCATATTTGCCCGTCCGCAAGACCTCATACGGGCAGCGGGGCAGCTCATAGGCTGGTTTCCACTTCTCCGCAAGCTCTCGCGGTAAGCTGTAAAACAGCGTCAGCCATGATTTGTCGCTGTCCTGCGGTATCTCAATGAGCTCACCGGGCAGCACCACAAGAAAACCTTTCGGGCCTTTTTGCTTGTCCATCAGCGTCACCTCCAATCGCGTTTGTATTCAGCCCTCTACTATATATGGCATGAGAAAGGCTGAATTGTTCCAATGCTTCCAAACTTTTTTGAGTTTTTTTGAAAAATCTCGGAATGGATGGGATAGGATTGATTTAAGGCAATTATACCTGAAAGCTGTGAATAAATCTATTGCTTTTAGCGGCGGCAAAAAAATAACGGGTATCCGGCTTTCACCAGATACCCGTTGTTTCGTCCCAACCATGCCTGACAGATGCCATAATTGTAATTTCTTCGATTACTTTCTTATGAGCACCCGTGTAACGTGCAGTGGATATATTATAATGAATGGTTTCGTGCCGTTATACGACCTGAAAGATGTAGAACTTGAGGTAGTCCGTCTCCGGAACGTTCCAGAGTATGGGGTGGTCGGGCGCCTGCTGGCGGGCTTCGATCTGCCGCAGCTCCACTCCGGCGTCCGCCGCGGCGGACTTCAGCATCTTCACAAACAGCTCCGAGGGCATGAAGTGGCTGCATGATGCCGTGGCGAAGTAGCCGCCGCGCGGCAGAAGCTTCAGCGCGCGGAGATTTATCTCCTTGTAGCCGCGCTCCGCTCCCGCAACGGTCTTGCGGGACTTGGTGAAAGCCGGAGGATCGAGAATGATGAAGTCGAACGGAGCCTTGCCCTGCTTGCCCAGTTCCGGCAGCAGGTCGAATACGTCCGCGACCAGAAAGTCCATCTTGCCGTCAAGCCCGTTCCGCTGCGCGTTGGCCTTGGCCATCTCTATTGCCGAGGCGGAGATGTCCACCGCCGTGACGTGCTCCGCACCGCCGAGCGCGGCGTTGAGTGCGAATGACCCGGTGTGCGTGAAGCAATCGAGCACGCGGCGGCCCTTCGCCAGCCGCGCCACAGCGAGGCGGTTGTATTTCTGGTCGAGGAAGAAGCCGGTTTTCTGCCCGTTTTCAACATCGACCTTGTAGAATACGCCGTTTTCGCAGATCTCCGTCACGGGTGATTCCGGGTGCGTCTCGCCGGGGAGCGGGTACCAGCCCCTGTACTGCTCCAGCCCCTCAAGCTCGCGTATTGCGACGTCGTTGCGCTCGAATATGCCGCGGATGTCCTGCCCGTCCTCGCGCAGAACCTCGGCGAGCAGCGGGAAAAGTGTGTCCTTTATGCGCTCCATGCCGACGGAAAGTGTCTGCACGACCAGAAGCTCCGAGAATCTGTCCACCGTCAGGCCGGGGAAGCCGTCCGCTTCGCCGAATATCACGCGGCAGCAGCCAATGTCGCCGCCCATGACGACCTTGCGGTAGTCCCACGCATATTTTATGCGGCGCTTCCAGAATGCCGCGTCGAAGCGGTCGTTCGCGTTGCGGGAGATTAGACGGACGCGGATCTTGCTTCTGCGGCTGAGAAAGCCGGTGCCGAGGTATTTGCCCTTCTCGCTCACCGCGTCCACAAGCGCGCCGTTTTCGGCATCCTCGCCGCCGGAGACGACCTCCGCCTCGTATATCCATGGATGCCCCTGCTCGACCCATCGCGTGCCCTTCGGGCTTATGACCAGACGCGGAAATTCCCGCTGTGATTTCATATAAGTTCCTGCCTTTTAAAATTGTAGTGCTGCTATTTTACCACGTAATCCCGCCCGGCGCAACGTGTCAGATTGTATGTAGATGCGGAGGAAAAAGCAGTAAACCGGGCTTCATAATGCACATGCAATATGTTAACATGCTACATATATTACCGAGTTGAATCGCGCGGGAGCGCCGGACTCGGAAAAGCGTCCAACAGATAAAGAGGAGGATCATCATGCAGAAAAAACTGACAATTGCAGGAATCATTATCGGAGCAGTCGTGTTTGTTCTAGGAATTGTAGTTCTGGCGCAGGATACGGGATATAAGCCGGAATATGTGGAGTTCGGCGCAGATTTTTACACATACAGCTACAGCGCCACAAGATACGCGGCAGGGAATGTTATGGAGCTTGCCGAGATCGTCAAGAAGGGTCTTGGATTCCTTCTCATGGCTATCGGTGCGATCGATGCCTGCGTTTTTGGATACATATATGTCAAGAACACGGAAAAACGGCCTGCTCCTGTCGTCGTAACCACCGCAAGTGAGATGCCCGCAGAGGACGTTTCCGACGAACTTCCGGAAATTTAAGGAGCAAGAAGCATGGCAAATCGTTTTCAAGAACTGTTCCGGCTCTTGCCGAAGCTGTATTCCGCAGGCGCGCCGGTTATGATAGAAGCAGGCGCGCTTCAGAAGGACTCGGCAACGAACCGTGTTCTCGCGCAGCTGAAGCTGCGCAGCTTAGATCCGCGCCGGATATGCGCCTGCAAGGTTTCTGTCCGCGCGTTTGAACCCAACGGAACCGAACTCGACGGCGTACCGAGCTTTGCCTATCTTGATATAGACGTTGGCTTGGGAGAGAATTTTGGCACCAAAACACCCATCTATCTGCCGGACGGAAATTCTCGCAGTATGTCCGTCTCCGTTATCGAGACTGTGTTTTCCGACGGTTCGGTCTGGCAGGCAGAGCCGTGCGAGTGGCACCAGATACCGGTGCAGGAGGCTGTTGTCGAGCACTTTGACGATCCGGAGCTGATAAAGCAGTATGAGCTGCGTGTGGGCGGGGACTGCCCTCTTATCCCGACTGTTCAGGATGGGCTGTTTCTCTGCACCTGCGGAACGGCTAACCTTGCCGGGGCGCGTGAGTGTTATAATTGCCGCCGGAAATATGCCGACCTTGAGGCCGCACTTGATCTTTCCACGCTCATAAAAGAGAAGGATGAACGCCTGCAGAGAGAGACTGAGGCCCGCGAAGCCGTGGAAAGGGCTGCCGCCGAAAAAGCGGAGAGTGACCGTATTGCGGCGGAGATACGCAGGAAAAAAGTCAAGAAAGGATGCTGCGGCACAGCGCAAAGCTGCTGCCTATGCCTATGCTGTTCAGCTGGCGGAGGCTGAGGACTACAGTACGGCCATTCCGTACTTCACTGCTGCAGGTAACTACGAGGATGCTAAAGAGCACTTGACCGATGCGATCTATAACTATGCTTGTCAGGAACTGTCTGCAGGGCGTTTTAGCCACGCAAAAAATGGCTTCATGCGCTGCGCAGGATATAAAGACGCTGACGATAAATATAACGAGGCTGATTATGGCTACGGATGTCAACTTCTTGACGACAAAGAGTATGATAAGGCTGTTTCCGTGTTCAAAGAGCTTGGAAGCTACAAGGATTCAGCGTCAAAGCAGCTTGAAGCAAAATACGGTTATGTTGTTGACAACAAGCGGCTCAAAGAAACCAGCAAATATTATGGGTACATAAATGATCTGGTTGATGCGAGGTATAAGGATTCCCGCGCTATTTATAAAGAGGTTTACAAGTGGACTGTTACTGTTTCGGCTATCAATTCCAGCGCCACGGCGTGGCTTGACGAAAAGTCTATAGGAAGCTCTTCTCCGCTGTATGCCCATTATAAAGTCTCCGGAGGCCCGCCGAACGGAAAAACAGAAGTGATCGTTAGGTACACATTTCCGTCCGGTTATTGGGGAGACTATAGTTTGGGAGACATGCGAAGCGGCAGTTCGGGGTGCGTTTTCTGGGAAGACGGAATAGGTGGGCCGACGGGTACTCTGTACTTGAAATTTTACGACTCTGACAGGAACCAAATCGGCTCGGCATCCATAAAGATTACAAACTAAGGAGGAGTACTGTGTATCCGGTTTTGACTTTGATGATTGCTGCCGGACTTGCTTTCATTCCGGCAAATATAGCAAAGCAGAAAGGTCACAGCTTTGGCCTATGGTGGGTATATGGCTGGCTGCTCTTTATCGTTGCTATTATTCATGTTCAGTTTATCGAGGACTATTCGGCTCAGACTCCCGGCGGCAGAACGATGGGAGTACGCCCGCAACTGCAGAAATCTCCCTCTGATGTCTCTGCGGAGTTGAGATCGCTGAAAGAGCTTCTCGACTCCGGCATCATCACGCAGGAGGATTTTGACCGGAAAGAGCGTCAGCTCCTTGGCCTGTGACCCCTGACCGGTGTTTTATGACAAAAGCGACAGCGCCTATGTCGGCTGCTGTCGCTTTTTTCAGCTCTCCATCTGCTTCCCCAGAAATGATGCGACCGTCTGGGCAAGCTTGTATTCAAGCTCCTCGCAGGGAATGCTGTTGCGCGGCGTGATAAACATTACACAGCCCATCAGATCGCCCTCGGAAATGACGGGAGCCGCTATGGAAACGCAGTATTTTTCGTCATCCGCCACGACCGGCATCGAGCTGCCGCCGGACTCCTGCCGGTAGACGCTGCGGCTCTCCATGACCGCGGCGAGCTGCTGGCTGATGGGCTTGTCCATAAGCTCGCGCTTCGCGCCGCCGGCAATGGCAATGACGCTGTCCCTGTCGCTCACGGCGACAATGCCGTCGGTAGCCTTGCGCAGGCTGTCGCATATCTGCGCGGCGAAGTCAGATAATTCCCCGATCGGGGAATACTTCTTGAATATCAGCTCCCCATCCTTATCTGTGAAAATCTCCAACGGGTCGCCCTCACGGATACGCATGGTACGGCGAATCTCTTTGGGTATGACCACGCGGCCGAGGTCGTCTATACGGCGGACTATTCCGGTTGCCTTCATGTTATATCTCCCTTTTCTGTGTGTATTTGTAATGCTGGCTGGCGTCAGCTGACAAGGGCAGACACGGCACTGCCGGACGAGAGCGTCCGCACTTCTACGGAAAAGCGCGGCGATGCGGCGGCAAGTCATAGTTATACGCGCAAAAAGCGCCGGGAAGATGCCGCGTCAGGTGTCTGCTCTTGTCAACTGACAGTACTAGTCTTTGCTGATTATGGAAGAATATGCGGGCGCGGGTTTTAATTATTTCGATCCCGCAGGAGCGATACTGAGGAATCTTGTCGCGCTGAATGTCTGAAAATATTGACATACAGACCGGTATTTGGTAATCTCAAATCAGGAAAACCGGAAAATTCCGCGAGAGCGCGGAGAAAGGGGGCGGCACGATGATGGAAGATTACGAACAAAACGAAAATAGACTAGCCTCAGCTCGCATACATCCTAAAAAAGTCGATGTGTTGTTGGTTTCTAACCTTTTTCTAGTCTGTGCAGTTGCTCTTGTTCTGAGGTATTTGGGCATTGTCCATATTGTATCAAAAGAAGTAATAGTTGAAATCGTTGAGACAAACTAAAACGAGCCTCCGGCGGAACGCCGGAGGCTCGATTCTCATCATTTACTTGTTTCTCATCAGCGTCTTCATGCGAAGGCTGTGGTCAAGGATGCTCTTGCGCAGGCGCAGATTTTTCGGCGTGACCTCAAGCAGCTCGTCGTCCGCGAGGAACTCAAGGCACTGTTCGAGGCTCATCTGCTTGGGCGGGATGAGGCGCAGCGCTTCGTCGGATCCGGAAGCGCGGGTGTTGGTCAGGTGCTTGGTGCGGCACACGTTGACCGGCACGTCGTCGGACTTCGGGCACACGCCGACAACCATGCCCGCGTATACCTTGGTGCCCGGCGTGATGAACATCTGGCCGCGCTCCTGAGCGTTCCAGATGCCGTAAGCCACGGCCTCGCCGGTCTCAAACGCGATGAGGGAGCCGGTATTGCGGCGGGCAATATCGCCCTTATAAACGTCGTACTTCTCGAACACGGAAGCGAGGATGCCTTCGCCCTTGGTGTCGGTAAGGAACTCGTTGCGGTAGCCGAACAGGCCGCGCGAGGGAACGAGGAACTCCATCTTTATGCGGCTGCCGACCGGCGTCATCTCAAGGAACTCGCCCTTGCGGGAGCCGAGCTTTTCCATGACAGAACCCATGGAATCCTGCGGCACGTCGACGACGACGCGCTCGATAGGCTCGCACTTCTTGCCGTTAATCTCCTGATACAGCACACGCGGGGGAGACACCTGAAACTCGTAGCCCTCGCGGCGCATGGTCTCGATAAGAATGGACAGGCTCATCTCGCCGCGGCCCGCGACGTTGAAGCTGTCGGTGCTGTCGGGAATATCGCTGACGCGGATGGAGACGTCCTTCAGCGTCTCGCGCATAAGGCGCTCGCGGATCTGGCGGGAGGTGACAAACTTGCCCTCACGGCCAGCGAAGGGGCTGTTGTTGACGGAGAAGGTCATCTCCAGAGTCGGGGCGCTGATCTTCACGAAGGGCAGCGCCTCAGCCGCGCCACGAGCACAGATGGTGTCGCCGATCGTGACGTCGCCGATGCCGCTCATGGCGATGATGTTGCCGGCACCGGCCTCGGTCACGGGGACTCTGTTCAGCCCGTCGAACTGATAGAGCGAGACGGCCTTGGCCTTCATCGGCGGCTCGTCAGGCGTATGATAGTTGCAGACCTCGATCTCCTGATTCTGCTTGATAAGGCCGCGTTCGATGCGGCCGATGGCGATGCGGCCAACGTATTCGTTATAGTCGATGCTGGAAACGAGCATCTGGAACGGCGCGTCGAGATTCATTTCCGGCGCGGGGATGTACTCAAGAATAGTATCAAACAGGGGCTTGAGATCGGTGCCGGGGACGTCGGGCGAATAGCTCGCGGTGCCCTGACGGCCGGAACAGAACAGCATCGGGGAATCCAGCTGCTCGTCGGTAGCGTCGAGATCCATCAGCAGCTCCAGCACCTCGTCCACAACCTCGTGGATGCGCTGATCGGGGCGGTCTATCTTGTTGACGACAACGATGACGCGGTGCCCCAGCTCAAGCGCGCGGCTGAGCACGAAGCGGGTCTGCGGCATGGGGCCTTCGGCTGCGTCAACGAGCAGGATAACGCCGTTGACCATCTTGAGTATACGCTCGACCTCGCCGCCGAAGTCCGCGTGACCCGGAGTGTCTACTATATTTATCTTGGTGTCGCCGTACCATACGGCGGTGTTCTTGGCCATGATGGTGATGCCGCGCTCGCGCTCAAGGTCATTGGAGTCCATTACGCGATCCACGATCTCCTGATTTTCGCGGTACACGCCGGACTGCTTGAGCATCTCGTCGACCAAGGTGGTCTTGCCGTGGTCAACGTGGGCAATTATTGCTACGTTTCTGAGTTTGTCCATTTATCGCAACTCCCTTGCGTTAGATTTGTCTCTGATTTTATTTTCAACACAAAACTGAATTTTAACACCAGTGCAACCAAAAATCAACATAAAAGCGCAATTTTTGCTGAAATTTCGGGAAATTTTTACCCGAAGCGTCCGCCGCGGTTGAAAAATGCGGGCGTAGGTATTATAATCAAGAAAAAAAGTCAGGAGCAAGCTATGAGCGATAATTTCTTTGCCTATATATCCCGTATGCGGTACATCGTCCGATGGAGCCTTATGCGCAATTCTCTGCCGGAAAATATTCAGGAGCACAGCCATATGGTCGCCGTCATCGCCCACGCGCTGGGCGTGATACGGCGCGACGTGATGGGCGTCCCCTGCGACCCGAACGAGGCGGCGGTCGTGGCGCTGTTTCACGACAGCTCCGAGATCCTCACCGGCGATCTGCCCACGCCGATAAAATACCACAGCGAGGAGATCAAGGGCGCATACCGGCAGGTGGAGAATCTGGCCTGCAACATGCTGCTGAACACGCTGCCGGACGAGCTGCGCGGCGCGTATGAGCCGCTGCTGACCGGCGAGACGCAGGAGCGGCTGCACGACATCGTCAAGGCGGCGGACAAGCTCTCGGCGTACATAAAGTGCATCGAGGAGCGCAAGGCGGGAAACAACGAGTTTCTGTCCGCGGAGAAGCAGAACCGCGAGCAGCTGGAGGCAAACCCGCTGCCTGAGGTAAAATATTTCATGGAGCACTTCATCCCCGCGTTTGAGCTGACGCTCGACGAGCTTGGGACTATCGGATGAGTGAGGAGAATTTCAATGGAACAAACAAAACTTGACCGTATAAACGAGCTTGCGCGGCTTGCGAAGGAGCGTGAGCTGACTGAGACGGAGCAGACCGAGCGCGCGGCGCTGCGCAAGGAATATATCGAGGAGTGGCGGCGCGGCACGATAGAGCTGCTTGAGAACACCTACATCGTCACGCCGGACGGCGTGAAGCACAAGCTTCCGAAGCGCGATGAAAAGAACGCGAAAATAGTCCGGTTCGACCGGATAAATAAGGACAAATAAAAAATTCCCATGAAGATTTGAACTGCACCCCATTTGTTAGACAGTATGATAAACTATCTAAGAAGTGGGG
>URPD01000063.1 GCA_900549645.1 uncultured Eubacteriales bacterium
TAATGGCAAAGAATACACAGCCCGTTGTAAAGCGTGCAAAGGCTCTGGGCGTTACCCCGGCATCTCTGGGTTACACCGGCAAGAGCAAGATCGACACCATACGCAACCCCAAAGCTCAGGTCCGCAGGAAGCAGAGCGAGTACGGTATGCAGCTCAACGAGAAGCAGAAGGTCAAGTTCATCTATGGCGTGCTGGAGAAGCAGTTCCGTCTCTACTATGAGAGAGCCGAGAAGATGCCCGGCATCACCGGTGAGAACCTCCTCGCCATCCTTGAGCAGCGCCTTGACAACGTTGTTTTCCGTCTTGGCTTCGGCATGACCCGCCGCGAGGCTCGTCAGCTCGTCAACCACGGTCACGTCACCGTCAATGGCCGCAAGGTCAATATCCCCAGCTATCAGGTCAAGCCCGGCATGGTCATTTCTCTCACCGAGAAGGGCAAGTCGATGCAGAAGATCAAAGAAAATATTGAGGATAATGCTTTCCGCGCCGCTCCCAAGTGGATCGAGTATGACAAGAATAATCTGACGGCAAAGATCATTGCAGTTCCCGCACGCGAGGACATTGATATGCCCATCGAAGAGCGCCTCATCGTCGAGTTGTACTCCAAGTAATAAAGACACCCTCAAATTGGTAAGCTGAATCACCGCATGTGCCGCAAGTGGCACAACACTTAAAAGGAGGGTTATAAAACACTTATGATCGAAATTAAAAAGCCGCGCATTGAGTGCATCGAAACACCCGCAGACAGCTCGTACGGCAAGTACATTATAGAGCCTCTGGAACGCGGCTACGGAACAACACTTGGTAACTCTCTTCGCAGGGTACTCCTGTCATCTCTCCCCGGTACTGCCTGCACCAGCATCAGGATCGCAGGCGTACAGCATGAGTTTTCCACGATCCCCGGTGTGAAGGAGGACGTGACTGAGATCGTCCTCAACGTCAAGAGCATCATAGCGCTTCTGCATTCTACCGGCCCCAAGACCGTGTACATTGAAGCCTCCGGCGAGGGCGAAGTCACCGCCGGCGACATCAAGGCAGACGCGGAAGTGGAGATACTCAATCCTGAGCAGCCCATCGCCACCCTTGGCCCCGACGGCGCGCTGAACATGGAGCTCGTTCTGGATCACGGCAGAGGCTACGTCTCCGCCGCGCAGAACAAGACCCCGCAGACGCCCATCGGCACCATTCCGGTAGACTCCATCTACACTCCGGTTCTCAAGGTCAACTACACTGTCGAGAATACCCGTGTCGGCAATCAGACCGACTTTGACAAGCTGACCATCGAGGTCTGGACGGACAAGACCATGGCTGCCCGCGATGCTCTCTCTCTGGGTGCAAAGATACTCTGCGACCACTTCACTCTCTTCACGGATCTGTCCGACACTATCGGCAGCAACTCCACTGTTGTTGAGAAGGTAGAGAAGGAGCCGGACACCGTGCTCAAGATGACGATCGAAGAGCTGGATCTGTCCGTGAGGAGCTTTAACTGCCTCAAACGCGCAAATATCAATACCGTTGAGGATCTGGTCAGCAAGACTCAGGATGAGATGATCAAGGTCCGCAACCTCGGCCGCAAGTCCCTTGAAGAAGTCGAGCACAAGCTGACGATGATGGGACTGTCACTGGCGGACGAGGACAATCAGTAAGCTCTCAAGAAGGAGGAAATGCAATTATGCCCGGAACCAGAAAGCTCGGCAAGGCGACCGACGCCCGTATGGCAATGCTCCGTCAGCAGGTCACTGATTTTCTTGATCGTGGCCGCATGGAGACCACCGTTACCCGCGCCAAGGAGATCGCCCCGATGGCCGAGAAGATGATAACTCTTGGCAAGGCAAAGGATCTGGCGTCCTACCGTCAGGCACTGGCCTTCATCACCCGTGAGGATGTCGCCAAGAAGGTATTCGATGAGATCGCCCCGAAGTACGCGGAGCGCAACGGCGGCTACACCCGCGTCACCCGCATCGGCACCCGCCGCGGCGACGCAGCGGAAGTCGCAGTCATCGAACTCGTCTGATATCACCCGCAATGAATACGCAGAAAGCTTTCGCTTTCTGCGTATTTTTTTGTTGGGGAGGGGGAGGGGAGAAGTGTGCCGCACCAACTTGGAGCCCCTTCTAGGGGAGCTGTCAGCGAAGCTGACTGAGGGGTCGCCAGTCTTAAACGACTGCCATTAGGGAAAAGACAAGGCGTTGCTTGGATTCCCCTCCCAACACCCCCCTCCCCCCATCAAAACTCCTTCAGAAAAAAATTGCTTTCTTCTGCCGTTCCTGTTATAATCTATATTCGTAGAACTCTGCGCATTTTTCGGGGGAGATTATGCCGATGAGATCAGAAAAAGCGAGCCTCATGGAGCGTGTGGCCGCATTCATTGTAGACAAACGAAACATCATTTTTCTCATATACATCGCCGCGGCGGTATTCTGCATCTTTTCATCCGGCTGGGTGGAGGTCAGCGACAGCCTGACCAAATACCTGCCGGAGAGCACCGAGACGCAGATCGGCCTCGAACTCATGGACGATGAGTTCACGACCTTCGGCACCGCGCGCATCGTCGTCGAGAACGTGAGCTATGAGCAGGCGGAGAAGATCTGCGCCGATATCGAGCGCGTCCCCGGCGTCAAGGAGGTCGTGTTTGACGACAGCCCGGAGCATTACAACGAGGCTGCCGCGCTCTTCTCCGTCACCTTTGACGGCGAAAACGACGACGAGGTCAGCGTCCTCGCCATGGACACCCTGCGCGACATGCTCAGCGTCTACGACCTCTACGTCAACACCGAGGTCGGCAACCCCCTCAAGGCGATAATCAACCGCGAGCTGCTCATCGTCGACGGCATCGCGGCGCTCATAATCGTCGTCGTGCTGCTGTTCACCTCGAAAACCTACGCCGAGATCCCGGTGCTGCTGATAACCTTCGGCGCGGCGGCGCTGCTGAACATGGGCACGAACTACATGATGGGGGAGATATCCTTCGTCACCGACTCCGTCGCCATCGTCCTCCAGCTCGCCATGGCCATCGACTACGCCATCATCCTCTGTCACCGGTACATGGAGGAGCACGAGAACAAGGCCGCGCGCGAGGCGGCCATCGCCGCGCTCAGCAAGGCCATCCCGGAGATATCCGCCAGCAGCCTGACGACCGTGTCCGGCCTTCTGGCTCTGACCTTCATGCAGTACCGGCTTGGCTACGACATCGGCGTCGTAATGATAAAGGCGATTCTTCTGAGCCTGTGCTCGGTGTTCCTGCTGATGCCCGGCCTGCTCGTGACCTTCTCCGGCCTCATCGACCGGACGCACCACCGCAGCTTCATCCCGAAGGTCAGCTGGCTTGGCCGCTTCGCGTATAAGACGCGCTTCGTCATGCCGCCCGTGTTTGCGATTCTGCTTGTGCTGGGTGTTGTGTTCTCCGGCCGCGTCAACTACGTCTATTCGCACAATTCGGTCGACTCCATCCGCCATAACGAAAACCAGCTCGCCTACCAGCGCATCGAAGAGCTGTTCGGCATCGACAACCAGATGGCCATTATCGTCCCCGCCGGGGACTACGGCAGGGAAGAGAAGCTCATCTCCGAGGTCGAGGAGCTGAGCCGCACCATCAGCGTCACGGGGCTTGCCAACATCAAGGCCACCGACGAATACTACCTGACCTCGGAGCTGACGCCGCGCCAGTTCGCGGAGCTTGCCGACCTCGACTATGAGGTCGCGCAGGTGCTGTACACGGGCTACGCGATGGACATAAACGAGTACGGTCAGGTCGTCACCAATCTTGAAAATTACGCCGTCCCGCTGCTAGACATGTTCTGCTACCTCTGCGACAAGCGCGACGAGGTCGAGGTCAACATCCCGGCGGACACCGAGGAGCAGCTGGACGAGCTTGAGCAGCAGATAAACGACGCGAAGCTCCAGCTCAAGAGCGACAATTGGAGCCGCATCGTCCTGTATGCCGACATCCCGACCGAGGGCGAGGAGAGCTATAACTACCTCGAAATCATCCACGGCATCACCGCGCGCTATTACGACGAAGCCTACGTCGTCGGCGATACGACGAGCTGCAAGGATCTGCGCACATCGTTTGAAAAGGATAACCTGCTGATAAGCGTGCTGTCGATCGTGTTCGTCATCTCGGTGCTACTGTTCACGTTCAAGTCCGCGGGGCTGCCGGTGCTGCTCATTCTGGTCATTCAGGGCAGTATCTGGATAAACTTCTCCATACCCTACCTCGCGGGCAAAAACCTGTTCTTCCTGACATATCTTATAATAAGCGCCATCCAGATGGGCGCGAACATCGACTACGCCATCGTCATTTCGAGCCGCTTCATGGAACTGCGCGAGTCGCTGCCGCTTAAGAAGGCCATCGTCGAGTCGATGAACCTCGCCTTCCCGACCATCGTCACATCGGGCACGATGCTCGCCTCGGCGGGACTCATCATCGGCCTTGTCACCTCGGACGAGACGGTCTCCGCCATCGGCGTGTACCTCGGCATGGGCACCGCGATATCCATCATGCTCGTCCTGTTCGTCCTGCCGCAGATACTCCTGCTGGGCGACATTCTCATACGCAAGACCAAATTCACCATATCCCACGGCGCGGAGGCAACCACGCACATGGGCATAATCCGCATCAACGGCCGTGTGCGGGGGACGCTGGACGGCATCGTGGACGCGGAGATACACGGCGTTTTCAAAGGTACGCTCAACGCGGTCATCGACATGGGCAGCGTTGAGGAGATACCCGAAATAATCATACCGGAGCCGAATCGCGGCGGAGGAGAGGAACAATGAAGAAGAAAAGAGTAATGGCGCTGCTGCTTGCCGTGCTGCTCGCGGTGGGCATTGCGGTACCCGCCGCCGCAGCGGACAATCAGGTCATACATATCGTGACCGCGGAGGATCTGCGCACCTTTGCGCGCAACTGTCAGCTGGACAGCTATTCCGTGGGTCTGTCCGTCCTGCTGGACGAGGATATCGACATGGGCGGCGAGGCGATACAGCCTATCCCGTCCTTCTCCGGCGCGTTCAACGGCAACGGCCACAGCATCACGAACTTCACCCTCGCTACCGACGGCTCGCATCAGGGCTTCTTCCGCTATATCGAGGAGGGCGCGCGGGTCATAAACCTCAAGCTCTCCGGCACCGTGACGCCGGACGGCACGCGTGAGAACGTCGGCGGCCTCGCGGGCACGAACCGCGGCACCATCACCGGCTGCGCCTTTGACGGCACCGTCTCCGGACTTACGAACGTCGGCGGCGTCGCGGGCGAGAACTACGGCACCGTCAAGAACTGCACCGTCACCGGCAAGGTCACGGGCAAGCGCTATACCGGCGGCGTCGTCGGCTTCAATAACGGCACCATAGACTCCGCGTACAACCACGCCGAGGTCAACACCAGCATCACCGCCAGCGAGCTGGAGCTTGACAGCCTCAGTCTCATGGACATGACCAGCCTTGACCTCACCTCCGCGAACGACGCCAACGTCGTCTCCGACAGCGGCGGCATCGTCGGCGGCAGCGTCGGGCTTATCTACAACAGCGTCAACTACGGCACCATCGGCTACCAGCACTACGGCTATAACGTCGGCGGCGTCGCGGGGCGGCAGTCGGGCTACATGGAGGGCTGTGAGAACCACGGCCGCGTCTACGGCCGCAAGGACGTGGGCGGCATCGTCGGCCAGATGGAGCCGTACATGGAGCTTGCCCTGTCCGAGGACTTGGCGACTGAGCTTCAGACCCTGCATGACCTCGTGACCGTGACCCTCAGCGACACGAATATCCAGAACGACGACGTCAACGCCGCGCTCACGCGGATGCAGAGCAACGCCTATTCCGCGGCGCGGGGCGCGTCCAGCCTTGCCGACCACCTCGGCGGCGTCGCGGACACCGCTATCGACGCGACAAACGAGATACTCAACCGCATCGACTATTCGATAAAGGCCATGGAGCCGATAATGTCCGACCTGAATCAGGCGGCGGTCAACTTCTCCCTCGGTATGCAGCACATGGATAACGCCATGGATAACCTTGAGATGGACAGCGCCACTCTCGGCGAACTGCACACGAATCTCGACCAGATGTCCGAGGCACTGGAGCGCATCAACGTGGAGCTGGAGTATCTGTCGTATATCGCCTCGGCGTATTTCAATAAGAAGGGCGACGGCGAGGTCGACCTCGACCAGCTCCGCCCGGATAATGCCGACGAGATAAAGGACAAGTACGGCTACGACTATGACCTTGACGCCGGCAGCTCTTCCTCCAAGCTCAAGAAGGCGCTGGTACAGGTCGTCTCCGACCTCATCATGGACACCGCCAAGCTCTCCAAGGCGACGAGCAAGGTGCTCGCCATCCTCGACGATTACTACCTCACCCCGATATATGACACCGACGGCGACGGCATCCCCGACCAGAGCCGCCTTGAGTACGCCAATGACGAGGGCGGCATGGCGCGCGACAACTTCACCGCCGCCTCCAATTACCTCGCCAGCGCTACCGGCGGGCTTGACGAGCTGAACCAGTACCTCGCCTCGCTCGACAAGGTGCAGTTCCCGAACCTCGGCAGCAAGTATTATGACTATTCCGACGAGCTGTTCAACGGCCTGACCGGCGTCGCGGGCAGCATGAGTGACCTCAACAGCGCCATGGATTCGACGTCCGACGTGCTGACCATGAATCTCATGCGCGTCAACGACCAGTTCAACGTCGTCATGCAGCTGCTGGCAAACGCCCTCAGCGGCAATATCGAGAACAACGTCTATGACGACGTGTCCGAGCCGGATAACGACGAGAGCATCGATGGCAAGCTGTCCGGATGCGTCAACTACGGCGAGGTCAGCGGCGACCTTGACATCGGCGGCATCGCGGGCGCTATGGCCATCGAGTTCGAGGCCGACGTGGAGGGCGACGTCACCAGCGGCCTGAGCGTCACGCGCATCCTCTCCAAGACCTATATGATAAAGTGCGTTGCCCGCCGCTGTGTCAACCGCGGCGCGGTCACGGCGAAGAAGAATAACGTCGGCGGCATTGCGGGCGTCACCGAGATGGGCACGATAATCGACTGCGAGGGCTACGGCAGCGTCGAGAGCAGCACCGGCGGCTATGTCGGCGGCATCGTCGGGTATTCCTACACCAATGTCCGCGACAGCTACGCCATGTGCAATATCGCGGGTTCGGAGTATGTCGGCGGCATCGCGGGCTTCGGCACCGAGATAACCGACTGCCATTCGCTCGTCGGTGTCACGGGCGCGACGGCCTGCGGCGGCGCGATCGCGGGTTATGCCGATATGAACGGCGAGGGCATCGTGGACGGCAACAGCTTCGTGCATGAGACGCTCGGCGCGATAGACGGCATCAGCTATAACGGCCGCGCCACGCCGATAAGCTATGATCAGCTGCTCGCCGTGCCCGGCCTTCCGGACGAGTTCCGGACTCTGACCCTGCGCTTCGTCGCGGACGGGGAGACTGTCAAGGAGCTGAGCTTCAGCTACGGCGACTCGATCGACGAGAGCGAGATCCCCGCCGTCCCGGAGAAGGACGGATATAGCGGCCATTGGGCGGATTACGATTACAGCGCATTGTATTTCAGCGATGTCATCGAGGCCGAGTACAGCTATAAGCGCGCGACGCTTGCCGTCGAGAATACCCGCGCAGGCTCGCCGATGTCGATAGTGCTCGTCGAGGGCAGCTTCAACGAGGGCTCGCAGGCCATGCTCAACGAGTATGTGGGCGACGATCCGCATACGGACGGCACGGTGCTCGAAAAATGGGTGCTCCGCATCGACGATATGGACGAGGACACCACGTCCGGCAGCTATTCCGTGCGCTTCCTGCGTCCGGAGCTGGAGCGCAGATCGCATAAGCTGGAGATATACACCTTTGACGGCACAGATTGGACGCGTGTGTCCACCCGCAGCAGCGGCAGCTATACGGTGTTCGACTGCAATTCCGATACGGTCGTGTTCGCCGCGGTCGATACGCGCGGCACACCGGCGTGGGTGTGGGTCGGCGTCGGCATCCTCGCCGCCGCAGCCGTCGGAGCGTTCGTAGTCCTCCGCCGCAAGAAGACGAAAGTGAAGGACAAAGAAACCGCCTGAGCGGGAAGCGAAGGAAAGAGTTAAGTAATAAGTAATATGAAAAACACAGGGCGGCACCATCCGCCCCGTGTTTTTCATAAGTTGCATTCTCTTTTACCCATTGGCAATTAATAAAGCCCGGCGCCCCCTCAGTCGGTTTTACGACCGCCAGGGCAGAAAGTCAAGCAAGTGCAACGCCTAAATTATGGAACACTTCGGC
>URPD01000064.1 GCA_900549645.1 uncultured Eubacteriales bacterium
TCCCCCGCTGCTCTCTTATCCGCGCCCTGCTGCACATGTTCTTTGACAGACTGGGAAAGACGGGTTTTGACCCGTCTTTCTGATTTTTTAATCCAATTTGAAGCCCTCGCCGTGAACTTCGGTGGAGTCCATGACAAAGGTGAAGGCCTTGGGGTCGGCCTGATGGATGAGCTTCAGCGTCTGCGCGAGCACGTTGCGGCGCGTGACGGTCAGGACGACCTGCTTCTCGCCGCGCGTATAGCCGCCGACGGCGGGGATTATTGTCGTGCCGCGGTCGGTGTAGGTGTTCAGCACGTTCGTCACCTCGTCGCCGCGGTCGGTGACGGTGTAGATGACCTTGGCGTAGTCCACGCCTTCGGCGAGCGCGTCGATGACCTTCGAGGACACGAGGATTGCGATGGTCGAATAGAGCGCGACGTCGATATCGCGGAAAATGAGTACTGCGAACACGACGACGCAGGCGTCGATCACGAGCAGCATCGTGCCGGACGGGAGGTTCGGGAACGGCTTTTTCATCATCAGCGCGAGCAGATCCGTCCCGCCGGTGCTTATCCCGCGCAGGAACAGCAGCCCCACGCCGAGCCCGCTCAGCGCGCCGCCGAATATTGAGGCGAGCAGGGCGTTGCTGGTGTACATGGGCAGCAGCGCTGTCAGGTCGATGAACGCGGACAGCAGCAGCGTGGCGATGAGCGTCATTGCGAGGGAGCGCGGGCCGAGCAGCTTCCATGCGCAGAGCAGCAGCGGCACGTTCAGCATCAGGTTCCATATACTCACGCGTATCGGCGTGATGTACGCGAGCGCCGTCGACAGACCGGACACGCCGCCCGGCGCGATGTCGTTCGGAATGGTGAACATCGAAAGACTCAGGCCGACCAGCGCGCTGCCGACAACGCAGTACACAAGATCGGTGATGATGCCTTTCCAAGTATATGAGCCGAATAAGCGCTTCATTGGCATACCCCCGCAAATGAATATGCACTTATTCTAACACTTTTTATTCATTTTTCAACATATAATTTTCAGCCCCAGAGAATTCTGCATATCCAAGCCGAGGACAGGAAGCACGCGAGGTCGGCGCACAACGCCGCGGGGATCGCCCAGCGGCTGTCCTTGACCCCTGCGGCGGTGAAGTACACTGCGACGACATATAGCGTCGTTTCACTTGAGCCGATCATAACAGCGGCGGTGCGGCCGACGAGCGAGTCCGCCCCATAGCGCGCAATAAGCTCCGCGCTCACGCTGAGCGCCGCGCTGCCGGAGATCGGGCGAAGCAGCATGAGCAGCGAAGTCTCCGCCGGGATGCCCAGCGCCCTGAACACGGGCGCGAGCAGCCGTTCCAGCAGCTCCAGTATGCCGGAGGCGCGCAGCAGGTATATCGCGGGGAAGAGCACGAGCAGCGCGGGGAGAATGTCGGCCATGACACGCAGTCCCTTTTTCGCGCCGTCGGTCATCGCCGCGAAGATGTCCACGCCCTTGTAAAGCGCCAGCACACATGCGGCTGTGACGATGACCGGCGCGGTCAGGTCGAGCAGCGTGTTCATCGCCATACGCGCGCGAGCAGTTTCGCCATCGCAAGCCCGACCGCGACTGACACGACGGAGCTGAACCACACGGCGGGCATGATGTCGAAGGCGGAGGCCGCGCCGTTTGCGGAGCGCACTGCGGCGATCGTCAATGGGATGAGCTGTATCGAGGCCGTGTTCAGTACCACAAGCCTGCAAAGCTCGTCTCCGGCGGGCTCGCCGAGACGCCCGATGCCCTGCACGGCGCGGATGCCGGCAGGCGTAGCGGCGTTGCCGAGGCCGAGTAGATTTGCGCTGACGTTCTCGCTGATGGCGGACATGATGCCGCCGTCGCGCGACGAGAGCGGGAACAGCCTGCGAAGCAGCGGAGCGAGCAGACGTGTGAGCGCCTTGACCGCGCCGCCGCGTTCGAGCAGCTCCATCACCGCGCTCCACAGGCAGACCGCGCCCGTCAGCTCCAGAGTGAAGCTCACGGCGGCTGAAGCGCCTCCCATCAGGGCGTTTCCGGCGTCGGCGGGTGAAGCGGAGAAAAGCGCGAAAAATGTCGAAAGAAGCAGGACGACTGTTAAGAAGTAGTTAAGAAGCATGGTATCAATGTAATTTAAATGAAGATTATAGAAATACTTGGCATAATATAAAAGATTCTGTTAATTTTGGTCTTCACAAAGTAATCTTTAGTTGACTTGCGCGAAACTTGTGATAAAATGCAAAATGAGGTTTGTGTTAGAGATGTGGAAGGAGCAATCACTATGAAATCTACCGGAATCGTCCGTAAGGTTGATGAGCTGGGCCGTATAGTCCTCCCCATAGAGATGCGCCGCACACTGGACATCGCAGAGAAGGATGCACTGGAGATATATGTTGAAGGAGAGAATATTATTCTTCGCAAATATCAGGCATCCTGCATTTTCTGCGACAACGTGAAAGGCGTCATCCAGTACAGAGGTAAGAACGTCTGCCCCGACTGCATTAACAAGCTCAAAGCAAAGCTTTGAGGACACAGGAAATCCCCCGCCGAGTAATCGGCGGGGGATTTTTAATGGTGATGGGGGAGGGACGGCGGGACGGCCGCTGTGCCGTCCCGCATACCACCACATAAGCAAAAGGCTCCCCCTCGTGGCGAGGGGGAGCCAAAACTATGCAATCAGCTCAAGCGCCTGCTTATCAGACCCTGATCTTCTCCAGCAGGGCTTCGACCTTCTCGGCAAGCTCCTTGAGCGCGCCGGGGGTAAAGGGAGAACTGAACCCGGCTTCGGGCAGCAGGTCGGTCCAAAGCTTCTCGCCGCCCTGCTTCGACAGGCGGATGTAGCGCGCGAAAGCGCCGTCATAGTCCTCCTGAGAGGCGAGCAGGAAGTCGAACGCCGCAGTCTGGGCGAGGCAGTAATCTATGTAGTAGAACGGGCTTTCATAGATGTGCATCTGATATTGCCAGCGGGTGCCTTCCTCAAGGTAGGTCATGCCGTCCATGGAAATGTGCGGGCGGTACTGGTGCTCAAGCTCCAGCCATGCGGCCTTGCGCTCGGCGGGGGTCATGTCGGGGTTCTCGTAGACGATGTGCTGGAACGCGTCGACTATCGTGCCGTAGGGGATGAAGGACAGCGCATCGAGCGCGTGGGCGAAGCGGTACTTCGCCGCGTCCTTGCCGAAGAACTTGTCCATGTACGGCCACGCGAAGAACTCCATGCTCATCGAGTGCGTCTCGGCGGTCTCCATGCCGCCGCAACCGATCTCGAGCGCGAAGCGGTTGTCGGCGATGAGGTAGGCATTGAGCGCGTGCCCGGCCTCGTGGGTCATAACGTCCACGTCGCCGGCGGTGCCGTTGAAGTTTGCAAGGATGAAGGGCTGCTTGTACAGCGGGAACTCCGTGCAGTAGCCGCCGCCCCACTTGTTCTTGCGGGAGTCGACGTCGAAGGCGTCGTTGTCGATCATCATGTCGATGAACTTGCCGGTCTCCTCGCCCATGGCGTGGTACATCTCGCGCGCCGCAGCAAAGATCGCGGCCTTGCCGCCCGCGGGGACGGGATCGCCGCCGGGGATGATGACGTCGTTATCATAGAGCTTGTAGTCGTCGATGCCGAGGCGCTTGGCGTTCTCGGTGCGCAGACGGGATACGACGGGGACGATGTCCATCAGCACGTTCTCGCGGAAGGTCTTGACCTTGTCCTGATCGTAGTCGATGCGCCCCATGCGGTGGTAGCCCAGCTCGACATAGTTCTTGTAGCCCATTTTCTTAGCCATGCGGTCGCGGACGTGAACCATGCGGTCGTAGATGTCGTCCAGCTCTGCGCTGTGCTCCTTGAGCACCTTGCCGAGGACTTCGTATGCCTCGCGACGGGTCTCACGGTCGTCGCTCTTGGCGTACTTCATCAGCATCGCGCGCGGCAGAGTTTCGCCGCGGAACTCGAACTCAAGCGAAGCCATGAGCTTGGAGTACTCGCTGACGAGCTTGTTCTCCTCGACCAGATCGTCTATTATCTCAGGGGACATGCTCTTGCGGCTGACCTCAAGGTGCTTGAACAGCACGGGGGACAGGCGCTCCTCCAGCTCGTCGCGGAACGGGGAATCGAGCAGCGCGGAGGCGTACTGAACCATGTAGTTCTCGGCCTCAGGGCCGATCTCGTCGTAATAATCCTTCTCCGCGACGTAGAACTCGTCGACGGTATTTATCGAATAGCGCATGTAGGAGAGAGACGCGGCGGTTCTGTAATCGCAGAGGAGCTTGAGATAATCCTCGCGGGCGGCGAGAATTTCGTCCGCGCTCTTTGCGTTGCGGGTGCGGGCGAGCACGTCGTCCATGACGACCTTGATCTCTTCAATAGTTACGCGCTTATAGGGAAGCTCGGAAACCTTCATGTGAAAAACATCCTTTCGTGAGTGTTAAAGGTATTTTACTACATGGGCGCGCGTTTTTCAAGAGCCTATGCGGGGGTGATGGGGGCGTCGGTTTTCATGCCCTGCAATGCGCGGGATTATCTCTCCCTCAGTCGCTTGCGCGATAGCTCCCTCATCAGAGGGAGCCAAGGGGATGCCCGTTATTTTACGCCGCACCATCTTGGCGCCCTTTTTAGGGGAGCTGTCGGCGTAGCCGACTGAGGGGTTGCCGGTGGGGGGATATTGCCATTATGGAAAAGACAAGGCAATATACAGGCCTCCACTGTCATTCCGAGGAGCGAAGCGACGTGGGAATCCGTTCTCTTTGTGTCGGAAGTGCATTTTTGTGCGGTGCATAGGGGGCGCGGATTGCGAAGCCAGTTTGCGAACTGGCTTCGCAATGACAGGTTGTTTTTACGCGGCTCTTTCTTTTCCCCTCTGCTCTAGTCTCTCCTCTGGCGACCCCTTCGGCGCTTCGTGCCACTGTCTCGCTGCGGCTCGGTCACGGCGCGGCTCTGACATGCCACTGGCATGTCATTCACTCCCGCGCCGCCGCTTCGCTACCCTAGAAGGGGCAGCGCTCCGCGGCGAAGATTCAACAGCGCCGATTCCAAAGCGGGGACATGATGCAAAACCGGGGCTGGTCAAAGCGAAATATATGTGTTATAATATATATTCAAAAACTGTGTTCAGGGAGAACTGCCATGAATGATATAAATAAACAGCTGATAGACTTCATCTCCGCAAGCCCCAGCGCTTATCACGCGGTCGAGAACGTCCGGCGCGAGCTGGATGCCGCGGGCTACACGGAGCTTTTCGAGGGCGACGACTGGAGCGTCGCCGCGCCGGGCAAATATTACGTCCGCCGCAACGGCTCCTCCATTATCGCACTGCGCCTGCCGAAGCCGGATTTCCGCGGCTTCATGGTCATGGCCGCGCACAGCGATTCGCCGTCGTTCAAAATCAAGTGGAACTCCGACGTCAAGGCCGCCGGGATGTACACCATGCTCAACGTTGAAAAATACGGCGGGATGCTGTGCTCCACTTGGCTCGACCGCCCCCTCTCCGTCGCGGGGCGCGCGATAGTCGCCGAGGGCGGGCGCATGGCGTCCAGACTCGTGAACGTTGACCGTGACCTCGCGGTCATCCCGAACGTCGCAATACATATGGACAGAAGCGCCAACGACGGCAAGAGCTACAACGCGAACGTCGATATGCTGCCGCTCATCGGTTCCGCAGAGCTGAAAACCGGCTTCAAGGCCATCGTCGCGCAGAGCCTCGGCGTCGCCGAGGACGCGCTGCTGGCGGGCGATCTGATCCTCTACCCGCGCGAGCGCGGCTGTGTCTGGGGCGCTGAGAACGAGTACGTCTCCTCCGCGCGGCTTGACGACCTCCAGTGTGTTTACGGCTGTCTGCGCGGTCTGCTCGACGCCGCCGACGGCGAGAGCGCCGCAGTGCTCAGCGTGTTCGACAACGAAGAGGTCGGCAGCGGGACGAAGCAGGGCGCGGACTCCAGCTTTCTTGAGGACGTGCTGTACCGCGTGTGCGCCGCGCTTGGCCGCAGTGACGCGCAGTACCGCGCGCTGCTGACCAACAGCTTCATGGTGTCCGCCGACAACGCCCACGCCGTGCACCCGAACCATCCTGAGTACGCCGACCGCAACGACCGCCCGGAGATGAACAAGGGCATCGTCATAAAGCACAACGCGAACCAGCGCTACACGACCGACGCCGTCTCCGCCGCCGCCTTCGAGGCGGTGTGCCGCCGCGCGGGAGTCCCGGTGCAGAGCTTCACCAACCGCGCCGACATCGCGGGCGGCTCCACGCTTGGGCATATCAGCGCCGCGCACGTCTCGATAAACACGGTCGATATCGGCCTTGCCCAGCTTGCGATGCATTCCGCGTACGAGACCGCCGGGGCGAAGGACACCGAATACCTCGCCGCCGCCGCGCGCGAATTCTTCGGCAGCAGCTTTGCCCAGCGCGGCGAAATTACGGAAATTTGAAAGATCAGGGATAGGACATGAGAGAGAAGATAAGCAGATTTCTTGCGATACTGCTATGCGCGGCGCTGATCCTTGCGCTGCCCTGCGCGGCGTTTGCCGACGGGGAGGACGGCGGCGAAGCGCCCGTCGACCCGGCTCCGGTAGAGCCTGCGCCCGTGGAATCCGAAGCCCCCGCCGAGCCGGAGCAGACGCCTGCGCCGGAGCAAAGCTCCGCCCCAGCGGCCACCGTGCCGGAAGAGCAGGTGGACGAGGTCATCATCAGCGCCGAGACCGTGGAGGACGGCGTACTGAATTCCGACGAGCTGAAGAAGCTGATAGAGGACTTCCTCGATGAGCGCGGCATCGCGCATGACCGCTTCCGCCTCGGCTACACCTACACCGGCACCAACGAGACTTGGTACTATAACGGCGATGTGTGGAGTTACAGCGCGAGCGTGTACAAGCTGCCGCTGATGATGATGCTCGCGCAGAAGGTCGCAAACGGCGAGCTGAAGCAGGACGACAAGGTCTGCGGCGTCGATCTCACCTATGCCGAGACCTCGGTGCTGACCTACTCGAACAACGACTACGCCCATGTGATGATACATTATTTCGACTCCGAGCGGGACTACCGCGAGCAGCAGGTCAAAATGTCCGACGTGCCGGTCGAGGACATCCCGGAGCGGTACTACGTCAGCAGCCATTTTTCGCCGCGCTTCGTGATCGGCGTGCTGCGCAATCTGTACGAGAACCCCGACCAGTTCCCGAACATAGTGGAATGTCTCAAGGTTGCGATGCCGGGGCAGTACCTCAGCCGGACGCTTGGCGACAAGTACGAGGTGGCGCAGAAATACGGCGCGTATGAGCAGTTCAACAACATCGCCGGCATCGTCTACATGCCGCATCCGATCTTCATTGCGATAAACACGACTTGGGTTGGCAACGCGGAGCAGGTGCTGGCCGACGCGGGCAAGCTGCTGGCGGACTACACGCTGACGCTGGACGCGCGGCTTGAGGAGCGCGAGAAGGCCGCAAAGGCCGAGGAGGAACGCAAGCTTCAGGAAGAGGAGGCAGAGCGCAAGCGCCTTGAGGAAGAGGCGGCGCAGGCCGAGGAAGAAGCGCGCATCGCCGAGGCGCAGGCCGTTCAGGAGCGGGCGCAGGCCGAGGAGGAAGCGGCGGCAGAAGAGGCCGTCGCCGTGCGCAACCGCGTGATATGTGCTGTCGCCGGGGTTGTCGTGATCGCGGCGGTGATCGCAATCGCGGTCATAAGCGGGAAAAAGAAAAAGCGCCGCCGCGCCGCCCATCGCGGCCGCCATTCGGCGTAAATAAAGCATAGTGGTGATGTGGATGAAGAAAATGATATGCGCCGTGCTCATACTGTGTATGGCGTTCAGCCTCTGCGCCTGCGGCGGCAGCACCTACGGGGTGCGCGAGCTGGAGGTGCTTGTGGAGCAGGAATATTCCCTTGCCTTCCGCAATGACGACAGTACATATAACTACGTGACCGCCGCCATCGAGACGCTCAACGCCGAGGGCACGGTCGGCGACCTGACCGGCAAATGGTTCGGCTCCAGCATAATCGACTTCAAAAAGGACGCCAAGGCGCTTGAAAAGGTCGGTATGCCTGAGCCGAGGACGTTTATAATCGGCGTGGACATCAACTCCTTCCCCATGGCCTACGTCGTGGACGGAAACTACTGGGGCTTCGACGTGCAGCTTGCGATGGCGGTGTGCGAACGCCTTGGCTGGACGCTGCAG
>URPD01000065.1 GCA_900549645.1 uncultured Eubacteriales bacterium
TGTTGTTGTGGTGACTCCATTTTACACTTTGGCCTGCGTATTGTCTTCTTTTTTTTACTGTTGCACTTCAGATTATAATCTGTCCAGCTCCCTTTACACAAGGGCGCCAAGTGGCTTTTTCTTTACCTATCACTTTCTTTTACCTAATAGCACTTTCTACACACTGGCGACCCCTCAGTCGGTCTTACGACCGCCAGCTCCCCTAAGAGGGGCGCCGAGAGGGGCATAGCAACCACTACCCTACCTAAGACGCACGCCAAGGGAGGGGGTATGCGCAGCGCCTTATTCCCGCCAATATTTCATCTTACATTTAACAAATTCGTAACGCAATGCGCGGCGGTATATACTATAATATCAATTTGTAAAAAAGGAATGGTTGTAGTTTTTAAGGAGCTGCATTGCATGAAACTCAAAAAAATAACTGCTTTGGCGCTGATTCTGGCAACTGTCGTTTCGCTGTGCGCCTGCGGTGCGACCGCGTCCGCGCCTGCCGCGGCATCCAAATGTACCTGCAGCGGAGACGCTTCCGCATGTACCTGCTGCGGCAACTGCTGCGCATCAAACTCCCAGCCCGCGCAGGCCACGCCCGTCCCTGCGGCGGAAGACACAGATTTTGACTCACGGCTCGCCGGGTCATGGACGCTTGTTTCCGAAGAGATACACGGCGCGCTGGGCGAGATAAAAAATAGCTCCGTCCCCAGCGGCAGCAACATGTACATAAGCCTTGACGGCGGCGTGAGCGGCGAGATCTTCGACGCGGTCACGCGGGCGCTTAAGGTCAGCTTCGGCGCGAACACCGTATTTGAACCCCTCGGCACGATCACGTCGGACAACGGCAGGCTGGACATTACCGGTCTTCTGCCCGACAACTCCGGCATCACCATAAACAAGACCACGTACGCCTTCTCCGACATCACGAAAGGCTCCTACAAGTCCTGTACGCACAACGCCTCCTTCGCTGGGGACACCGACAACCGCATGAAGCTCAACATCTCCTGCACCGTTGACGGCACGATCGTCCACGGCGACATCGACGTTTCGCTCACCTTTGAGCGCATCTACCCCGTCTGGGCGTACAGCAGCGACGGCAGCAAGGGCAAGTACCTGCTCATGGACGCGCTGGAGGGCAAGTGGCAGGACAACTATGAGAACGTCTGGGACTTCGCGCTGGACGTGAAGAGCTCCGAGGCGTCCACCGTGCTGAACTTCAGCGTCACGGACAAGGACGGTGCGGTCAAGACCGGCGTTGATTTTCTCGCGGTTGAGAGCGACGACGGGCTGGGCGTCGACCTGACCTTCGTCTTTGACAGTTCGCGTGTAAACGGGCGGCTCCAGTATTTTGACGGCAGCACCCTGACCCTCACGACCGACATGGGCGAGACGCTGACGCTCAAACGCGTAAGCTGAAAACAGAATAGGATAAAATGAACCACCCCCGGAAACGCTCGAACAGAGCGTCTCCGGGGGTGGTTTTTGCGTGGGATGGGGAGGCGGGGATGGCACAGAGGCCGTCCCCTCAGCTTGTCAAAAAAGTCCTGTGAGGCCTTTTTTGACAAGCTTCATCCGCCGAGCATTTTGATAATATCAAAATGCTGCTTTGCTCCAAAAGTCATTGATGCATCAAGACTTTTGGACGGCGGTTTATTGTATTTGAGGCGGGCCTTTTCTCGCTGCGGCTCGGTCACGGCGCGGCTCTGACATGCCACCGGCATGTCATTCACTACCGCGCCGCCGCTGCGCTACCCCTCAAGCTCCCCCGCGGCTCTCTTATCTGTGCCCTGCTGCACATGTTTTTTGACAGACTGCGGGGACGGCACAGAGGCCGTCCCCTACGGTTATGTTTGTGGTGCAGCGCGCCCTTGGCGCCCCTTTTAGGGGAGCTGTCGGCGTTAGCCGACTGAGGGGTCGCCAGTCTTTAGTATGGATAAACAAGTCAATACCGGCGCTCGGATGCGCATGTGTATATGCAACAGATGAAATTATTTATATTGTCACCATCGGTGCTGACTTCACTTACCCCAGCACCGGATTTTAGTTTTTTTCTGTCCGCCGCGCGCACATCAAATATAATGCTTGCGCGGGATGCGGTCGTAGTGCCGGAGCAGGATCGGCTCCACGCAGGAGGACAGGAACTTCATATCAAGATTAAAGAAATATATCAAAAAGGTCACGGCGAAAAATCCGCCCGCTCCGGCAAAAAGCTTTACAAGAAGCTTCTTCAAATTCATACTTTCTCCTCCTTCGTCACCATGCGTTCTCGTCCGGCAGAACCTCGATGGACGGATCCAGCGGCTCCTCGCGCATGACGGTACGCATATATTCATTGAACTGGTCGCGGATGGCCTGGCGCGAGAACACACGCGGGTCGCAGAGGTCATGGCAGACCCAGACGAGGTGTATTCCCCGCTCACGCGCCTGCTCCTCAAACTGACCGTGCAGTCCGACAAGAGCCTTGCAGCTCATATGCTCCCACATCATCACCATGTCCGCGTTCATCTTCTCGCAGAACTCCCACAGCGCATCGACAAGCACCTTATAGCCGCCGTGAGTGCGGTTTCTCATTATCATGTTCTCCATGAGATATGCCATGTCGTAATACGCCTGCTCGCGGTTTTCCGGCGTATCGACATCGGCTATCTCCTTGCTGATGACCATGGAGAGCATATCCGTCAGCGGAACGACACCCCAGCAGTGTATCATCCAGTTGAGCATATCTATGACGTACTGCGGCTGCACGCCCCAGACTATGCAGCGGTGGCGGTATTCGGGCGCCATCATGTTCTTGCGCTCATAGCCCCGCTGCACATATTTCATTATCTTTCTGTCCATCGGTGGAAACAGCGGCGAGCGGCCGCAGTTGCCCATATAGTTTGTATCGTTATACAGCGAGAAGGGCGCGCCGACAAACTGCGGATAAGGAGTGCTGTTTATCTCAAGCCAGGTCAGGCGGTTTCTCGTGGTATCGTTAACTCGCTTGGCACACTCGAAATACGCCGTCCAGTCCCACTTCGCCCCGGTCTTTTCCTCGATAAAGGCAATGACCTTCTTGATATCCTGCGCGGCGTACTCCTGCACGTCCTCCTCCTTATGGCGCATGGGCGCGACAAGCTGGAAGGTCGGGATGCCGTACTCGCGCTCAAGGCGCTTTGCAATTATGCCGTTACCCATGAGAGAGCCGTCACAGGTGGTATTGACCTGCACGGCGCATCTGCCGAGCACGGGGAAATCGTCCTCGATGGAGGCGCCCGCCTCGGCCTCGGGCATCGGGCACACGTCGCCCGGAATACCGAACTGCTGCGCGATGTCGAGATAATGGGTAGAGGAATACTGATTGAGCAGGTTTGCGGAGAACATCGTAGGCACCTCGCGCAAAATCGCGTGCAGCGTCGGGAAGCCCATCATAAATGCGGTCATGGCGTTTTCATCGGTCAGAACGCAGTCGTTTGAATACTCCACGTCGTTTCCGGTGCGGCGGTCGCCGCGAATAGAGCAGTCGATGCAGGTCGCCACGTCCTTGACGACGAAGTCCATCGCGGTATGTACTATGCGCAGAGACTCGTCACGCAGTCCCATGGTGAACTTATCGAGCATATGCGGCACGGCAAGGTAATTTGCAAACCAGCGATATCTGAACATCGCCTTGACGTTTCTGGGCTTAATGATAACGCCGGCAAGGATGGAGAGCAGGTAAAGCCATCTGAAATAATCATATAAGGTGTCCTTCACACCGCGCCACTCGCGGCGGCGGCGCACCTTGCCGCCGTCAAAAAGCACGCCAAGCTGCTTTTCGCCTATACGTTTCCGGCTGTTTTCCACCAGCGCCATTACCTTGCACCTCCCTGAAGCTTTTTAATCTCAATGCTTTCCACAAAGGCCTGTACTCGCGTGCGCATCTGACCGACAGAGGACGCGATATTATAGGGTCTGTCAACCGACATCACCGGGAAGCCGTAATCGTCGCGGAGCATTGTCGAGCCAAGCAGCCGCTCGTATGCCCATGGGTCGCAGAACTTCACCTGCTGATAAATGACGCCGTCAGCCCCGTATTCATGCGCTATGTCATTGACGTATTGCTTGCGGCCGTAAACCTTCTCCATGTTCATCATGCGCGGACATTGGCCGCGGTGGACGTACTGGCGGCAGAGCTGGGTCAGCGCGTCCTCGTCATCATTGAGCTCGATGACGTCCCGCCCGGGCAGCGACCCGAAGCAGAAGCGATCCGCGCAGACGTACGCGCCCGTCTCCTCGATGAGCTTGATAAAG
The DNA here is from genome assembly GCA_900549645.1 of uncultured Eubacteriales bacterium. GTDB lineage: Bacteria > Bacillota > Clostridia > Oscillospirales > Oscillospiraceae > Limivicinus. The sequence goes on from URPD01000065.1 coordinate 4,264, forward strand.
CCGCTGTCGTCTACCTCCGAGCCGACCACCATGAGCCCCGCCCGGTACGGCTTCGGCTCCGGCTCGCGCGTGCGTATCTCTTCGAGCGTCTCGCGCAGCTTGTCTACTATCAGGTACTTCGGGGCGAGGTATGTAGCCAGCGTCAGCACGTGGAACTCGTAGCCCGTGACGCGCGGGCGCTCCTCCTTGCGGAAGTCGCCTATCGCGCGGATAAGCGAACAAATCTCGTTGTGCTCGGCGACAGCCTTCCTTATAGCAGAATCGGAGGTGTCAATACCGTAAGCCCTGTTGAGCGGCGTAAGGATGTGGTTTTTGCACTGGAGCTTGAGAAGCTCTACGCCGTTATCGTCCGCCTTGAGGGGGATCTCCATGTACTGATGGAAGAAACGGTCGTTCCCCTTGCCCATGGTTTTCAGCAGCTCCATGTTCTCGACACAGCGGTTTATCATGGTGCAGCCGTCCGGCGCGATGACGCAGTCGGCGAAGTTGAAGCCGCCCTCGATGGCGCGCTCCAGCAGCGCGCGGCTCGTCTCGCACAGGAAGCTCGTCATGTAGTAGGTTGCGATGTCCATTGAGCCGGTGTTCGGCGCGGACAGGCGGATGGAAAAGGTTCCGTCAAGGTTCATCAGTGGTTCGGGGGTGTTTTCGCACACGAACGCGACGCAGACCTTGCCGTCTTTTTTCGCCTGAACGATCAGCTCGTTGTTTGCCTCCCGCAGGAGGTTTTCAAAATAGCCAAGATACTTCAGATCTCTCATTGCTTTCCTCCCCTGAATGTTTTGCCGTTGACTTGGATGATATTATTTTAACATTGTTGGCAAATGAAGTCAATTTATATATTCATTTTGTACATATATGTATAAACTGTGCGCCGCGTATTGTGCAATATGCGATGAGCCCCGGCGCATCCCGCGCCCGCATATTAATTATACAAGCCCCCGCCGCGGTTTTATGCCGCGCAGATTGTTGAGAAAGGGGAGATGGGGGTGGGGCGCGGGTGTGTTTGTTGTTCCGCGCTCTTGGCTCCCCTCTCAGGGGAGCTGGCGCGCAAGCGACTGAGGGGTCGCCGGGGTTGAGAGAATGCCAATATGGAAAAGAAAAGGCAATGTATAGAAAACCTCTGTCATTGCCCCTAAAGGGACTAGGCGGCAGATCAATGAATCGAGGTATGCCGCCGTCGCAAGGAGCAAAGCGACGTGGCAATCCGTTATCCTTGAGTCAGCAGTATGTTTTTGCGCTGTGCATAGGAGATTCGGATTTCCACGACCCGCCTGAGGTGTAAGTTCGCATTAGCCAAATCAAAGATTTGGATGCTCACTTAAGTTTGCGAACTGGTCTCGGAATGACAGTGGGTATTTAGGCATGGCACGTCGATTTTTCTTGCAGTGCAGGACAGTAGAGACGGGACGGCACAGTGGCCGTCCCCTACGATTATGTTTATAGTCCGCGCTTTCTTCTCGCATCATTACTAATGGCTTCCTCTGACGGAGAGACACCCCAGCCCATTTTTCACTCACAACATCATTCCGCTTTACAAAGCCGCGCGGCGCGGCTACAATGTAGAATATAGTATGATAGCAGGAGCGATACTGCATGAAAATAGCAATGATAGGTTCCGGCGCTGCCGGAAGCGTTTTCGCGGCGTACCTGAAGCTTGGTGGAGCCGAGCTGTGGCTGGTCGACCGCTACAAGGCGCATATGGACAAAATCGCCGCCGACGGGCTGGAGTTCCGCGAGCTGGGCGTCACCCGCCTGCTCACCGGCTTCCACACCGCCGAGAGCGCGGCGGACATCGGCGTGATGGACGTCGTGATTCTCATGGTCAAGGCGACGCAGACGAACGGCATCATGCCCTCGGTCATGCCCTGCATCGGCGGGAACACCGTCGTCGTCTCGCTGCAAAACGGCATCGGCAACGACCTGACGCTCTCAAAATACGTCGGCGCTGAACGCATCCTCTACGGCTTCGGACGCATCGGGACAGAGCTGCCCGCGCCGGGCGTGTGCGTGGGCAAGCCGGAGAGCGGCGTCATCATGCGCTTCGGCCCTGCGGAGGAGAGCGAGCTGAGCCGCGGTGTCGGGCTTGAGCTGGAGCGGATATTCAACGCGGGCGGCTGCTGCACACGCTACGAGCAGAACGTGAAGCCCTTCGTGTGGAAGAAGGCCGTCGCAAACAGCGGCTACAATGCTGCCGCAGCGGTGCTGGGGCTGAAGGTTGGGCCGGTGCTCGCCGATCCCGCCGGTACGGAGCTTGTGAAGAGCCTTTGGGCGGAGGGCTGTGCCGTGGCGAAGGCCGCGGGCGCTGGCGATCTCTGGCCGGAGTTTGTCGAGGAGCTGGAGGCACTGCGCCACGGCTTCGGCGATTACTATCCGTCGATGGCGCAGGACGTGCTGTTCAAGCGCCAGACCGAGATAATGTACCTCAACGGCGCGATTGCCGAGTATGGCCGCCGCTTCGGCATCCCCACGCCGGTCAACACCGCCATGACGCAGATAATCTCCTGTATTCAGGCCAATTACGATAAGCGGATATGAGCGAGCAATGCGCTCCCCCCCCCATTCTTGGCTCCCCTAGAAGGGGCGCCAAGGGCTGCGTATACGCAAAATAACCACCCGAATGATCGGGTGGTTATTTTCACATCATTAACACTCTTTATTTCTTCGCGCGCAGGATGGAGAACGGGTCGGCTCCGTTGCCGGAAAGCGTCGTGAAGCTGAGGCTCGTGTCCACATGGTCAGCCATCGACTGGCGTGCCAGCCCCGGCAGGCGCATCCGTATCGCCGAGATGACCGCCGTGTGATGGTACTTAATGCTTGGCATCCACGGGTTGGACTCGTTGCCGCTGCGGCCGATGAACTCCAGCATCGAGGACTGATACATTGTCAGCTTCGGGAGCAGAATGTTGTAGCTCTGGATGATGTATGGGTTGCCGCAGGCGTCGATTATCATCTTGTGGAACGGCATGTCGGTGTCCTTCATGCCGCGGATGTCGCGCCGCAGGACGCTGTCCTTGAACGCATCCGCCAGCATACTCAGCTCGCGCACGGTGGAGTCGTCCGCCGTGTGGGCGCAGAGCGCCGCCGCCTCGCATTCAATCGCGCTGCGGACGCGGTAGAGATTGATCATGTCGGGCAGACTGAGATCGAGCACGTAATTGCCGCTCTGTCCGGGGTGAGATATTACAAAGCCTACCTCGGCCAGCTTGCCGATGGCCTCAGCCACGGGCGTGCGCGAAATGCCGAGGGATGCGGCGATCTGGTTGACGTTCAGCTTGGAGCCGGGGGTAATGCGCAGCTCAACAATATCGTCGTACAAAAGCTTCGTCACCAAATCTCGCAGCTTGGCGTCGGGGTTTTCGGAGATGTACTCTTTGAGTCGGTATTGATCCATAACGCGGCCTCCACGGTAAAAATCGTATCAATTATAACGCACGTCCCGAACATTTACAAGCGCTTAGCGGCAAGTAGTTCTTTTGTCAATCAGGGGGGAGGAGGCGACGGCATGGGTGCGGAGTAGCTTTTTAAAAATGACGTGGAAGGTGAAGCTGTATCTTAGGGGACGGCCTCTGTGCCGTCCCGCATGCATTATTATTTTTTGTGTACGGTTTCTTTTCCACTCTGCTCTAGTCTCAACTCTGGCGACCCCTTCGGCGCTAACGCGCCACTGTCTCGCTGCGGCTCGGTCACGGCGCGGCTCTGACATGCCCCCGGC
>URPD01000066.1 GCA_900549645.1 uncultured Eubacteriales bacterium
GAAGAAGGAGATTGCAGAGTGCAGCTTTTGCCGCGAGGCGGAAGCGGAACGGTGCGAGCTTCTTCTGACGAGATGGAAAGACGCACTGTCAGGCGTGTCTGCCACTGCTAACCGATACTATACAAAAAAGATACATTAAATTGACCGGAACTATGCACACGCGGGATATCATGGGCACATCACAGCGAAAGGAAGCCATGATATGGAAGCATGTGACGCTATTTATTATCCTATGAAAAACAAGAAATCAAATACGGCGCTGAAAAGAAGAAAACGCCGCAGGCTCGGCGCGTTTATATTCGTAGCAGTGCTGCTGGCGCTGGCCGTCGCTGCGGTGCGGATATACAATATGAATAAGCCCAGCCGCGATGCGGAGCTGCTGACGCTTGTGAACCCGTGGAACACCATCCCCGACGGCTACGAGCCGCAGCTGTGCACACTGTCGGACGGGCAGCAGATAGACCGACGCTGCTACGACGATCTGATGCGGATGCTCGACGACTGCCGCGCGGCGGGCAACTCCCCGTACATATGCTCCGCCTACCGCACATGGGACAAGCAGCAGGCGCTGTTTGACAACAAGATTCAGCGGCTTGAAAACGAGGGCATGGACGCCGACACCGCGCGGGTCGAGGCGGCGAAGGTCGTCGCCGTGCCGGGGACGAGCGAGCATCAGCTCGGCCTTGCGCTCGATATAATCGACACCGGCTATACGAACCTTGACGAGGGGCAGGAGGACACCGCCACACAGCAGTGGCTCATGGCGCACTGCTGGGACTACGGCTTCATCCTGCGCTACCCCAACGGTACGACGGACATCACTGGCATCATCTATGAGCCGTGGCACTACCGCTATGTAGGCCGCACCGCCTCCGCGCAGATACACGAGCTGGGCGTGACCTTTGAGGAATACATCGACATGTTTTATAAGTAATAAAAATATTTTCAGGGCGAGGCTTCTCCGGCCTCGCCCTTTATTTATACATCCATAACAGGATTTTCGTGTATCATTATGTGCTTTACCTCCTGATCGCGCTTCTCGACGGCGTTGTGTACTCTCTCGGCGATGGCGTGCGCTTCGAAAAGGCTTATCGAGCCGTCAACGCCGATCTCGGCGTCGATGTATATCTTGCTGCCGAATCTGCGGGTTTGCAGCTTATCCACGCGCCGTACGCCGTCCTGCTCCGCGATGAAGCTCCGCAGTGAAGCCTCATATTCCGGGCTGCATGCCGTGTCGAGCATCTTGTCGATGGAGTCCTTGAGAATGTCGTACGCCACCTTGAGGATGCACAGGCATATCGCAACGCAGGCAATCGGCTCCATGACCGGAACGCCGAGCATCGCGCCGCCGATGCCGATGAGCGAGCCGACGGACGAGAGCGCATCGGAGCGGTGGTGCCATGCGTCGGCCATGAACGCGGAGGAGTTCAGCTTCTTCGCGTAGTGCCGCGTGTACCAGAACATGCCTTCCTTTGAGACTATCGACACGACCGCCGCCGCGAGCGCTATCGCCGACGGCACGGCGAGCTGTTCGTAGTGTCCGGCAGCTATCTGCGTCACGCCGTTGAGACCGATGCCGAAGCCGGTCGCCAGCAGTATCATGCCGAGTATCATCGACGCGACGCATTCGAGCCGGTCGTGCCCGTAGGGGTGATCCTGATCCGGCGCTTTCTTCGAGATGCGTACGCCTATGTAGGCCACAAGCGTCGCAAACACGTCCGACAGGGAATGTACGGCGTCGGACACCATGGCTCCGGAGTGCCCCGCGATACCGGCGTACAGCTTGAATACGACAAGCGCGATATTGCCCGCGATGCCGACGGTGGACAGGCGGTTTATGATTTTGGTTTCGTTCATTGAAATTGCTCCCTTCAGTATTTTTTATGCTGACCGGGGGAGTAGGTGCAAAAAAATGCAGTCTCTCCGGGGCATATTGTTGTCCCGCAAAGACTGCTGATGCAGATCCTGCTGTCGCTCTTCGACGACCCGGCTTCCGCGGACTGGCTGTCCGTCGCCTGCTCAGTGTATTAAGTTTGCCGCGATTAACTTTCGCTTATAACAGTTCGGTATGATACCACGCTCCGCGCGCAAAGTCAAGACGGGTTCACGGTAAATTCAAAAAATTACAGTTGCCCGCGCCGGCGCGGTGTAGTATTATAAACGCATGAATAAGACTGCCGAGAAAAAACGTCCGCCGCTGAGCGCGCTGTACAGGCTCAGCCCTGCCGGACATATAATTGCTGCCGTCAGCGCGGCGCTGATACTGCTGCACCTGCTGACGCGGGATAACCATGCGCTGATGGTCTGGGTGTCGGAGCGCCTTGTGCGGCCTGTGCACCGCGCGCTCGCCGTGCTGAACGATCATCTGCCGTTTTCCGTCGCGGAGCTGCTTATCGGGCTGGCCGTGATTGCGGTTTTGGTTTACATAATATATACAATAATCAAGCTGATACGCTGCGGAGGACGGCTGAAGAGGCTGTACGCGGCGGTGATAAATCTGCTTGCGGCCGGGCTTGCGGTGTACGCGGGCTTCTGTATGCTCTGGGGAGTATATTATTACGGCAACGATTTTATGACCCGCAGCGGGCTGAAAAACGATAATATCAGCGTGGAACAGCTCGAAACCGTGACGGAATATTTTGCCGCGCTTGTGAACGAATACTCCTCGCAGGTGCCGCGCGACGCGGACGGGAACTATGTTGCCGACCGTGACGCGATACTCCGCCGTTCGAACGAGGTGTACGCCAATGTCGAGGAGACTCTGCCCTGCCTCAGCGGCCCTGCCGTTCGGGCGAAGGGCGTGTATTTCTCGCGCGTTATGAGCTATACCGACTTTACGGGCTTCTTCTTCCCGTTTACGGCGGAGGCGAATGTAAATACCGACTTCCCGCCCGCGCTGTTCGCTTCTACCGTGGCGCACGAGCTGGCGCATCAGCGCGGCGTTGCGAAGGAGCAGGAGGCGAATTTCGCCGCGGTGCTTGCAAGCCTTGAATATGGCGACGCGGAGTACTGCTACTCGGCCTGTATGCTGGCTTATACGCACCTCGGCAACGCCCTGTATTCGGCGGACTACGACGCGTGGAAGAGTATTTATCTTACGCTGAATGAGGACGTTCGGCGCGATTTTGCCGCAAATCGGGAATATTGGGCGCAGTTTGAGACGCCGGTGCAGAAGGTGTCGAACACCGTGTATGAGGGCTTTCTGCACAGCTACGACCAGACTATGGGGCTGAAAAGCTACGGCGCCTGTGTCGACCTTCTGGTGAATTACTATTACGAGCAGGCATCCGTTGCGCTTGAAAATTAAACTTCTGGAAGGAGTTGAGAGATCATGTCTGTTTTCGGTACGGCTGCCGGCATTGCGGCGCTTATAAGTCTGCTTGCGCTTTTGGTAAAGTATCCGCTTCGCAGGCTCGGCCTGCACAAGCTGAACGCATTCTTCATGGAGCTGCACGAAGCCGCAAGCGGTTTGTTCTTCGCAGCCGCCATTGCGCATATGATAAGCGGTCTTCGTGAGGCGCGTAAAAACCCGCTCGCCGCTCTGACCGGCCTTACTGCGTTTGCGGTAAGCACGGTTTTGATCGCGGCATGCCACATGACCAAAGATGCGCAGAAGAAAATGCGCTGGCACCGGATATATTCCCTGATTCTAACCATCACCGCAGCCGGTCATGTGACCGCCGCGGCGGCTTTGAAGAAAAATTGAAGAAAAGCGCAATTTATGCTTGACAAATCGGATATTTCGGTTATAATAGCTCTTGCGTTTAGCGGGATTGTGTAAAGGTAGCACAGCGGACTCTGACTCCGTATGTGAGGGTTCGAATCCTTCTCCCGCTGCCAAGAAAAAAGTCTCTTTTGTAACATGACAAAAGAGACTTTTTTCAATAATATCCGTTCATAGTATCAGCTGACAAGCGTGTCTGCCCTTGTCAGCTGATACTAGCGGAGCGTGTGATATATCTGCGATATGATATCGCTCTTCGAGCGATGATATATGCCTGCGGCATATGGGGAACGGATATTATATCATAGTTGCAGTGCAAATATATCATGCGGCAACGCTGTATTGTATATTATTATGAAAAAACTTCAGGAGAAATAAGTATGTGCACAGCTGCAAGCTATAAGACAAAGGATTTTTATTTCGGACGTACGCTGGATTATGAGTTCTCGTACGGGGACGAGATCGTTGTCCTGCCGCGCGAATATCCGCTGAGCTTCCGTCACTGCGGCGCGCTCGACCGGCACTATGCGATTATCGGCATGGCCTACGTCGCCGGCAGCGCCCCGCTGTTTTACGACGGAATGAACGAAAAGGGACTCGGCATGGCGGGGCTGAACTTCGTCGGAAACGCTCACTATTTCAAGCCTGTGCAGGGCTTCGATAACGTCGCGCAGTTCGAGTTCATCCCGTGGATACTCAGCCGCTGTGCTACCGTGCGCGAGGCGCGCGAGCTGCTCTCGCGCATCAATCTGACGGACGAGGCGTACAGCTCCCAACTCCCGCCCGCGCAGCTGCACTGGATAATTGCTGACCGCGACGAGGCCATAACGGTGGAGTCCATGCGCGGCGGACTGAAAATTTTCGATAACCCCGTCGGCGTGCTGACGAACAATCCTCCGTTTGACCAGCAGATGCTGGCGCTGAGCAATTACATGAGCCTCAGCCCGAAGCAGCCGGAGAACCGCTGGGGTATCCCGCTTGAGACGTATAGCCGGGGCATGGGCGCGCTGGGGCTGCCGGGCGATCTGTCCTCGCAGTCGCGCTTCGTTCGAGTCGCATATACGAAGATGAATTCAAAGTCAGGCGACTCCGAGGAGGAGAGCGTCAGCCAGTTTTTCCACATCCTCGGCTCCGTAGACCAGCAGCGCGGCTGCTGCGAGGTTGCGGACGGCAAGTATGAGATAACCATATACACCTCCTGCTGCAACGCCAGCCGCGGGATATATTATTACACCACCTATGACAATCACCAGATATGCGCGGTCGATATGCACCGGGAGAATCTGGACGGGGATGAGCTTTCGCGCTATGCGCTGCTGAAAAACGAAAGGATATTTTATCAGAACTGATATGGACACTGAAAACATCAAGATCCGCACCGCATGTCCTGAGGACGCGGCGCGCCTGCTGGAGATATACGCGTACTATGTTGAGAATACGGCGATAACCTTTGAATACACTGTCCCGACGTTGGAAGAGTTCAGACACCGCATCGAGCATACGCTGGAACGCTATCCATACCTCGTGATAGAGCGGAACGGGGTGATACAGGGCTACGCCTACGCGGGTGTATTCAAGGCGCGCGCCGCGTATGACTGGGCGTGTGAGATGTCGGTGTATATCGACCGCGCGGCGGAGCACTGCGGCCTCGGCGGGCGGATATACACGGCGCTGGAGGATGAACTGCGCCGGATGGGCATAACGAATTTGTACGCCTGCATAGCCTATCCCGTGCAGGAGGACGAATACCTCACCCGAAACAGTGCGGAATTTCACGCGCACCTCGGCTATGCCACAGTGGGCGAGTTCCACGCCTGCGCGTATAAATTCGGCCGCTGGTACGATATGATCTGGATGGAGAAGATCATCGCTGAGCATAACGCCGATCAGCCCGCGGTAAAGCGCTTCGGCGAATGACCGCAAAGATAAAAATCAACCACCCGTCACATGGCGGATGGTTGAACTGTTATTGGACTTCAGAACTTGCCGTGCGAGCTTGAGAAGCCGCCGGAGTTGACGGTGGTTCCACCGCCGCCGCTGTTATTGTGGTTGTCGTCGGGCACATTCTGCGTACGAGTCACGGTGGTGTGCGTGTAGATGTCGTTCTGGCGCGTGAGCCGGACGCCGTCGGGGTGGATGTACAGGTTCGCATTGCCGCTGCTCACGGCGGTTTTCATGCCGCGCTTCATGCACAGGCATACGGTCAGCGCGATGAGCGCCGGGATGCCGAGGATTATCAGCCAGCCGAGCGGAGGAACCGTATGCGTCAGCCGCCAGAAGAAGCCGGGGGCAGTGTAGTCGTAATCATAATCGCTGTCGTAGCCGTCGCTGTAATCGCCGTCATCCGGGCTTTCGTCCCAGATGTCTACGGGCTGGACGTCGGCGGCGCGGCGCATGAATTCTTCACAGCCGTCTATGTAGTCGGCGAAGCCCTGATACCAGTCGTCATTGCGGAAATCGTCCAGAAAATATTCCGCAAGCGCGTCCTTGCCGTAGTCGGTGAAGGCGGCGTTTGCAAAATCGCCGTGCGCCACCAAACCGTAATCACGCTCGGCCATGCTGAGAATGAGAAGGATGCCGCAATTGTCGTCCCCAAGGCCGAGGTCGTAGCTGCTGAACAGCTCCTCTCCGAAACCTTTCACATAGTAGGTGTCGGAATAATCCGTGAAGTCCTCGACTGTGACGATGTACACGCCGCAGTCGTACTGTTCGGAAACCGCGGCGGCGCGCTCCTCAAGCGCGGCAATGTCGGAATCGTACAGAATACCTGCTTCGTCGGTGACATGATTGAGCTGTGCGTCCGCAAACGCGGGGACCGACAGACAGATTATGAGCAGCAGGACGGCGAGGACGGGAGATAAGATTTTTTTCATGTCCCCTCCTCCTACACAAACAGCAGCATCATCACGCCGGCGAGCGGCACGAAGATGCCCGCGAACCACGCCCAGAACCTGCCCATCGACACCGGCAGATCACCGGTCAGCTTGCCGGTCTGGCCGTTCATGGAGAAAAGATAGTCCTTGCCGTTCCACTTCGTGTGCAGCATCCAGACGGGCATAATCGCGTATTTGACGCGGCGATTGTGCAGCCGGACGTCGGCGGAGATGGGGACACAGCTGTCATAGCCGAGAACAGTGCCGGATATCGCCTGTATGCAGCTTTCGCGGCACCGGGCGTCCGCGCGGCCTGCGCTCTCCTCCGCGCCGACGTCGTAACTGTCGGCCAGATAGCCGGGGAGGTAGGCGGTCGAGAAGGGGCGCAGTTCGTCGTAGTCGTACGGCTCGATGGAGTCCATATATTCGTCCGGCATCTTCGTCGAGGCGTCCACCGGGACGCGCTCGAAGCTGACGCTTCCGCTGCGCTCAACGTGGAAATGCCGTGTCTCGGTGACGAGGAATTTTCCCTCCTGATAGCTCGATGAGCTGGTCGCTTCAAATTCCGCGTCCACATCGCCCTCGCCGTCGTACAGCCAGAAGGGGACGTAAACGCCCTGAACCTCTTCTAGGTGATTCTGTTCGGAGAAGGCGCGCGGCAGGAGTGGCTTCTTCTTATAGTGCCGCTTGAGCGCGGCGACGGCCGCGTCCCTGCCGAGCTTGAAGGGAATGATGTAATCCGGCTTGAGCGTACCGCGGAACTGCGCGGGGACAACCGTCGGGTTCCCGCAGTAGGGGCAGCTTGTTGCGGCGGTCGTTGCGTTGCAGATAAGCTCCGCGCCGCAGGAGGGGCAGGAGTAGGCGCGCATGTCCTCGACCTCGTCGCCCCAGCCGGAGTCCGCGGACTTTGCCTCGGCGGCGGACTTCTCCTTTTCCGCGTACAGCGACTCAATCTCGGCGGCGGTGTACTTGCTGCCGCAGTAGTCACATTCGAGCATACCGCTCTCGCCGACGTAGTGCAGCGGCCCTGTGCAGGCCGGGCACTGATAATTTGTTACCTGTGTGGCCATGGCATAGCTCCTTTTAGCGTATTACTCAGCCGACGATAGTATCGGTTGACAAGGGGAAACACGGTTTTGGCGGGCATAAATGCGCCCATACTTCTTCAAAGTCCTTGACAATACAGCAAGTATTCTCAGCGG
>URPD01000067.1 GCA_900549645.1 uncultured Eubacteriales bacterium
ACAAAAAGCAGCAGCAGTCGCTGCTGGAATTCATCGAGGACGGGCGCATCACGCTCATCGCCTCCACGACCGAGAACCCGTATTTCTGCGTGTTTAACGCGATTCTGAGCCGTTCGACGGTGTTTGAGTTCAAGCCCGTCAACGCGAGCGACGTCGAGGGCGCAGTCCTGCGCGCCGTGGACATTATGAACGCGCGCCGCGCCACACCTCTTACGCTTGCCGATGGCGTTGTGCGCCACATCTCCGCCTCCTGCGGCGGCGACGTGCGCAAGGCGATGAACTCGGTGGAGCTGCTGTTTTCGGCGGCAGGGGAGGGCGGCGTCATCACGCTGGAGGACGCGAAGGCCATCACCCAGCGCAGTGCCATGCGCTATGACCGCGACGGAGACGACCATTACGACATCCTCTCCGCGCTGATGAAGTCACTGCGCGGCTCCGACCCGGACGCGGCGATGCACTATCTGGCGAGACTCCTTGAGGTCGGCGATCTGATAGGCGCTTGCAGGCGCATCCTGTGCTCCGCGAGCGAGGATGTCGGCCTTGCATATCCGCAGGCGGTGCCGATAGTCAAGGCCTGCGTCGATTCCGCGCTCCAGCTCGGCCTGCCTGAGGCCAAGCTCCCGCTTGCCGAAGCCTGCCTTCTGCTTGCAACCGCGCCGAAGTCGAACACTGCCTGCGCCGCCATCGACCGCGCCATGGCAGACGTCCGCGCTGGGCGCACCGGCAGCATCCCGCGCGAGCTTCAGAATGTTCACGCCGACGGCGCGGGCTTCGAGCGCGAGCAGGGCTACAAGTATCCGCACAATTTCCCCGGCCATTGGGTCAGACAGCAGTATCTGCCGGACGAGCTGAAAAATGCGCGCTACTACGAGTACGGCGACAACAAGACCGAGCAGGCCGCGCGGCGCTACTGGGAAGAGATTAAAAAGAATTAAGAACTCCGATTTCGCCCCGTTTCACCCAATATACAGTGTATGCTTGCAGCATGAAGCCGCAATATAAGGAGGTTTTGTGATGCAGGCATTGAGAAGCCAGACCGCGCTCAGGCGCGGCGGCATAGTATATCTGCGGACGGACGAGCTTACGCCGAATCCCGTCCAGCCGCGCAAACGCTTTGACGACGAATCGCTGGAGGAGCTGTCGGGCAGCATAAAGAGCTACGGCATATTGAACCCGCTCACCGTGCGTCTGCGCTGCGGCAAATATGAGCTTGTGGCGGGGGAGCGCCGCCTGCGCGCGGCGAAGCTTGCGGGGCTGGAGGAAGTCCCGTGCATACTCATCGACGTGAACATGGAGGACGCGAGCCTTATTGCGCTGGTCGAGAATTTGCAGCGGCGCGACTTGGACTTCATCGAGGAAGCGCTGGGCATAAGCCAGCTCATCCGTATGTTCGGCATGAGTCAGGAGGAGGCCGCGCGGCGCATCGGCAAATCGCAGTCGGCTGTCGCAAACAAACTGCGGCTGCTGAAGCTGCCGAGCGACGTGCTTGAATCACTGCGCCAGAACGGCCTGACCGAGCGGCACGGCCGCGCGCTGCTACGTCTGCCGAGTCCTGTCGCGCAGAGGGCGGCGCTGGAGTATATCGTTGACAACGGTCTGACCGTCGCCGCAACGGATGCGTACATAGACGCGCTGCTTTCGGAGCCGGAGGAAGCGGAGCGGAAGGACGAGGAGAAGCCGGAGAAGCGGCGAACCTTCGTGCTGAAGGATGTGCGCGTGTTTCTCAACACGCTCTCCCGCAGTATCGACCTGATGAAGCAGGGCGGCATCGACGCCGGTATCCAGCGCGAGGAGACGGATGACTCGCTGATTCTGACGATATCCATCCCCAAGGCGCGCCAGCCCTCGCAGAACGGGTAAAATTTTCGATTAATAGGACAAATCACCGCCTTCGTATATTTTACAAAGGCGGTGATTTTATGATAAGCTATTTTTCCGAGCTTCGGTATAAGGAGGTCATCGACGTCAACAGCGGCTTCCGGCTGGGCTACGCCTGCGACATGGAGTTTGATGACGCCGAGGGGCGCATCGTGTCGCTGGTCACGCCGGGGCGCGCGAAGTTTTTCGGCCTGCTTGGCCGCGAGGACGACTACGTGCTGCCGTGGCAGAGCATAGTCCGCATCGGCAGCGACATAATACTTGTAGACTGTAAGGGCGAGGTCTCCCGCCGCAAGCGCCGCCGGCGCAGTCTGATCTGATATTTTTGTTGGCAAACCGGCGCTTTTGCGATATACTGATATAATCAAGCATATTCAAAGGAAAAATTCAAATGGAAAACACTGAGATAAAAAGAGAACGCGCGGTGCTGGCGGGACTGTCGGCGGCGAGCATGGACGAGAGCGAGCGCTCCACCGAGATATCCATGGAGGAGCTTGCGGCGCTTGTCGATACCGCGGGCGGCGACACGGTGGCCATAATAATGCAGAGCCGCCCGACGCCCGATCCGCGCAGCTTCATCGGCGACGGCAAGGTGCGCGAGATGAAGGAGCTTATCGCAATGAACGACTGCGACCTCGCAGTGTTCGACAATGAGCTGACCCCATCCCAGATGCGCGTGCTGTCCGAGGAGCTGGGCGTCAAGGTTCTTGACCGCTCCGGACTGATACTCGACATCTTTGCCCAGCGCGCGCAGACCCGCGAGGGTCAGCTTCAGGTTGAGCTGGCGCAGTATAAATATCTGCTCCCGCGCCTGACCGGTATGTGGACGCATCTTGTGCGCCAGACCGCGTCCGGCGGCTCCTCGCCTATTGGCACCCGCGGCCCCGGTGAAACCCAGCTTGAGACCGACCGCCGCCACATCCGCCGCAAGATACAGAAGCTTGAGGAGGAGCTGTCCGCGGTGCGCAAGGTCAGAAGCACCCAGCGCCGCCGCCGCGAGAAGAACGACATGCCCGTCGTCGCGCTCGTCGGCTACACGAACGCCGGTAAATCAACGCTTTTGAACTGCCTGACAGGGTCGGATATCCCGGCGAACGACCGGCTTTTCGACACGCTGGACACCACGACCCGCCGTCTGCGGCTCGACGAGACGCAGGAGGTGCTGCTGTCCGACACCGTCGGCTTCATCCGCAAGCTGCCGACGCACCTCATCGAGGCCTTCAAGGCGACGCTTGAAGAGCTGAGTTATGCCGACGTGCTGCTGCACGTTATCGACATCTCGAACCCGGAGTGGGAGGCGCAGGCGCGCGTCGTGGACGGACTTATCAGCCAGCTCGGCGCGAGCGAGACGCCGTGCCTGCGCGTGTTCAACAAGTGCGATGCGTATATCGGCATCCTGCCGCACGGGGACGACATCGTGTGCATCTCCGCCAGAAGCGGCGAGGGCGCGGACGCGCTGGTCAGCAAGCTGCTGGAGATGCTTGACCGCGGCAAAAAGCAGGTCAGGCTGGAGATACCGTACTCCGACGCGGGAATCGTCGACCTGCTCAAGCGCGAGACGGCGGTACTGAGCATGGAGTACACGGACACCGGCATCACCGCCGAGGCCATAGTCACGCCGGACGTGCTGGGGCGCGTGAAAAAATATATCCCCGGCTACGTCGAGCCGAAGGAGGACTGGGAATGAGCGTTTTCGAGACCGAACGTCTCGTGATGCGTCCGTGGCGCGAGGACGACGCGGAAAATTTATATAAGTACGCGAGCGATCCGGCGGTCGGCCCCGCGGCGGGCTGGCCGGTGCATACAAGCGTTGGGGACAGTCTGCGCGTTCTGCGCGAGGTGCTGATAGAGGACAAGACGTGGGCAGTGACGATAAAGCCGAGCGACGAGCCAGTCGGCAGCATCGGCGCGTTCCCTACGGACGCCTCCGGTGCGGACGGCGAACCGGAGATCGGCTATTGGATAGGCCGCCCCTACTGGGGTAATGGCTATATTCCCGAAGCCGTTTGTGCGTTGATCGGCCACTGCTTTGACGAGGGCGCGGAGAACGTATGGTGCTCGCATTTCGCGGGGAACGACAAGTCGCGCCGCGTGATAGAGAAGTGCGGCTTCAGATATGTGATGACCCAGCCGTGGCAGCCGACGCCGGAGGACACGCGCGACGCACTATATTATAAGATAACTCGCAAGGAGTGGGAGCATGACTGAATACTGCGTCCCGACCGCGGCGGGCGAGGCGAGCTTCACCGAGAAGCGCTCCGAGTTTCTGGGGCATGTGCGCCCCGTGGAGAGCGAGGAGGAGGCGCGCGCCTTCGTCGCGGAGATGAAGAAGAAATATTATGACGCGCGGCACAACTGCTGGTGCTACATAATCAAGGAAGGCGCGGAGCGCTATTCGGATGACGGCGAGCCGCAGGGCACGGCGGGCATCCCGATGCTTGAGGTGTTCCGGCGCGAGGGCGTGTGCAACGTCGTCTGCGTCGTGACGCGGTATTTCGGCGGAATTCTGCTCGGCGCGGGCGGGCTTCTGCGCGCGTACACCAAGAGCGCGAAGGACGCGCTTGACGCCGCGGGCATATCCGTTGTGCGGCGCTGGGTCGAAACGGCGCTCGACTGCTCGTACGCCGCGGCGGAAAAGCTCAAGCAGGAGATAACGGCCTTCGGCGGCATCGTCGCGGGGCTGGATTACGGCGCGGCGGTCACGATTCGCGCGTATGTTCCGGAAGAATCGGCGGAGGATTTCAAAGCGCGGATATTCGACGTCAGCGCGGGCGGCGTGACGGTGCGCGTCACGGGCGAGGATTTCCGCGCCGTCCCGCGAGTGAAGTGAGCGGCTTGGCACCCCCTCGGTGCCCCTCTTAGGGGAGCAGGCGGCCGTAAGACCGCCTGAGGGGTAGCCGGTGTGCAGAAATTGCCGATAGGGAAAAGAGACGGTAATGTACAGACCCCCTCTGTCATTGCGAGACCAGTTCGCAAACTGGTCGTGGCAATCCGTTCCTTTTCTGGACGGCAGTATGTCTCAGTGCGGCATTGAGGGGAACGGATTCCCACGTCGCTTCGCTCCTCGGAATGACAGAGAGAGCGAAAGTGCGCTCTTTCTTTTATCTTCTGCTCGTGTCGCCAGTCTTGGACTCTTGCCAATAGGCAAAAGACATCGTGCACTATATGTCACTACGTCTGCATACTATAACAAAAAACGCTCTGCGTCCCAAACTGTTCGTTTGAAACGCAGAGCGTTTTTATCAGCCCTCGGCGGGCGTCTGCTGGTAGAGATCGAGAAATTCTTCGAAGCAGAGGCCGTTTTCCATTATATATGTTGCGGCTTCGACGCCGACATAGCGGAAGTGCCACGGCTCGTACATGATTCCGGTGATGTCCGACTTGCCGTCGGGGAAGCGGACGATGAAGCCGTACTCCTGACAATGCTGGCTCATCCACTGATAAGTGGCGGTGTTTTCGCACTCTTCGATGGTCTTGGGGTCACGGTAAACGTCGGTTATGTCGCAGGCCAGACCGGTCTGGTGCTCGCTGGTGCCGGGCTTGGCGACGATCTTCGCCGCTTCCTCTTCACTGTACCCCTGACCAAGTTTGCGGTTGAACAGTTGGGTCTGCAACGTATAGTCCCTGTATCCGGAAGACAAATACACACTTAGCCCCTGAGCACGTGCTGCCGCTACAAATTCCCGCAGAGGTTCGACTATGCGCGAATCCAAAGGCTGCCCCTCAAGGTAATCAATGGTTGGAGCATAATCGCCGATGTCGTGTGTGGGATTCGCAAGTATGAACTCCCAGCTAGTTATATCAATATCCGGCAGGGAATTCTCGACCGGCTCCGGAGATGGTTCCGGCGTCTCGACCGGCGCTTCGGTGACTTCCGGCGTTTCCTCTGGCTGAACCGTCTCCGCCGGGGCCACGGTAGGCGTGGCGGCGGCCAGCTCCTGAAACTTCTTGCCGTTAGTCCTGGCGCTGCCGGTGAGGTACAGATATATACCGAGCAGAATCAGAAGAACTATCCCAAGTATTATACGAATGGTTTTGTTTCCCTTCATGTAAGCCTCCATACTATATGCTCAACAGCGGCTTGCGCTGTCCAAAATGCCGTACGCGATAAATATACCATTTTGCGGCATGATGGTCAACTTAAATTTGTTGAAGTGTGACGCGGCTTCTGGTATAATTACCCGAAAGGGGGCTGATTGTATGAAACTTACATGGTGCGGACATTCCTGCTTTCTGCTAGAGAGCCGCAGCGGCTCGGTCGTGTTTGACCCGTATGCGCCCGGCAGCGTTCCGGGGCTGGTTCTGCCGACGCTGAGGGCGGACGCCGTGATGTGCAGCCATGAGCACGCGGATCATTTTTATCCCGAAGGCGTGGAGCTGAGCGGGCGGAAGCCCGATTTTGAGATACGGCAGTTCGACTGCTGGCACGACGACGCGAAAGGCGCGAAGCGCGGCAAAAACATGATGACGCTTGTGGAGGCGGACGGCCTGCGCGTGCTGCATATGGGCGACCTTGGGCACATGCTCAGTCCGGAGCAGCTTGCGGCGCTTGGCCGCGTGGATGTGCTGATGATCCCGGTCGGCGGGTTTTACACCATCGACGCGCGGCAGGCGGCGGAGCTTGCGAAAAAAATCGCGCCCGCGGTGACGGTGCCGATGCACTACCGCGGAGACGGCTTCGGATATGACGTCATCGCGCCGGTCGGGGACTTCCTGCGGCTGATGGACAATGTCGTCATGCTCGACGGTAACGTTATTGAGCCGGAGAAGCTTGGCGCGCCGGTCGTCGCCGTCCCGAAGTGCCCGCGTGGTTGACAGCACCGCGAATGTAGTATATAATATTCCTATATAAAAGATAGGGATTAAGAAGCTTGGAGAGACAAACAATGGCATATCGAAGCCTCCCTTGGATCGAGCGATGTACCGGCTCCCGCATAAAATGTTACGGCGCATCAATCAATGTAAACGAGGGAGAATTATGTTTAAAGATTTAAAAGAAACAATCGAAGCCTATAAGGCGCGCGACCCGGCGGCGCGCAGTTCGCTGGAAATATATTTTCTGTATCCCGGCCTGAAGGCCGTGCGCAGTCACCGCAAAGCGCACTGGTGTTATGAGCACAACCTGAAGTTCTTGGCCAGATTCATTTCACAGCGCAGCCGTCACCGCACGGGCATAGAGATTCACCCCGGCGCGAAGATCGGCAAGCGGCTGGTCATCGACCACGGCATGGGCATCGTGATCGGAGAGACCGCCGAGATCGGCGACGACTGCCTGATATATCACGGCGTGACGCTTGGCGGCACGGGCAAGGATGTCGGCAAGCGCCATCCGACCATCGGGAACAACGTCCTGATCGGCGCGGGCGCAAAGGTGCTGGGGCCGTTCACCGTCGGGGATAACAGCCGCATCGCGTCGAACTCCGTGGTGCTCAGCGAGATACCGCCGGACAGCACGGCGGTCGGCGTACCGGCCAAGGTCGTGAGAATCGCCGGGAAGAAGGTCAACTACGTGGGCGATGTCGATCAGGTCAGCGTATCCGACCCCGTGAGCACGGAGCTTGCGGCGCTGCGCCGCGAACTCAACGAGCTTCGCAGAAAGGTCGAGGGGGACGCAGTCTGCGAGGAGCCCGCCGAAGCGGAAAAATAAAGAATGATAAAATAATCCCACCGGACTTTTGAAGTGACCCCGAAAAGTTAGACAAATATTTATAGAGAAAATTGTTCAAGCAGC
>URPD01000068.1 GCA_900549645.1 uncultured Eubacteriales bacterium
TAAGTGAGCATCCAAATCTTTGATTTGGCTAATGCGAACTTACACCTTAGGCGGGCTTCGCAATCCGCGTCCCCCTTACACCGCACGTAAATCATACTGCTGTCCATAAAGGAACGGATTCCCACGACCAGTGACGTCGGTCACTGGTCGTGGGAATGACAGAGGTGTTCTTTTATAATGCTTTTTCTTGTCTCTATTGGCAATAAACCAAAGACTGGCGACACGAGCAGAGGGGAAAAGAGACGGCAGTCTCATCCCAACGCTCCCCCGTCCCTCACTCTTTCGGGATGCTGCCGAAGTAGAAGTCCCACTCCTCGTCGGATATTTTCACATACTCCTTCACCGAAGCGGCCATGTACCGTGCGCGGCCGCCGTAAGCGTTTATATACTCGTGCAGGTAATCGACCATGCGCTCCCACAGCGCAACCGTATAGCCCCAGCGGGCGCACTCGCGCTCCATCTCCGGGCGCAGCTCTGCGGCCAGCCCGTCGATGAGCGCGTTCGCGCTGTCGTTCGACATCTCGCCCGTCAGGCACTCGGAAAGCTTGGTGAGGAACCGCTCGCGGAACTGCTCGTTCGTGAGCAGCGTCCGCGGGAAGAGACTGTACGCATAGCCGGAATACAGCGCGACGTCATAGGTGTTGCCCATCTTGAACAGGCCGAGGTCGAGGTCGACCAGCGCGTAGCGGGACATATCGTCCTGCGAGGAATAATACATGCGGAAGTTCGGCGGGTTGTCGTCCATGTTGCCGCAGTAAGCCTGAAGTATCGTCCAGCCGATAAGGCTGTCCACATCTATATGCGAGCTGACATAGGCGTAGTTCTCGTCATTGTCGCTGACGCGGTTATTGCACATGAAGTTGTACAGCTCCTCCGTGGCGCTGCCGCTGTCCCACGCCTCCTTATACTGGGTCACGGTGTCCGCGTCGTAGCCGTAGTGATTGGCGTAGCTGTCGGCGGAGTGCGCCTCGCGGAAGGCATAAACGCCCCAATATTCGCCGTTTATGTACAAAACCGTGTACTTATAATCCTGCGCAAGCAGCGTCGGGAAGCACTTTATCGCCAGCTGGTGCATGAACACGTCGCGCATGTGCGTGGAGAAGGTGTCCTCCTGCGCGGCGCGCAGGAGCACGGACGAGAAGGTCGTCACGCCGTTTTCAAACAGGTCGTAGTTCAGCTCGCCGTCGTAGCGCGAGCGGAAATTGAGCTTCAGCGACTTTTTGCGCTGGGCGAAGCGCGATGTCGCGCCGTGTATCTTCACGCCGCAGTCGAGGCTGAAGCCGTCCTCGCCGTCAAAGAACGCTATCGACCCCATGCGCTCTTCACGCAGGGAGGGATTGCTGTATATGCCGCGGCCGCCGAAGAGGTCGTCGGGGTCGGCGACAAGGCTCGCCACGGGGAGGGTGTGCCCCTCGTTGACGATGTAGCTCAGGTCGGCGGAGCCGCTTGCGAGCTTGCCGGGCTCGACGTTTATCGCGCGGACAACCGTCGTCGCGTCGAGCGGGATGGGCGCGGAATATACCTGCGAGGACTCGCTTGGGGTGCTGCCGTCAAGCGTGTAGTATATCGTGCCGCCCGCGCTCAGCTCAAGGCTCATGCCCTCGACGCCGTCATACACGCCCGGCTCGATGCTGGGCACCGGCTCCGCCGCGATGCAGCGCGCGCCGTCCGCGTTATCCGCGCCGGGGGTAGCGGAAGCGAAATAGAAGAAGCCGTTCTCGCCGGGCATCCGCCCGTAGCTGCCGCCGTATTTTATCCCGCGCAGCAGCGTGTAATCGCAGAGACTGCCGTCCGCAGAGCTGAGATACAGGCTGTCGCTCTGCGCGTTGAGCGCGAAGGGCGCATAGCTTCCGGACGCGTCGCCGGTGCAGTAGACGAGGTAGGTTTCGCCGGGGGTGAGAGTCTCGTCGGGCAGGAGATACATGGCGCGCTCCTTCCCGTCGTCGGAGAGGTAGTAGTCGCTCAGCCGCAGCTCCTGCGCGGAGACGTTTTTCAGCTCCACCCAGTCGTACAGGCCGCCGTCGCCGCTGCGGTACCACTCGTTGTAGACCATGGCCTCGTTTATCACGAGGGGCGAGGAACACTCGCGGCTCGCCTGAAACGCGGCATAGCCCTCGTCGCTGTTCTCGAAGCCGGGGGTCGGGTATTCGGACGCGGTGAGGCCGTCGCCGCGGCAGAGACTGACGTCGGACTCGGCGTTTTCATAGCTGACGCTGTCGATCTCCGTGCCGCCCGCGCTGAGGATGCGGACTTCCGCGCCTGCCTTGGGCAGCGAGACAGGGACGTCCTCCCCGCCGCAGAATATCACCGCATAAGCGCCCGGCCGTATCTCCAGCTCCGGCAGCGTGCAGCTTTTGCCGCCAGCGCTCAGCGTGCAGCCGGAAAGCCGCGCCGTATCGCCGCCGTAGTTATAAAGCTCGATCCAGTCAGGGAAGTCGTTGCCGTCCGCGATGGTAGCCTTGTTCGAGGGCATCAGCTCGTTTATCCGCACTTCCGGCAGCACTTCGGGCGTGGGGCTTGGCGTCTCGGCGGGACTATCCGCCTGCCCGGCCCCACAGCCCGCAAGCAGCAGCGCGAGCAGTGTCAATAGCATAAGATATAGCTTTACTGGTTTTTTCATACCGAAACCTCTGTGTGATAAGTGTATACACAGACATTATAGCACATATTTTTCCGTCAGGCTATACCGGATTATCTTAAAATGTGACATGGGGCACGTAGCGTCTTTCACTTACGCAAAAATCAACGCGTTTGACTACAACAACCTGTCATTGCGAAGCCAGTTCGCAAACTGGCTTCGCAATCCGCATTCCCTATGCACCGCACAAAAGCGTACTTCCGCCGCAAAGAGAACGGATTCCCACGTCGCTTCGCTCCTCGGAATGACAGATGTGGTCTTTATATTGCCCTTTCTTTTACCTAATGGCACTCTCTCAACACCGGAGACCCCTCAGGCGCTAACGTATCGACACGAGCAGAGTGCAAAAGAAAGTACGCACCAAACCCACCCCCCGCACAAACTATTTTGTGACGCTTATGTAAAACTTCCGTCATGCACATTGCTATAAAATTTTTTATGGTGTAAAATACAATTATAAAACCGACAAATTCTATTCGGAGGCGAATAATATGAAGATAACATTCTTGGGCGCGGCGCACGAAGTCACCGGCAGCTGCACTCTCATCGAGGTCGGCGACAAGCGCGGCCTTGTCGACTGCGGCATGGAGCAGGGCAAGGACATTTTCGTGAACCAGAAGCTGCCCATCAGCCCCGGCAGCATTGATTTCGTCCTGCTGACCCACGCGCACATAGACCACTCCGGCAACCTGCCGCTGCTGTACAAGCAGGGCTTCCGCGGCGCGGTGTACGCAAGCTCTGCGACGACCTCTCTCTGCGACATCATGCTGCGCGACTGCGCGCACATCCAGATGTCGGACGCAGAGTGGAAAACGCGCAAATCTCTGCGCAGCGGCGGCCCGGAGATCGAGCCGCTGTACGACCTTTACGACGTTGCGGGCATCATGGGCTGCTTCCGCCCCTGCGGCTACGGCGAGTTGATACAGGTCAACGACTGCGTCAGCATCCGTCTCACCGACGTCGGGCACCTGCTCGGCTCCTCGGCCATCGAGGTCTGGCTACACGAGAACGGCGAGGAGCGCAAAATCACCTTCAGCGGCGACATCGGCAACAAGAACCAGCCGATTCTCAAGGATCCTCAGCATGTGAAGGACACGGAGTATCTGGTCATCGAGTCCACCTACGGCGACAGGCTGCACGGCGTTAACCTGCCGGACTACGTGACAGAGCTTGCAAAGCGCATCCAGCTCGTGCTCGACCGCGGCGGCAACATGGTCATTCCGTCCTTCGCCGTCGGCCGTACGCAGGAGATGCTGTACTTTATCCGCGAGATAAAGGAGCGCGGCCTCGTCACCGGGCACGGTGACTTCCCCGTCTACGTGGACAGCCCCCTCGCCATCGAGGCGACGAGCATCTTCCTCCAGTGCGACACGGAGTACGTCGACGAGGAGATGCAGGCGCTGATACGCTCCGGCGTCAACCCCATCGTGTTCCCCGGCCTGAAAGTCGCGGTGTCGCAGGCGGAATCGCAGGCGATAAACGAGGACAAGACCCCGAAGGTCATAATCTCGGCCAGCGGCATGTGCGACGCGGGACGTGTGCGCCATCACCTGAAACACAACCTTTGGCGCAAGGAGAGCATGGTGCTGTTCGTCGGCTATCAGGCGGTGGGCACGCTTGGGCGGCTGCTTGTCGACGGGCTGAAAAAGGTCAAGCTTTTCAATGAGGACATCGAGGTCAACGCGCAGATCGACGCGCTGCCCGGCGTCAGCGGCCATGCGGACAAGGACGGGCTTATCGACTGGCTTCGCGGCTTCGAGGAGAAGCCGAAGCTTGTGTTCGTCAACCACGGCGACCCTGACGCGGCGGACAGCTTCACCGCCTGCCTCAACAATGAGCTTGGCTACAAGGCCTTCGCGCCCTATTCCGGCACGAGCTTCGACCTTCTGAGCGGTGAATTCGTGGCCGTCACGAAGGGCATCCCGGTCGAGAAGAAGCCTGCGGGCGGCAGAACCGTCAGTGCCGCGTTCACGCGCCTTGTCGCGGCGGCGGAGCGCCTGCTGCGTCTGGTTCGCGGCTGTGAGGGCAGGCCGAATAAGGAGCTTGCCCGCTACGCCGACCAGATAGAGGCGATAGCGAACAAGATCGAGAAGTAAAAATTTCCGGCGATTTTTCGGAATTTGGAATAAAGCTCAAGTTGACTAATAAAATCTGGTGTGTTAACATAATACTTATAGACCAGAGTGAGGTGAGCCTATGGGCATAAATATATACGACCCCTCCAAGGCCTTGGGGGATAAGATAACAGAGCTTGACCGCAAGTCCCTGTGCGAGCTGTGCTCCGCGCTGTGCGCGCAGCTGAAGGCGCGCGCCGGGTTTGACGGCTACTGCGGCGGGATATACCCGTCCAATATCAGCGTCGGGGACGACGGCAGCGTCGCCATCGGCGAGGGACGCCGCAAGGATTTCAGCACCGAAGAGGTGCAATTCACCGCGCCGGAGCTGTTCTGGAGGGGCGAAAGCTCGTCCGCGGCGGACGTGTACTCTCTCGGTATGCTGCTGTACTTCGCATGCAGCGGCGGCAGAATGCCGTTTGAGGACGACAGCGCCGACGCGGCCACCGCTCAGCAGCGCCGCATGCACGGCGAGCGCGTCCGCGCGCCGAAGGCGGCGGGGCGCAGGCTGGGCGAGATAATCGAAAAGGCCACCGGATTCCGCGCGGAAGACAGATATAAAAATCCCGATGAAATGAAAGCGATGGTTGACAGCTGCGTGAAAAATCTGTATCTCAACGGCGAACCGAACGCCGAGACCATATTCAATAAGAGCGACGATGATCTGAGCGACATCGAGAAGATGATGATATCCATCATCGAGAATAACGGCGAGCCGGAGCAGGCTCCCGCGGATGAGACCCCGGCGGCGGAGGAAGCCCCGGAAGAGACTGCGGAAGCCGTCGAAGAGGCCGAGGAGCAGGCCGAGAAACCGGCGGAAGAGCTTCCGCCAGAAGAGCCGCAGGCCGAAGAGGAAGCCCCCGCCGAGGAACCGGAGATTGTCGCCGAGGAGATAAACTCCGAGGCCGTACCGACCGGCGCGCCCGCCGGGGCGATACTGCCGGAAGAGCCGGCACAGCCCGAAGAGGAAGCGCCCGCCGCGCCGAAGCGCGAGCCGGTGCCGCAGTTGGTGGAGGACAAGAACCCGGAGCTTGAGCCGGTCGTGATATACCGCCGCGCCGAGCAGCCAGAGAAGCCCGCGCCGAAGGCCGCGGACAAGCGCCAGCCCGTCAAGACTCCCGCCGTGCAGTACGGCGTGAACGTCGAGCGCGAGCGCAAGATCGCCGAGAAGATACGCCGCCGCAAGCGCCGCCCCGTGATAGTCATCCTGTCGCTCTGCGCGCTGCTCGTCGTCGCGGCGCTGATAGTCAACGCGATGCAGAAGGACAGAACTCCCACGCCCACTCCCAGCCCGTCGGCGTCGGCGCTCCCGGTCGAGACCGCGCCCGTGCAGCCCGAACAGTCCACGGAACCGGAAGTCACTCCCGAACCGGAGCAGCCAAAGGAGTCCACCTATCAGGTCTTTATTGAAGACATCAGCTGGACCGACGCGCGCGCCAAGTGCGAGGCGCTGGGCGGGCATCTCGTCGTCATCAGCGACGAAGCGGAGTTTGCCAAGGTCGTGGAGCTGGCGCGCAATTCCGGCGTGAACAAGTTCTGGATCGGCTGCCACCGCGTGGACGGCACTCTCGTGTGGGAGACCACCGAGGAGGTCAGTTATTATCCTTGGGCGTCCGGCGAGCCGTCGTATTTCGACAGCTATGACGGCGTCAGTGAGAACTATGTCATGCTCTGGTACGCCGACGGCTGGGTGTATAACGACAGCCGCAACGACCCCGTGGCGGATTACCCCGGCGCGTATAGCGGCACGATAGGCTATATCTGCGAATTTGAGGGATAAGGAATGAGCAAGGTGCTTTTGATAAACGGCAGCCCGAATGAGTTCGGATGCACCTATACCGCGCTGAGCGAAGTGAAGAAGTCGCTTGAGAAAAACGGCGTCGCGGCCGAGATATATTATCTCGGCAAGCCCGCGATACACGGCTGCACGGGCTGCGGCGCATGTTCAAAGCTCGACAAATGCGTGTATGACGACGCGGTCAACGCCGTCGCCGCGCGGCTTGACGAGTTTGACGGCATCGTCGTCGGCTCGCCGGTGCATTACAGCGGCCCCAGCGCGCAGGTCTGCGCGTTTATGGACAGGCTGTTCTATTCCGCAGGCGAGCGGCTCCAGTATAAGCCCGCCGCCGCGGTAGTGTCCTGCCGCCGCGCAGGCTCCACCGCCGCGCTTGACCGGCTGATAAAGTACTTCACGATCAATAATATGCCGCTCGTCAGCTCCCAGTATTGGGCGCAGGTTCACGGGACGAACCCGGACGAGGTGCGGCAGGACGCGGAGGGCATGCAGATCATGCGCACGCTGGGCGAAAATATGGCGTGGCTGCTGCGCTGCATCGAGGCCGGCAAGGCCGCCGGCGTCCCCGCCCCGGCGCAGGAGCCTCGCGCGAGAACGAATTTCATACGGTGATAAAAATGATGATCCCCCATGGCGCAGTTCAGAAATACGCCATGGGGGAGTTTTTTGTCGTTATTTATAGTATGGTCTTTCTTTTCCGCTCTGCTCATGTCGTAACTCTGGCGACCCCTTTCCCCAGTGTGCGCACTGGGGACTGTCTCACCGCGCCGCCGTTGCACTCCCCTGAAAGGGGCAGCGCTTCGCGGCAAAGATTTTAGTCTGGCGCAAGGACAGCGCGCCGCACCACTTGGCGCCACTTCTAGGGGAGGTGGACAGATTATAATCTGAAGTGCAACAGGTGAAAAATAAGAAGACAATACGCAGGC
>URPD01000069.1 GCA_900549645.1 uncultured Eubacteriales bacterium
ACACCCCACTTCTTAGATAGTTTATCATACTGTCTAACAAATGGGGTGCAGTTCAGAATTTTTTCTTGTGTTTTATATACCGAAGTGCTATTGTATAAGTCATGTTTTATTATATTTGAGAAGGAGCGACGGCTATGAAGATAGTGGTTCTTGGCGGCGGCATAAGCACGGAGCGGCATGTCTCGCTGGTATCGGGCACGAGCATTTGCAAGGCTTTGAGAGAGCGCGGGCATAAGGCGATATTTGTTGACATGTTCTTCGGCCTTGAAGATTACGAGGGCAGCCTTGAGGACGCGTTCGACGCGCCGGACGGCTTCTGCGGCAGCGTTGCGATAGAGACGGAAGCGCCGGACATCAAGGCGGTCATAGCGTCGAGAAAGTATAAAAGCCCCAGCAGACTGGGCAAAAACGTGCTTGAGATATGCGCGCTTGCGGACTGCGTGTTCCTCGGCCTGCACGGCGCGGACGGCGAGGACGGCAAGATACAGGCCGCGCTCGACCTGCTGGGCATACCCTACACGGGTTCCGACTGCCTTGGCAGCGCGATGGCCATGGATAAGGCCGTGGCGAAGCGCATCATGGAGTCCGCCGGGATACGTACGCCCAAATGGCAGGAACTGCGCTACACCGAGGCCGATATACCGCGCCTTGCGGAGACTCTGCCGATGCCCTGCGTCGTCAAGGTCGTGGACGGCGGCTCGTCCATCGGCGTCAGCCTGCCTGATACGCGTGAGGAGCTGCACGGCGCGCTGACCGAGATATTGAAGTACGGCAACCGAATAGTCGTTGAGGAAAAGATCGTCGGCCGCGAGCTTACCGTACCAGTGTTCGACGGGCGCGCGCTGAGCGCTATTGAGATAATCCCGCCCGATAAGTTTGATTACGTCGCAAAGTATCAGGCGGCGTCGGCGGGCGGCGCACAGGAGATATGTCCCGCGCCGATAACCGAGGAAGAGTACGCCCAGATCGCCGACATGGCGCTGAGATTCCATAACGCACTGGGGCTGTCGGTCTATTCCCGCTCCGATTTCATCCTCGACCGGGAAGGCAGAGCGTGGTGCCTTGAAGTCAATACGCTCCCCGGCATGACGCCCGCGAGCCTTATCCCCAAGGCCGCGAAGCTTGAGGGGATGAGCTACGGCGAGCTGTGCGAGAAAATCATTGAGCTGTCGCTCGAAGCGAGAAAAAATAAAAGATAATCTTTAGTATGTTTACAGTTTCTTGATACATTAAGCGGAACTTGTGATAAAATACATTATCAGAATTTGAATTAATTTTTTTTATGTAAAGGTGAGCATATGAGAGAGCGTTTGGCAAGGTTCATGGCCGGGAGAAACGGCAATGACCAGCTTAACAATTTTTTACTGATATTGGAGATGATCCTTATCCTGCTGAGCATTTTCATTCCGGGCAGGGTGGGGAAGTATCTGTATATCGTAGTGCTCGCGCTTCTTGTCTATATCTATTTCCGCATGTTTTCGAGAAACATTACCAAGCGGCGTGAGGAAAACGGCAAATATATCAGGCTGAGATACCGCATCGACGCGGCCTACCGCGTACGGCGCGAGCGCTGGGTGCAGCGCAAGGACTATAAGTTCTTCACCTGCCCCTCCTGCCGCACCGCGCTGAGAGTGCCGCGCGGCAAGGGACAGATCAGGATAGTCTGCCGCAAGTGCGGCAACACCTTCACCGGTAAGACCTGATGTTCGGTTATCTCGTCGCGGCGCCGGAGCTTATGACAGAGCAGCAGCTCAGTCGATACCGCGCGTCGTACTGCGGGCTGTGCCGCTCGCTGAGGGCAAGACACGGGCAGATATCCGGCCTGACGCTGACCTACGACATGACCTTTCTGGTGCTGTTCCTCTCCTCGCTCTATGAGCCGGAGGAGACGGCGGGGGAGGACACCTGCGCAGTGCATCCCTTCAAGGCGCGAGAATGGGTCAGAAACGCGGCGAGCGACTATGCCGCCGATATGAACCTCGCCTTGGCGTACCAGAAATGCATGGACGACTGGGAGGATGACGGCAGTATTGCTGCGCTCGCGGAAGCGGGGCTTATGAAGCAAAGCTATAAGAAGCTTGAGACGCAGTACCCGCGGCAGTGCGCGGCGATAGCCGAGGCGCTGAACCGGCTGCACGAGGTGGAAAAAACCATCCCCGACGGCGCGGATGAGGCGGCGGCCTGCTTCGGGGCGCTCATGGCGGCGATATTTGTCTGGCGCGAGGATCGCTGGAGCGGCGCGGTGCGCGGCATGGCAAACGCCTTGGGCAAATTCATCTACGTCATGGATGCGTGCATGGATCTGGACAAAGACACGCTGTATTCGCGCTATAACCCGTTCAGAAAATACTACGGCCTTACCAATAACGCAGAGCGCTTCCGGGATATCCTGCGAATGCTGCTCGGCGAATGCATATTTTATTTTGACAGTCTGCCTTTGGTTCAGGACGCGGATATTATGAAAAATATCCTGTGCGAGGGGCTGTGGCAGCAGTTCAACAAGAAGTTCAGCGAAAAAAACGACAAGAAGGAACCCTCAGATGTATCAGGATCCGTATAAGGTTCTCGGAGTTTCGCCGGATGCGAGCGATGAGGAGATAAAAAAAGCGTATAGAGAGCTTGCAAAAAAGTATCACCCTGACCGCAACCCCGGAGACGAGAACGCGGCCAAGCGCATGAACGAGATAAACGCCGCCTATGACGCCATCAAGAGCGGGGCTGCCCAGCAGCAGAACGCGTACGGCCAGTATGGGCAGAGCGGCTATGGCCAGCAGTACGGATACCAGCAGTACGGCCAGAGCGGGTGGGATCCCTTCAGCGCGTGGAGTCAGGGCTACGGCGGATGGAACAACGCCCAGCAGCAGACCGAGCGCAGTGAGTACACCGCGGCGAAGAACTATATACGCAACGGCATGTACAAGGAGGCGCTCAACGCGCTTTCCGGCGTTCCCGTGCCTGAGCGGGACGGCAAGTGGTACTATCTGAACGCGGGCGCGAACATGTATATGGGCAATAAGATCGCGGCGCTGGACGCGGCGAAGAAGGCCGTCGAGATCGACCCCGGCAACGAAGAGTACCGGCGGCTGCTGGAACAGCTCCAGAGCGGCGGCGATTTCTACGACGACTATACCGTGCACTATCACAGTGGCGTCTCGCCCGACAGGCTGTGCATGGCCTTGTGCTTTGCCAACGCCTGCCTCGGCCCGATGTGCGGCGGAAGAGTGTTCTGCTGCTGAGAGAATATGATACTGCCGGAGCGTCGTTATCGACTGCTCCGGCAGTTTTATGCACTTTTGACACAAACTGAAATAAAAATAAACAGGAGAAGATTCACCGAATCTTCTCCTGTTTATCATTCGCCGATGTCGCCGCGGACGACTTTGCCGATGTTCCAGAGATGCGCGGCCTTACCGGCGGCCTCCTCGCTTTCCTGCGGAGTCTTGAACTCAAACGACGCCGTGTGAGACCCGCAGTCCATGCACGTCACATACCAGCACCAGCCGTTTTCTTCCTCCAGCAGTCCGGCGCCCCCGCAGTACGGGCAGTCCTGCAATTCGTATTTTGCGTGAATATCCAATGAGATCCTCCTATTCCCGCGGCAGCGCCGTGGGAAAACAGTTTTGAAAGCCGTCCGGATGCCGTGTGAGACATCCGGACGGCTCAAGCTTACATTGCCTCAATTTCCTTGATATTATACTCATTGCCCGTGAGCAGATAGGTGTGCTCGCTGCCGCAATAAGGACATATCTTTGCGTATTTCACCGTCGGGTATGTCTTGCCGCAGTCCTCGCAGTAGGTGACGGCATCGAGCGTTTCGATCTTCAGCTCGGCATTTTTGAGAAAGGTCGTGTCCTTTATCGCCCAGTCCCAGCAGTCCTGAACGTACTTCGGGATTATCCCGCTGACCTCGCCGACCTCAAGCGTTACGCTGCCGACTGTGGAGAGCTTATTCTCAACACACAGCTGCTCAACCTGCTTTATAACATAGAAAACGGTACCAAGCTCGTGCATGGCTTTCTCCTTCGGGGAATTATTTGCTCTTTTTCGCCTTCATATCCTTGATGGCAATCTTTGCCGCGCGCTTTGCGGCGTAGGGAAGTATTGCCTTCATCTTGTCCTCGGCCTTTATCATCGTGGAGGCTTCGGGCAGCTCGCGGCGGAGATGAATGGCGTCAAACTCGCACTTCGTGGTGCACAGTCCGCAGCCGATGCACTTGTTCTCGTCAACGACGGTCGCGCCGCAGCCGAGGCAGCGGGAGGCTTCCTTCTTGACCTGCTCCTCGGTGAAGGCCATACGGTCGTTGGAGAAGGACTTGGCCTTCTTCGCGTCGTGGCCGGGAACCTGCCGGGAGGAGTTGTCAAAGCTCTCAACTGCGATAGCAAGATTGCTCTTGTCAAGCTCGATAAAGTCGCGGCGGTTGCGGGCGAGAGTCAGGCTCTGGCCGGGGTGCACGTAGCGGTGCAGGGATATCGCGGCCTCGCGGCCTGCGGCTATGGCGTCGATGGCAAACTTCGGGCCGGTGTACACGTCGCCGCCGACGAAAACGTCGGGCTGTGCGGTCTGAAGCGTCACGGCGTCGGCGATGATGGTGCCGTTCTTGTTGAAGGTCATGCCTTCGGGCGCGATGCCGCCGAGATCGACTTTCTGGCCGATAGCTCCGATAACCGCGCTGACCTCGATGGTCTCAAACTTGCCGGTGCCGACGGGCTTGCGGCGACCCTTTTCGTCAGGCTCGCCAAGCTCCATGACCTCGACCTTGAGCGCCTTGACCTTGCCGTCTTCGCCGATTATCTCGGCGGGCGAGTTCAGGAACAGGAACTTGACGCCCTCTTCCTTGGCCTCTGCGACTTCCATCTTGTCCGCGGGCATCTCGTCCTCACTGCGGCGGTAGACAACGTAGGTCTCCTTCGCGCCGAGGCGGACTGCCGTGCGGCAGACATCCATTGCGACGTTGCCGCCGCCGATGACTGCGACCTTCTCGCCGATGGCGGGCTTGTTGCCGAGATTGACCTCGCGCATGAACTCAACGCCGCCGAATACGCCCTCCAGCTCTTCACCGGGGATGCGCAGTGCGGAGGACTTCTGCGCGCCGATGCCGAGGAAGAAGCCCTTGTAGCCCTGAGCGCGCAGTTCGTCGAGCGTGACGTCCTTGCCGACCTCAACGCCGCACTTGAACTCGACGCCCATCTCGCGCAGAACTTCGATCTCCGCGTTGACGACATCCTTCTCAAGACGGAAGTTCGGGATGCCAAGAGTCAGCATACCGCCGGGGACGGGGTTCTTCTCAAAAACGGTCACGGGGTAGCCCATGTTGGCGAGATAGTAGGCACAGCTCATGCCGGCGGGGCCTGCGCCGATAACTGCGATGTGCTCGGCATAGTCCTCGGTGCTGGCTCTGTATGTACGGCGGGCGGGAACATAGCGGGTCTCGGCATTCAGCTCCTGCTCGGCGATGAATCTCTTTATCTCGTCGATAGCGACGGGGGAGTCGATAGTGCCGCGGGTGCAGGCGTCCTCACAGCGGCGGTTGCAGATGCTGCCGCAGACGGCGGGGAAGGGGTTATCCTGCTTGATGAGCTTCAGCGCGTCAAGATATCTGCCCTCGGCAGCCATCTTGATATAGCCCTGAACTGCGATATGCGCGGGGCACGCGGTCTTGCAGGGTGCGGTGCCGCTGTCGTAGCAGTTTTTCATGTTGTTGTCGCGGTAGTCCTCATCCCACTTGTCGGGACCCCAGTGGTTGTCGTCGGGCAGCTCGTGCTTCGGATACTCGACGGGGCCGTTCTTGGTGCAGAGCTTCTGGCCGAGCTTGGCCGCGCCCGCGGGACATACCTCGACGCACTTGCCGCAGGCAACGCACTTTTCCTTGTCCACATGGGCAATGTAGGCGCTGCGGGACATATTGGGAGTGTTGAAAAGCTGAGAGGTGCGCAGAGCGTAGCATACGCCGGGTGCGCAGTTGCAGATGGCGAATATCTTGTCCTCGCCGTCGATATTGGTTATCTGATGGACATAGCCCTCATCCTCGGCGCGCTGGAGTACCTCCATGACCTCCTCATAGGTTGCCTCGTGACCGTCCTTGCCGGTCTCGATGGAGTACTTTGCGCAGTCGCCGACGGCGATGCACCAGAGGTCGGCGATGTCGCCGCTGCCTTCACCGCGCACGGTCTGAGAGCGGCGGCAGGAGCAAACGCCGATTGCGTATGTATCGTATTTCTTCAGCCAGTGGGAGAGATGCTCAATACTGACGGACTGGGAGTCGGCAGGTATCGCCTTTTCGACGGGGACGACGTGCATACCGATACCGGCGCCGCCGAGCGGAACCATGGGAGTGACCTTTTCAAGGGGGAGACGAGCCATGCGCTCAAAGAAGTCGCACACCTCGGGGTGCTCATTTACAAAGCTTTCGCGCATATTGAGAAATTCTGCGGCGCCGGGGACAAAGAGCGGGAGAAGGTACTGCTTTTTGTGCTGCGGGTTTTCCCAGTTGTACTCAAGAAGACCGATGCAGCTCATTTCCTGCAGTTTGGCCTCAAGCGCTTTCGTGTCGCTGCGGCCGGCGGCCTTTGCGATATCCTCCAGAGTCATGGGGACGCGCTGCTTCATGCTTAGGGCGATGTCAACCATCTCATCGTCCAGAACGTTGACAAGACCCCAGAATTCAGGACAGCTTTCGTCAAGCTTTTCAAGTCCGAGCTTGTAAGGGACACGGTCGGTCATTTTTTTACCGAGCTTAAAGAGCTTTTCTTTGTTAGTTACCATATATTACTCCTTTCCTTGGAGCGTGAAACCTGCTGCTCCGTTACTGTCAAGAATATCACATAACCCGGCAAAAGTCACGCAAAATTCACCAAATTTGGTGGGAATTTTGTGAAATTATATATATCTGGAATAGTGTATAAAAAACGCGGCGTATATACGCCGCGTCAGTCTGTCAAAAAACATGTGCAGCAGGGCACAGATAAGAGAGCCGCGGGGGAGC
>URPD01000070.1 GCA_900549645.1 uncultured Eubacteriales bacterium
CCCCGCTGCTCTCTTATCCGCGCCCTGCTGCACATGTTCTTTGACAGACTGAGAGCGCTGCAAAAGCAGCGCTCTTTTCGTTTTAACCTATTTTCTTTTCAAGACACACGAGCTTCACACCGTCTATGCCGTTGAACGTGCAGTCCACGACTCCGACCTCTTTATAACCGAGTCGCGCATACAGCCGCCGCGCGGCTGCGTTCTTCACGTTCGTATCCATGCGCAGATACGGGCAGCCGTTTTCGAGCGCGTACCGCTCATAGAAGCGCACGAACTCCGTGCCGTAGCCCTTGCCCGCGCAGGCTGGCTCCACGACCAGCGTATGCAGCACCATAATCTTGTCGTCCGGCGCGGCATATTCCCAATGCGCGTCGGCATATTCGGGAACCTGCGTCTGATTTATCCGCGCCGCCGCGACGATCTCGCCGCCGTCGGCCATGACAAACAGCTCCCCCGCCGCAAGAGATTCGCGCGCGGTGCGCTCCGTCGGGTAGACGCCGCGCTTCCAGCCGATGCAGACGCGTCCGGCCTCTTCCTCGGAGATTATATGCTCATATATCGCGGCCACGGGCAGCACGTCCCGCTCGGCC
The DNA here is from genome assembly GCA_900549645.1 of uncultured Eubacteriales bacterium. Taxonomy (GTDB): domain Bacteria; phylum Bacillota; class Clostridia; order Oscillospirales; family Oscillospiraceae; genus Limivicinus. The sequence continues at coordinate 591 of URPD01000070.1, forward strand.
GCTTTTCTTATCTCCGCCATATCACTCTTCTTCCTCAGGCAGCAGATCAGTCATGCTCTTCATGCTCACGGCGAGCGTGGAGAGGTTATGCAGCAGCGCGGAAGTGGCGGGTGGGAGTATACCGGCGACGCCGAGGGCTATAAGCGAGCAGTTGAAGCCGACGATGAAGCGGTAATTGCGGTGGATGCGATCCATCAGCGCTTCGCTCAGGCGGCGCAGCGTGACCAGCTCGAACAGATCCTCCGACGATATGGTTATATCGGCGATCTCGCGCGCTATCGCGGCGCCCGTCGCTATCGCTATGCCGGCGTCAGCCTCGGAAAGCGCCGGGGAGTCGTTCACGCCGTCGCCTATCATTATGACCTTGCGTCCGGCGGCCTTCTCGCTGCGGATGTATGCGGCCTTGTCCTCAGGAAGCACTTCGGCGAACACCTCGTCCACCCCGACCTCCGCGGCCACGGCTTCCGCAGTCCTGCGGCTGTCGCCGGTCATCATCACGACCTTGTCTATGCCGCAGTCGTGCAGCGCGCGTACGGCGGCCTTCGCCTCGCGGCGCAGCGGGTCATGTATGCAGATAACGGCGGCAAGCTCGCCCGCGATGCAGAGATAAAGATGCGAATACTCCGCCGGGAGCGTGCTGAACTTCTCTTCCTCGCCTTCGGGTATGCGGCAGCCCTCGTCCTCAAAGACGAAATGCGCGCTGCCGATTATGGCCTTCTTGCCCTCGACCATGCTGGAGATGCCGTGCGCCACGACGTACTGCACCTGAGAATGGTACTCCTCATGCGACAGGCCGCGCCGCTTGGCCTCCTCAACGACCGCGTTCGCGATGGAATGCGGATAGTGCTCCTCAAGGCAGGCTGCGAGACGCAGCATCTCGCTCTCTTCCCTGCCGCCGAAGGGCACGACCTGCGCGACTGTCGGAGTAGCGTAGGTCAGGGTTCCGGTCTTGTCGAAAACTATCGTGTTCGCCGCGGCGACCGCCTCAAGGAAGCGTCCGCCCTTGACGGAGATATTGTGCCCGCTGCTCTCGCGCATTGTGGACAGCACCGCGATAGGCATGGAGAGCTTCAGCGCGCAGGAGAAATCCACCATCAGCACCGCCAGCGTCTTTGTGACGTTGCGCGTGACGAGATAAGTCAGCACCGTGCCGCCGAGCGTATAGGGCACAAGGCGGTCGGCAAGGCGGGACGCCTTGTCCTCGGCGGTGGATTTGAGCTTTTCGGACTCCTCTATCATCTTCACGATGCGGTCATAGCGGCCGCCGCCGTATGCTTTCTCCACGCAGACGACGCACTCGCCCTCTTCGGCGACGGTGCCCGCATACACATAGCTGCCCGGCCGCTTCGCCACCGGCATGGATTCGCCGGTCATTGAAGCCTGATTGACCATCACCTCGCCCTCAATGACCTTGCCGTCGAGCGGGATCATGCAGCCGGTGCGGATAACGATCTCATCGCCGACGGGTACAAGCGTCTCGGTCTCACCGGTACGCAGCCACGCTTTGTCAATGTTTATGGACATCGCCCCCGCGAGATCGGCGACGGACTTCTTATGCGTCCACTCCTCAAGTATCTCGCCGAGGGAGAGCATGAACATGACGGAGCTTGCCGTCGAGAAATCGCCGCGGAGCATCGAGACGGAAACCGCCGTCGCGTCCAGCACCGCGACTGAGAGTCTGCCGTGCAGCAGCGCCTTCAGCCCCTCGTGGATATACTTCAGCGAGCGCACTATCGCTATCGCCGTCGTCACGGGTACGGGAAGGAACAGCTTCGACGCCGTGCGGCGCAGCACTGCCATTGCGAGCTTATCTTCGAACTCGCGGTTCAGCTCACGCGTTGTATGCTCCGGGACAAGCTGTATCGCCTCCGCTGCGGAAAACGAAAACGCCGCCAGCGCATTTATCACTGCGGCGCGCTCTGCGCGGTAGCATATGACCGCGTCGCGGGTGCGGTCGTACACCTTCACCTCGTCAACGCCGTCCACACTGCGCATGTAATATTCCAGCACATCAGCCTCGTCCAGCGACATCCGCGCACATTCGAGATGCACACGCAGCCGCCCGCGCGACTCATGGATTATTTTGCATTTCATAACTTGTTACCTCTTGCCGGCGGCTGCCGCAAGGCGCAGGTTCCGCCCGCGGCAGCCGCGGTATAAATCACGCCTTGACGGTCTCCTCAGACTTATCCTCGATAACCGCTGCCGCCTCTTCCTCGGCACGGAGACGGTTGATCTCCTTCGCGTCGGCGTAGACGTCCTCGGCGCCCTCGCGGATCGCGGTAACGGTCTGCATAACGCTGTCCTTCGCACGCAGAACAGCGGCGGTGGTATGTGCGTAAACCTTTCTGGCGTCCTTGCTGCCAAGGATCTTCAGCCCTGCGGTGCCAAAGAGAACGCCCGCGGCGAACAGTCCGGTATGCTTCATAATGTATTCCTCCAATTTATATATAATAAGTTGCGCGTAACTAACTTTTTCTGTCAAGCGCCCAACTGTAAAGGGAAAAATAGCAGAATACACGCGAAAATTCAAGCCCCTTCATGTTAATAAATCGAAAATTCCCGCGAACATCAAGCCTTTCAGCCATCCTCGCGGCGGATCGCGGCACAGGAGCAAATTTCCCTAGATAATTGAAATTTCTTCTTGCAAATTAAGACAAAAGTATATATAATGAAGCTTGTCACATCGACTGACATTTTGCTGGGAAAGGATATGCCATGTCGTTAGAAGAACTGCGTGAACAGAACATCCGGCTCGTCACCGAGAAGGCGCTGGAGTGCTTTATAAAAAACGGTATAAATAACACGCGAGTATCCGAAATCGCCGCCGAGTCCGGGCTGACGCAGCGCTCCGTGTTCAGATATTTCCCCTCGAAGGACGATATCGTCATCGCCGCCGCGTTCTGCTACTGGGAGCGCACGAAGGCATACATCGCGCACGAACTGCGCCGCCATACGGACGACGCACAGACCGGTATCGAACAGATCAACATCATCCTCAACAGCTATGCGAACATGCTGTTCGTCGATCCCGAAGGGATAAGATTTTCGCTGGACGCAGAAGTCGCGCTGTACAGCGTCGGCAAGAACGCGCACGTTATCAACAGACCGCCAGAGCGCTACGAGGCGTACAAAGGCCCCCTGTCACAGGCGGTGCGCCGCGGACTTGCGGACGGCACGGTCGACCCGAACGCGAACATTAAGCAACTGTATTACAACGCCTACGATTCCATCCTCGGCATGATGCAGCGCTTGACTGTCGGCGTGCCGAGCGTCAGCGAGCTTGACGCGCATGAGCGTCTTGAGAGCATGTGCGCGATGTTCACGCGCGAATTTGCCGCGAAGAAATGACCCCAGCTTCACCATTTGAAGACCAGCGGCGCAGGCCTCTTCCACGCCTCACCGTTCGTCATATATTATTATTTGGAAGGAGAAACATATGGATTCCAAGTACAATGCCCTGTTTACCCCTTGGAAAATAGGCAAGGTCGAGATTCCGAACCGCATCGTGCAATGTTCCATGGGCGGCACTTCCCTCTTCGGCTGGATGGAGCCGTGTCATCTTGACAAGGAAGCCGCATATTTCCTGCTCAACCGCGCTCAGGACGGCGTAGGCCTCATTCTTCCCGGAATGCAGTGCATCAAGGACGCTATCGGCGGCCGCTGGCTGTATCAGAACGACAAGATGTTCAAGGATCTGAAGGTCTACATGGAGGAGTTCCACAAGACCGGAGCAAAGCTGTTCGTTCAGCTCGCCGCCGGTATGGGTCGTTCCATGGCAATCACCAAGCCCATGGTAATGCTGCTTGAGCACCCGCTGCTCGGCAAGCTCGCCTCCCCCGTCGCCGACCTCGATTACATCACTGCCTCCGCTTCCGCTACCCCGAACCGCTGGTACGATCAGGTCAAGTCCCGCCCGATGACCATCAAGGAGATTCAGGATCAGGTCGAAGCCTTTGCCAAGACCTCCAAGAAGCTCATGGATGCCGGTGTCGATGGCGTTGAGATTCACGCTGTTCACGAGGGCTACCTGCTCGACCAGTTCACCATCTCCAACATGAACTACCGCACCGACCAGTACGGTGGCTCCTTCGAGAACCGTTTCCGCTTCCCGGTCGAGATAGTTCAGGCTATAAAGGCCGCCTGCGGCCCCGACTTCCCCGTTTCCCTGCGCTACTCCGTCGTCTCCAAGACCAAGGACTGGGGCAAAGGCGCTATGCCTTACGAGAAGGACTTCAAGGAATTCGGCCGCGACATGGAGGAGTCCGAGCGCGCAGTCAAGTATCTGGCCGACGCCGGATACGACATGTTCAACTGCGACAACGGCACCTACGACGCATGGTACTGGGCGCATCCGCCTCAGTACATGCCCGATAACTGCAACCTTGAGTACGTCGAGCACATCAAGAAGTTCACCGACAAGCCCGTCGTCTGCGCAGGCCGTATGGATCCCGTCAAGGCCGCTGAGGAAATCGAGGCCGGACGGCTCGACGCCGTTGCAATCGCCCGTCAGAACCTCGTCGACCACGAGTGGATACATAAGATCAAGGCCGGTCAGCAGGACGAGATCAAGCCCTGCATCCGCTGCCACAACGGCTGCTTCAACATGGCGAAGTTTGCCGGAACGCCGAACATCCAGCATCTGGGCGACTCTCTGCATCTCGCCCGCTGCGCCCTGAACCCCACCACCATGCAGCACAACCGCTACAAGATAGTCCCGACCAAGAAGCCCAAGAAGGTCGCTATCATCGGCGGCGGCATCGGCGGCATGGAGTGCGCTCTGGTTCTGACTCAGCGCGGCCACAAGCCCGTCATCTTCGAGAAGTCCAACGAGCTGGGCGGCCTGTTCCTGACCGCGTCCGCCATGACCTTCAAGGAGAACGACAAGGATCTCATCACTTGGTACAAGCGTGAGATTGAGAAGGCCGGCATCGAAGTCCATCTCGGCACCGAGGTCAACGACCTGAACACGCTCCGCGGCTTTGACGACATCATCGTCGCTACCGGCTCCGTGCCCCGCACGATGCCGCAGATCAAGGGCTTTGAGAAAACTCTCACCTTCACCGATATCCTCAAGGACAAGAAAGACGTCGGCGACAAGGTTCTGTTCATCGGCGGCGGCCAGTCCTCCTGCGAGGCGGCCTACGACCTGCTGCTGAACTTCGGCAAGCACCCGATCATCGTCGAGTACGCGGGCGACCTCGTTGCGGCTCAGGCTACCTGCCTTGCCAATACCTCTTACCTGCGTGACGCTATGGAGTACCACAAGGTTCCCGTTTACCTGCACTCCACCGTCACCGAGATCACCGACAAGGGCTGCACCGTCAAGAATGTTCAGACCGGCGAGACCTTCTTCGTCGAGTGCGACAGCGTTGTCAACGGCATCGGCTTCGTGCCGACCCCTGTCGGCGGCAAGACCGCATCCCGCAAGGTCAAGGGCAGGGAGACAATTCATCGCGTTGGCGACTGCGTCGCCATCGGCAATCTGCGCACAGTCATCTGGCGCGCATGGGATGTCTGCATGAAGATCTAACCAGTCCTCATGTTGATATAGAAAGGGAAAGCATACCTCACAAACCCCAAAAGAAGAAAAAGCAATCGAATCGCAAACCTCAGAGGATCGCCGCACATTTGTGCGGCGATTTTTAATGCCGCGCGGCAGGATGTTAACATGCGTTGCTTGCGGCAACGGGCGGTCTTGCTCTATAATGATGCCATCAGCCGAACCGAAGGAGGCTAAAATAATGCTTAGCGAAAAAATAAAAGCTGTCAGAAAGTCGAAGGGACTTTCGCAGGAAGAGCTGGCCGTCAAGCTGAACGTTGTGCGGCAGACAATATCCAAGTGGGAGCAGGGAGTTTCCCAAAGTTAAAGATACCACATCAATCCCACGCGGACTTTTGCTCAACCGATACAGCCGGAGGGCTGGATAACAAGAAAAGGCGGTATG
>URPD01000071.1 GCA_900549645.1 uncultured Eubacteriales bacterium
TCAACAGCTACATAGGCAACGGTCAGCCGTGGGATCTTGACGTGTCCGACGGCGGCGTGTACATTCTGCCTCCGTATCAGAGCGCGGGCGAGAAGGGCTCATGGTTCTCCGGCACCGCCAACGCCATCTACCAGAACATCGGCTTCATCGAGAACTACGATCCCGAAAACGTGCTCATCCTCTCCGGGGACCACATCTACAAGATGGACTACGCCGACATGCTGCGCGAGCACATCGAGCACGACGCCGCATGTACGATATCCGTGCTTCAGGTCTCGATGGACGAGGCGACGCGCTTCGGCATTATGAACCTCGGCGAGGACGGCTACGTCAGCGAATTTGAGGAGAAGCCGAAGCACCCGAAGAGCGATCTGGCTTCGATGGGCATATACATATTCAATTGGAAGAAGCTGCGCGAATACCTCATCGCCGACGAGAACGACCCCTATTCCAGCAAGGATTTCGGCAAGAACATCATCCCGAACATGCTCGCCGCGGGTGAAAAGCTGTGGCCGTACCGCTTCAAGGGCTACTGGCGCGACGTCGGCACGATAACGAGCCTCTGGGACGCGAACATGGATATGCTCTCATCCACGCTCATAAACCTGTTCGACCCCGCATGGCCGATAAGCAGCCGCAGTCCGATATGCCCGCCGCACTACGCGGGGCCGGAGTCCGAGATAATCCACTCCATCGTCACCGAGGGCTGTGAGATATACGGCCATGTTGAAAACTCCGTCCTGTCCTCCAACGTCAGAGTCGGCAAGGGTGCGAACGTCATTTACAGCGTCGTCATGCCCGGCGCGGTCATCGAGGACGGCGCGACGGTGGAATACGCCATAGTCGGCGAGAACACGGTCATCCACCGCGCCGCGCACGTCGGCGCGCCGCCCGACGGGACGGACGCTTGGGGTGTCGCTACCTGCGGGCCCAACATAGAGATACGCGGCTCCGCGTCCGTTCCGGCGGGAGCCATGATATACACTGGGGAGGAGGTTTGAGCCATGTACGATCTTCACGGAATAATATTTGCTTACAGCGCTTCCCCTGAGCTGGGCGAGCTTGTCCGCCGCCGTACCGCGGCGTCCCTCCCGTTCTGCGGGCGCTACCGCCTTATCGACTTTGCCCTCTCCTCCATGATGAACGCTGGTATACGCGACGTCGGCGTCATCATGCAGCGCGATTATCAGTCCCTGCTCGACCATATCGGCAGCGGCAAGAACTGGGACATGAGCCGCCGCTACGGCGGACTGCGTATGCTGCCGCCCTTCGGCCTGCCGGAATATCACCGCGGCAACTACACCGGCACCATCGAGGCGCTCAACGCCGTCGCTACCTATGTGCGCAACATCCCGCAGAAGCACATCGCGCTCCTGCTCGGCAGCGTATGCGCAAACATCGACCTCACCGCCGCCATGCACCACCATACGAAGACCGGCGCGGAGATCACGGCCATCTGCTCCGCCGGTGAGCTTACCGGCAGCAACCACCGCTATGTCATCGACGATGACGGCATGGTCAAACAGCTTCTGTTCGACCGCACCGATCCCGGCGAGGGCATCCCCTCTCTTGAGGGATACATCATCAATAAGGATACTCTTCTGCGCATAATGGACAAATGCAAGGCTCTGAATCTGTACCGTTTCCACAAGGACGCCGTGTCCTCCTTCCTCGCGGAGGGCGGCAGGATGGCGGCCTATGTGCACGAGGGCTACGCCGCGTCAATCAGAAGCGTGGCTGACTATTATCAGTGCAGCATGGATATGCTTAACGGTGAGCTGCGCCGCCAGCTTTTCCCGGCGGAGCGCCCCATAAGAACCCGCGCCCACGAGGAGGTCAGCACCTACTACGGCGAAAACGCCGGCTCCAAGAACAGCCTTGTCGCCGACAACTGCATTATCGAGGGCAGCGTGGAAAACTGTATCGTATTCCCCGGCGTCCGCATCGCGCGCGGCGCGAAGCTCACCAACTGCATCGTTATGAAGGGCAGCACGATAGGCGAATGGGCGGAGCTTAACTGCGTCATTTCCGACAAGTATTGCAGCTACTCGCCCGGCATCACCCTCACCGGCAATCCCAGACTTCCCATCGTAGTCCCCAAGGACAGCAAAATCTAATCTTTTCACCCGGAGGTATAACCCATGATCGGAGAAATTTCCCGCGACGAAGTACGCAGCGCGATAGAAGATAAGCTCTGCGCCCATTTCAGCGTCACCAGTGCCAGCGCTACCGACGATCAGGTCTTTCAGGCCACGGCGATAGTCATAAACGAGATAATGAGCAGGCTTCTTGCCGCCGAAAGCCCCACGAAGCATGAAAAGGAAGTCCACTATATGTCGATGGAGTTTCTGATGGGGCGCAGTCTGATGAAGAACGCCTTCAACCTAGGCATATCCGAAGCCGTCACCGGCGCGCTTGAGGATCTTGGCCGCAATGCGTCCGACATCTTTGAGGCCGAGCCTGACGCTGGTCTCGGCAACGGCGGTCTTGGCCGCCTCGCCGCCTGCTATATGGACAGCATGGCCACTTGCGGCTACGAGGGTACGGGCTATTCCATCTGCTACGAGCTGGGAATTTTCCGCCAGAAGTTTGAAAACGGCCGCCAGACCGAGGTCGCCGACAACTGGCGTACCGCGGCCGAGAGCTGGCTCATCCCCCGTTGGGAGGACGCCGTCGAGGTTCGCTTCGGCGGGCACGTCGCCCCGCACTGGGACAGCATGGGGCACTATCACGCCGAATACACCGGTTATACCGCCGTCATCGCCGTCCCGCGCGACATGCTCATCGCGGGCTACGGCGGACGCGAGATAAACACCCTGCGCCTGTGGGACGCGAAAAGCCCCAATTCGCTCGACATGTACCTCTTCTCCGAGGGCGAATATGTCAAGAGCATGGAGCAGCGCACCATGGCCGAGGTCATAACCAAAGTTCTCTACCCGCCTGACGAGCACGTCGAGGGCAAGATCCTGCGCCTGAAGCAGCAGTACTTCTTTGTCTCCGCGACTGCGCAGGACGTTGTGCGCAAGCACATCCGCAAGTGGGGCGACATCAAGTCTTTCGCCGAGCATCACGCCATGCAGATAAATGACACTCACCCGACGCTGATAATCCCTGAGCTGATGCGCATATTCATGGACGAATACGGCCTCGGCTGGGACGAGGCGTGGGACATCGTCACTCACTCCGTCGCCTACACCAACCACACCGTTATGAGCGAGGCGCTTGAGAAGTGGCCGCAGGACATCGTGCAGCAGCTGCTGCCGCGCCTGTGGGAGATCTTGTGCGAGATAAACCGCCGCTGGTGCGACTATCTGGTGCAGAACTTCGGTCAGGGCGAGCTCGTCGGCCGCAACCTCATCATCCGCGACAATCAGGTGCACATGGCAAACCTCTGCCTTGCCGCCTGCTACAAGGTCAACGGTGTTTCGCGCCTGCACGGCGAGATTCTGAAAAACGACCTGTTCCACGACATCTACACCATCCGCCCGGATCGCTTCACCTCCGTCACCAACGGCATCGACCATCGCCGCTGGCTCAGCCAGATAAACCCCGGCCTGCACGGCCTGATCTGCGAACTGCTCGGCGGCGACACATATCTGCTTGAGCCGGAGCGGCTTGAAGAGCTTGCGAAATTCGCTTCCGACGGCGAGGTTCTCCGCCGCGTCAATGAAATAAAGCTTGAGAACAAGTACCGCTTCGCTGAATTTGCGATGCGCAACGACGGCTTCACCCTCAACACCGACGCGATAATGGACGTGCAGATAAAGCGTCTGCACGAGTACAAGCGCCAGCTCCTCTGCGCGATGAGCATTGCGAGCCTCCAGCTCCAGCTGCACGATAACCCGAACATGGACTTCGTCCCGCGTACCTTTGTGTTCGGCGCGAAGGCCGCGGCGGGCTACAAGACCGCAAAGCGCATAATCGAGCTGCTGCTGTCCATGGCCGAGGACATCAACAACGACCCCGTCTGCCGCGGCAGACTGCAGGTCTACTTTGTGGAGAACTACCGCGTCTCCGCGGCCGAGGCCATAGTCCCCGCCGCGCAGGTGTCCGAGCAGATATCCACCGCCGGTAAGGAAGCCTCCGGCACCGGCTGCATGAAGCTGATGATGAACGGCGCCGTGACTATCGGCACGCTCGACGGCGCGAACGTCGAGATGTACGAACGCCTCGGCGACGAGAACATGTTCCTCTTCGGCCTGCACACCGACGAGATCTCCCGCGTCCGCGCGGAAGGCTATGACCCCGCCGCCATTGTCGGCGCCGACGCCGAGATACGCCGTGTGCTCGACCGCTTCAGTCAGGGCTTCGCCGACGGCAAGAGCTATTCCGATCTGGTGTCCCAGCTCATCTACGGCGGCGATCAGTACATGCTCATTGCCGACTACCGCGCCTATGCCGACACACAGCGCCGCCTGTACGACAGCATCCGTGACCCGCAGGAGCGCGGTAGACTTTCCATTATGAACACCGCCCGCAGCGGAGTTTTCGCCGCCGACAGGGCTATTCGTGAGTACGCGGAGAATATATGGAACCTCAAGTAAAAAAGCTTCACGCCGTCGTTGCCGGCGGCGTGAACATGGATATATGCGGCAAGCCGGCCTTGGCTCTCCGTATGCGCGACTCCAATCCGGGCTTCGTCTCCCTCAAGCCCGGCGGAGTCGGGCGCAACATCGCGCATAATCTCTGCCTGCTCGGCATGGACGTCAGTCTCATCGCCGCCATCGGCGGAGATGTCTACGGCAGCAGCCTTATGGACGGCTGCCGCAGTCTCGGCATGGATATGTCGATGGCGCGCGTAGAGCCGCAGCGCCGCAGTTCTACATATTTATACGTAACGGATGAGATGGGGGACATGTGCGTCGGCATCGCGGATATGGACATCGCCGAGTGCGTGACGCCGGAGCATCTGGCCTCCTGCATCGGCAGGATAAACAGCGCCGACGCGCTGGTGCTGGACACGAATCTCAGCGCCGACGCGATACGCTTCCTCGCCGCGGCCTGCACCGTGCCTATCTACTCGGATCCGGTCTCCACCGCGAAGGCGATGAAGCTGCTTCCGGTGCTGGACAGGATATATGCGCTCAAGCCGAACGCGCTTGAGGCGCGGTATCTGACGGGCGAGGCGGAGCCGGAAAAGGCCGCGGAACGCTTCCTCGAAATGGGCGTGAAGCGGGTGTTTATAAGTCTCGGCACCGAAGGTATGCTCTACGCTTCCGCCGACGGCATCGGCCGCGTTCCCTGCTGCCCGGCGAATATGATCGACGCTACCGGCGCGGGCGACGCCGCGATGGCCGCCATCGTCTGGGGCGGCACGCAGGGCTTCAGCGCACAGCAGTGCGCCGCCGCCGCGACGAAGGCGGGCGCGCTCACCGTCGAGTGCGAGTTCACAAACAGCCCTGATCTCTGCCCGCAGGCTCTTATTTGACATTAAATATAAAATTCAGAGAGGGGATAGTTCATGTTCTGCGAAAACTATGATAAGCTCGTATCCAATCTCGAAGGCCGCGGCTTCACCGTTCACAGTGCCGCCAGCGGCGAAGAGGCGAAAAAGCTCGTATTGGAGCTGATAGGCGACCGCGCCTCCGTCGGCTGCGGCGGCTCGATGACCATCAGCTCGCTTGGACTTCCCGACGCTCTGCGCGCGCAGGGCAACCCCGTATATTTTCACTGGGACGTCAAGCCTGAGGAGCGCGCGGAGATATTCGAGAAGGCCAAGGAGGCGGACTGGTACCTGTGTTCGACCAACGCCATCACGATGAACGCCAAGCTCATAAATATCGACGGCAACGGCAACCGCGTCGCCGCGATGTTCGGCGGGCCGAAAAAAGTCGTGCTTGTAGTCGGCAAGAACAAGCTTGCAGCCGATCTTGAGAGCGGCATGGCGCGCGTCAAGGCCGTGGCATGTTCAAAGAATGCACAGCGGTTCGGCCTCGACACGCCCTGCGCCATCACCGGCAAATGTGTGGACTGCCATCACGCACAGCGCATCTGCTCCGTCACGACGATAATCGAGCAGAAGCCCCGTCTTCTCGATGAGCTGCACATAGTCCTTGTCGACGAAGAGCTTGGGTATTGAGCAAGGTTTGCCGCGCAGTAACGCAATATCGTAGGGGACGGTCTCTGTGCCGTCCCCTTTTTGCGCCTTACGCCAACATGAAAATCGACGCAATTGTTTAAAACCACCTGTCATTCCGAGGCCAGTGACCGACGTCACTGGTCGTGGGAATCCGCATCTCCTATGCATTGCAGGCAGAACACGCATTGTGCCATAAGAGGAACGGATTCCCACGTCGCTTCGCTCCTCGGAATGACAGAGGTGTTCTTTATAATGCCTTCTCTTTTCCAAAATGGCACTTTATAAAGTCTGGTGACCCCTCAGTCGGCCTTACGGCTGCCAGCTCCCCTAAGGGGGGCGCCA
>URPD01000072.1 GCA_900549645.1 uncultured Eubacteriales bacterium
CCGAACGACGCGAAGAACGTTATCATGGAGATACGCGGCGGCGTCGGCGGGGAAGAGGGGATGCTCTTCGCGGCTGACCTATTCAGAATGTACTCGATGTACGCCGAGTCCAGAGGCTGGCGGATAGAGATAGCGAATATCAACGAGACGGAACTGGGCGGAATAAAAGAGATCAGCTTTGTCGTCGAGGGCGAGGGCGCGTACTCGCGGCTCAAATTTGAAGCCGGTGGGCACCGCGTACAGCGCGTCCCGGTCACGGAGTCGGGCGGCAGGATACACACCTCCGCGGCGACAGTTGCAGTCCTGCCGGAGATAGAGGACGTGGACTTCAAGCTCGACATGAACGACCTGAAGATTGACACCTACCGCTCGTCAGGTGCGGGCGGACAGCACGTCAACAAGACCGAGAGCGCGATAAGAATAACGCATCTCCCGACGGGGACGGTCGTAGAATGTCAGGACGAGCGCAGTCAGTATAAGAATAAAGACCGCGCGATGCAGATACTCCGCTCCAAGCTGTACGAGGCGGAGCAGGCGAAGCAGGCCGCCGCCGTCGCGGCCGAGCGCAAGAGCCAGATCGGCTCCGGCGACCGGAGCGAGCGCGTACGGACATATAATTTCCCGCAGAACCGCGTGACGGATCACCGGCTTACGGGCGACAACAAGAATTTCAATATCGCCGCCATTATGAACGGCAACCTCGACCCGCTGATAGACGCGCTGGTCACGGCGGAGCAGGCGGAGAAGCTGCGGGCGCAGTCGGAGGCGTGACATGAACACAAAGAGATTTATAAGCTGCACCGACGAGCTTGCCGGAATAATGCGCGGCGGCGGACTCGTCGCCGTCCCGACGGAGACCGTGTACGGCCTCGCAGGGAACGGTCTTGACGAGAAGGCCGTAGCGGAGATCTACGAGGTCAAGGGCCGCCCGGAGGTCAAGCCGCTGTCGCTCATGGTGCATGACGCGGCGTCGATGGAGCGCTACTGCGAAAGCGTCCCGCCGCAGGCGTACACGCTGGCGAAGAGGTTCTGGCCGGGGCCGCTGACGATTGTGATGAAGGCCAAGCCCTGTGTACCGGAGATAGTCCGAGCGGGAGGGGAGACGGTCGGCCTGCGCTGCCCGGATCACCCGCTTACGCTGGAGCTGCTTGAAAAAAGCCGCGTACCGTTTGCTGCGCCCTCGGCGAACCCATCCGGTGAGTCAAGCCCCAAAAACGCCGACAGCGTTCTGAAATATTTCGACGGCAAGATCGACGCTGTACTGGACGGCGGAGAATGCGGCATCGGGCGCGAATCGACGCTGATAGACCTCAGCCGCATGCCGTACAGAATTCTTCGACAGGGCGCGCTGCCGGCGGATGAGATAGCCGACGCGCTGGTCGATGGTATGAAGATAATCGGCATCACGGGAGGCACCGGATGCGGCAAGACCACCGCGCTCAACGAGCTTGAGCGGCGCGGCGCGCTGCTTATAGACTGCGACGCCGTGTATCACCGTATGCTTGAGACCGACAGGCCGATGCTCGACGAGATAGAGAAATATTTCCCCGGCGCGGTCGTTGACGGGAAGCTCGACCGCAAGGCGCTCGGCGCGGTGGTGTTTACCGACGAGGAAGCTCTGCGCGACCTGAACATAATCACGCACAGGCACATAAATCTTGAGATACGCCGCATTCTGCGCGAGCACGCGATGAACGGCGGCACACTTGCCGCGATAGACGCGATCGAGCTGTTTTCCAGCGGCCTTGCCAAGCGCTGCACAGCGACAGTCGGCGTCATTGCCGGCAGGGACGTCAGGATAAGCCGCATAATGCGGCGCGACGGGATAAGCCGCGAGTACGCGATGATGCGCGTCAACGCCCAGCGGCCAAATGAGTATTTCATCCAAAAATGCAGCCGTGTTCTGGAGAACAATGGCTCGCAGGAAGAATTTATAGAAAGATGCAGAAAAACATTTGAGGAGGTTTTGTGAAATGGATGAACTGAGAAGCAAGCTCTTTTATGAGCAGAAGAACGGTTACGACCTTATCGACACCGATGAGCGCCTCGCCGTTGAGGATTACTGCGGGCAGTATATGAGCTATCTGAACGACTCCCGCACCGAGCGCGAGGCTGTCAAGAACGCGATAGCGCTGGCCGAGGAGCAGGGCTTTGTCGAGTATGAACTCGGCATGGAGCTGAAGCCCGGCATGAGAATATACAGAAACAACCGCGGCAAGGCACTCATGCTTGCCGTCATCGGCAAAAAGAGCCTCGCTGAGGGCGCTGTGATCGCGGGCGCGCACGTCGATTCCCCGCGCCTCGACCTCAAGCAGATAACCATGTATGAGACCGATGAGCTGTGCTACTTCAAGACGCACTACTACGGCGGCATAAAAAAGTATCAGTGGGTAACTATTCCGCTGGAGCTTCACGGTGTTGTCGCGCTCAAGAGCGGCGAGACCGTTGAAGTCACCATCGGCCGTGAGCCGGGCGAGCCTCGCTTCGTCATAACCGACCTGCTGCCGCATCTCGCCGCCGACCAGATGAAGAAGACCATGGCCGAGGGCATCCCCGGCGAGGGGCTGAACATTCTCATCGGCAGCACTCCTTACGCCGACGAGGGCAAGGATCGCGTAAAGCTCGCGGTTATGAGCCTGCTCAACGACATGTACGGCATCACCGAGGAGGACTTCCTCTCTGCGGAGCTGGTTGCCGTCCCGGCCTACGATGTTACCGAGATCGGCCTCGACCGCTCCATGATAGGCGCTTACGGCCATGACGACAGAGTCTGCGCCTATGCCGAGCTGAAGGCGATATTCGACGTTGAGAACCCCGAAAAGACCAGCGTCTGCATCCTTGCCGACAAGGAAGAGATCGGCTCCGAGGGCGTCAGCGGTATGCAGAGCGCCGCGTTCGACTGCTTCATGGAGGATCTGTGCGAGACTCAGGGCGTATCCCTGCGCCGCTGCTTCGAGAACAGCTTCTGCCTGTCTGCCGACGTCTGCAACGCCTTTGACCCGAACTTTGCCGAGGTCTCCGAGAAGCGCAGCGCCGCGAAGCTGAACTACGGCATGGGCATATGCAAGTTTACCGGGGCGCGCGGCAAGTCCGGCACGAGCGACGCTTCCGCCGAGATCGTCGCCTATCTGCGCCGCCTGTACGCCGACAAGGGCGTCGTGTGGCAGATGGCGGAGCTTGGCAAGGTCGATCAGGGCGGCGGCGGAACCATTGCAAAGTTCATGGCCAACCGCAATATCGACACCATCGACGCCGGCGTTCCCGTGCTGAGTATGCATGCGCCGTTCGAGGTTGTCTCCAAGTTTGACTGCTACATGACCTATAAGGGCGTGCTTGCAGCGTACATGGATAAATAAAATTTAAACCGCCGGGGCAAAAGCTCCGGCGGTTATTATATATTATACGATGAGATAAGAAAGACCCTCCCGCATATGCGGGAGGGTCGGTTTATCAAACGAAATCAGACGAAATGCAGAACAAGAGTCAGCAGAACGAAAGCGAGGGCAAACCACTTGGTCCACCGTGCGAGCTTTGCGTCGAGAGTCTTTGCCTTGCCCTTGGACAGGAAGGTGTCGGCGCCGCCGGAGATGGAGCCGGAAAGACCTGCGCTCTTGCCGCTCTGCATCAAGACGATGACAGTAAGGGCGAGACCGGACAGAACCTGAAGAATGGTAAGAACAATGTTGAGTGCGCTCATTTATTTCAATCCTTTCGATTATGTTCAAAATAACAGCTTGATAAGTATAACACAGTGACTTGTACAATTCAAGAGTTTTTTTCGTCCTGACTGGTTTATTTTGACGAATATCGCGCCTATGGCGTAAGTGTTGCAAAATAATTGGAGCGGAAGGTGTCCCACGACGCGTTTATTCGCGTGCTGACTTCGGTATTGCGGGCGTATATATACGTATATACATCGTCAGTCATCTCGCCGTCATAGTCTGGAGTGTAATATATATCGCCGTCGTACCAGTTCAGCCCTCGGAATATTACATAGCCGCCGTCGCTGAAAATATCGTCGCCCGTATAATATGCATAGTTCACGTCAAGGTCAAAAAGGTTTGCTATCGTCGGCGCGATGTCCATGGTTGAGGTGAGCTTTGTGACGGTGCACGGCTCCATATCCTTGCTGTATATGAAAAACGGGGTCTGGCAGAGCATATCCATGTTGTCAACGTCCTTCAGCTGCATCACAAGCCCGGTATTCGACATGTATTTGCAGTAGTGATCAGTAAAGAATATGAAAACAGTATCGTTTATCCTGCCGTCGGCCTCCATTTTATCTATAAGCTCGCCGATAAATGCATCGGTTTCCATAGCGTGCGCGACCGCGCGGTAATACTCCTGCAAATCTGCGCCGTCCGCCGGAATCTTTTCGGGGTCGACCGTGCGGTACACGTCCTCCCAATGTCCCTCACATATATTGTCCATGTCGGCCGTATACGGGCCATGACCGGAATAGGTCAGAATGAAGTCAAAATACTTGTCGGGCGCAACCATCAGGTCATATCCGTTTATCATCTCGCTGTCGCGCTGGTAATCCTCCATACCCATGTCGTACCAGCTGTGATATTTTTCGTAACCCCAGTTTATATGGACAACACCACGGTTATATATGCCGCCGCTGGATGAGTGGAAGGAATTGGCCGTATAGCCTTCGTTTTCGAAAAGATTTGCGAGCGAGAATGGGAAGGCGTACGTGCTGTAAGCACTGTTGCTTATGCCGTTAGTCGGTGCTACGAGCCCGGTGTTCACTGTAAACTCTGTCCCGAATGTGCCGGCGGATATGAACATGGGACTGTAATGATTTTCAAAGTTGATGCCCGCCTGCTGCAAAGCATACAGGTTAGGCATATAGTCCTCAGTCAGCAGCCATGTGTCGATCGACTCAAGCAGAAAGAGCATCACGTTTTTGCCCTTGAAAACGCCGGTCATGTCGTTCGCCTCGTGCGGAGCGTTGCTGCGCTAGGCGTAGTATGCGTCAAGCTCTTCATATGTCGCGCCGTTTTTCAGCTAGTCCTCAATGCCGTAGGTCACGACAAAGCTGCGGAACAGATATTGATAGCTACCCATCAAATGAAAACATTGGTTTACATCGGTAAAATTCGTATACAGTTCCATGTCAGCGCTGCCCAGAGAATTAACGTCCCAGCTGTAATCCTCGTTGTCGCTCTCGGTCATAGAACTGTTGAGCCATATCAGTCCGCCAAGCGATATGGCAACCATGGCGAGTGCGATGAGCGGTCTGCGTTTGTCGTACTTCTTCGGCATCGCTATCGCCAGCAGCACCGCACCGACAAGCGCGGCCAGCAGCATGATTATCAGCAGCTTACGGAAGTTGAGGTAGGTCAGGCTGAAAAACTTTGTGCCGTCGCCGGTGTAGGCGAGGTCAGCAAAGGAGAATACCGTGCCGAACATGTTGAACATTGCGGCGTACACAAGGCACATGAAGCTCTGAAACGCAACGAAAAGTATGATTAGCACGCGGCGCGCCTTCGGCGGCACGGCGTACACAATGCCGCACAGCAAAAGCGCCCACAGCGCCGTGAATTTTGCCGCCGTTAGGTTATACCATGAGCGGCCGCCGCTTGCGGGGTAAAGCAGCCGATAGCCAACGTCAAGTCCTGCGAGTATCATCCACAGCAGCGGCAGCCAGTATTTGCCGATAAAGCCCATGAAGCGGCTGCGCCATGTGGGACGGATCTGTTCTTCTGTTTCTGTCATTAAGCATACACCTGTGAATTAATCTATTTTTACTAATTATAGCAGTTTCAGCATAGCTCTTTCGCATTTTGCTGCATGGCGTGGGAATGTACTGTTCCGCAAAATCCTACGCACAGAAGCATACCGCATACACTCTATCGTGCTTTGCTTTCTAATATATTTTTTTGCGCAAGAAGAAAGAAATTTGCTGTTTTCACTACGCCCGATTTTAGCACGGCGTTTTTACTGCCTCATAGTCAATTCACTCAGCAATTAAGCCAAAATGCCGCAGCGCATCCTTGATTGCCTCAACCCTTTCAGGCGGGCAGGGATGATACTCATGTTTTCTCTGCTCCACTGCGTTCGGTGCTTTGTGCATATCCAGTCCGACCATACGCTTGACCTCTGCAATATATGCCGTATGGACTTTGAAGCCGTACTTTTCCTGCACATACTCCTGAATGCGTTTATAGGTCGGATGCTCCTTAACCTCCCCGGTTTCCACTTCCATTCTGACCT
>URPD01000073.1 GCA_900549645.1 uncultured Eubacteriales bacterium
TGCTCGACAAGAAGTTCGGCGCTCCGCTGATCACCAACGACGGCGTGACCATCGCAAAGGAAATCGAGCTGGAGGATCCGTTTGAGAACATGGGCGCACAGCTCATCAAGGAAGTCTCCACCAAGACCAACGACGTCGCAGGCGACGGCACCACCAGTGCAACCGTGCTCGCACAGGCGATGATCAACGAAGGTCTGAAGAACCTCGCAGCCGGCGCAAACCCCATGGTTATGAGAAAGGGCATCCAGAAGGCCACCGCAGCCGCTGTCGAGGCCGTCAAGGGTATCTCCCAGCCGGTCTCCGGCTCCAATGACATCGCCCGCGTCGGCACCATTTCCTCCGGCGACGAGCACATCGGCAACCTGATTGCCGACGCGATGGAGAAGGTCAGCCAGAACGGTGTCATCACCATCGAGGAATCCAAGACCGCCGAGACTTACAGCGATGTCGTCGAAGGTATGCAGTTTGACCGCGGCTACCTCAGCCCCTACATGGCAACCGATATGGACAAAATGGAAGCCGTCATTGACGACGCTCTCATCCTCATCACCGATAAGAAGATCTCCAACATTCAGGAGATTCTGCCCCTGCTTGAGCAGATCGTCAAAGCCGGCCGCAAGCTGCTGATAATCGCCGAGGACGTCGAGGGCGAGGCTCTGGCCACTATCGTTCTCAACAAGCTGCGCGGCACCTTCACCTGCGTGTGCGTCAAGGCTCCCGGCTTCGGCGACAGACGCAAGGAAATGCTTCAGGATATCGCAATCCTGACCGGCGGCACCGTCGTCTCCAGCGATCTCGGCATGGAGCTGAAGGATGCTGACCTCAGCGTTCTGGGTCAGGCTCATCAGGTCAAGGTCACCAAGGAGAACACCACCATCGTTGACGGTGCCGGCTCCTCCGAGGACATCAAGGCTCGCACCACTCAGATCGAGCATCAGATAAGCGTCTCCACCTCCGAGTATGACAAGGAGAAGCTTCAGGAGCGTCTGGCAAAGCTGTCCGGCGGCGTTGCCGTCATCAAGGTCGGCGCTGCCACTGAGACCGAGATGAAGGAGAAGAAACTCCGCATTGAGGACGCTCTGAACGCTACCCGCGCCGCAGTCGCGGAAGGCATCGTTGCAGGCGGCGGCACCGCATATGTCGTGGCCTCCAAGGCAGCCGACAAGCTGGTTGCAACCCTCAGCGGCGATGAGAAGACCGGCGCCGCGATCGTTGCCCGCGCGCTGAAGGCTCCTATCATGCAGATCGCCGCGAACGCAGGTCTCGAAGGCGCAGTCATCCTCAATAATGTGTATAACAGCCGCAAGGCCAACTACGGCTTCGACGCTGCGAACGACAAGTACGGCGACATGATTGAGCTTGGCATCGTCGACCCGACCAAGGTCTGCCGCAGCGCACTTGAGAACGCCGCCTCCGTCGCCTCCATGGTTCTGACCACCGAGAGCCTCGTAGCCGACATTCCTGAGAAGAATCCTCCCGTCGCCGCAGCTCCCGACATGGGCGGCATGTATTGATAAACGGGTAAAAGCCTTGTAAAATCAACGGTTTTGTGTGATGAATGCGGCAAGTACACATGATTTACACAAATCCACATGATTCCGGACAGCCCCCAACACTCACTCAATTGAGTGAGTGTTGGGGGCATCTTAGTATCGGTTGACAAGGGCAAACACGGTTTTGGCGGGCAGAAATGCGCCCATACTTCTTCAAAGTCCTTGACAATACAGTAAGTATTCTCTGCGGCCTTTTCATCGTCTGGCCACATTTCTGCTCCGTCAAAACTGCTTCGCACCTGACAGGGATGGATTTTCGAGTGATTTTTGCTTTTTGAGACACGGACGGGCTGCCGCCCTTCAAGACGAAAAGAGCAAAAAGCGCAGAAAAGACGCACTGTCAGGCGTGTCTGCCCTTGTCAACTGATACTATTTCCGCTGGCGTTGAAATGTGCCGCGCGCTATGGTATGATTGTCAGCAGATTTCAGGAGGTCAGGCATGAACACATACACAGAGCACCACGCGATAAGCTATCACAGCGACGCTCCGGCATGGCTGGACGAATTCTGCGCCGTACCGGAGATGCAGCGCCTGCGCGGCGTTGGCATGAACTGCGGCTGTGAATACACCGCGTTTCCGCGCTTTCTCTGTCTGCCGCGATATTCCCGCTTCCGGCACAGCGTCGGCGTCTGTCTCATCACATGGCACTTCACCGGCGAGATTGAGCAGGCGCTCGCGGCGCTGTTTCACGATATATCCACACCGTCCTTCGCGCACACGGTTGATTTTCTGCACGGCGACTATCTGCGGCAGGAGTACACCGAAGGCCGCACCGCCGCGATGATAACGCAGTCCCCGGAAATCATGGCGCTGCTCGGAAAATACGGAGTCGCGCCCGACGCCGTGACGGACTACCACCTCTACCCCATCGCCGACAACGACAGTCCCCGGCTCTCCGCCGACCGGCTCGAATATACGCTTGGCAACCTCGCGGGCTACTCGCTGTGCTCCCCCGCCGCGCTTCAGGAATACTACGACGCGCTGTGCGTCGCCTCCGCGCCCGACGGCGCCCCGGAGCTTGCGTTCCAACGTGCGGACATCGCCGCGGCTTTTGCGCGCGACGCACTGAAGATGTCCCGCATATACGTGTCCGACGAGGATCGCTACGCTATGCAGCGGCTGGCCGAGCTTCTGCGGCACGCAGTTGAAAAAGGCGTATTGAGTCTCGACGACCTGTATGGGACCGAGGACGACGTGATTGCAAAAATCACAGCCGATGACAGGCTGCGCGCTGAGTGGGCAGCCTATCGTTCTCTGCATCAAATGCTCCTCCCCAGCGAGGCCGCCTCCGACGCCGCATGGCGCGTTATACCGGCGAAGAAGCGCTGCATAGACCCGCTTGTCGCGGGCAAAGGCCGACTCTCGGAGATTGACGCCGATTTTGCCGCGGAGCTTTCCGCTTTCCTCCTCCAGCCGCTGGACGAACCGGTGTGCGCAATATGATAGTAAAACAGGCAGAGCCTCGCGGCTCTGCCTCAGCTTGTCAAAAAAGTTTTGTGAGGACTTTTTTTGACAAGCTTCATCCGCCGAGCGTTTTGATATTATCAAAATGCTGCTTTGCTCCAAAAGTCGTTGATGTATCAAGACTTTTGGACGGCGGTTTATTGTATTTGAGGCGGGCCTTTTCTCGCTGCGGCTCGGTCACGGCGCGGCTCTGACATGCCACCGGCATGTCATTCACTACCGCGCCGCCGCTGCGCTACCCCTCAAGCTCCCCCGCTGCTCTCTTATCCGCGCCCTGCTGCACATGTTCTTTGACAGACTGCGGCAGAGCCTCGCGGCTCTGCCTGTTTAATATTCCGTTTTCAACCCGCCCGGAACGGCGGTTTTTCTGCGGTATTCAAGCGGGGAGCAGGAAAATTCCCGGCGGAAGGCCGCGGCAAATTTGCTCTGGTTCACATATCCCGCCCGGTTCGCAACCTCGATCACGGATAGCCGCGTCCCGGAAAGCAGCTCCGCCGCGTAAAGCATCCGCTTATGCGTGACATAGCGGGAAATGCTCTGGCCGAACACGCCGCAGAAATAATTTTTGACGCTGCTTTCACTGACGGAGAACAACTCCGCGAACTCGCGCACGGTATGCTGCTTTGAAAGGTCGGCGGTGATTATCTCCTCCGTCCTCTTTGCGATCCCGACCTGCGACTTGGTATAGTAGACCGGCCGCGCCGTTTTCATCTCCGCCGTCTCATATATGAGAGCGGCCAGAAGCTCTATCACGCCGGTTTTCATGCCGACTTCCTGTACCGCCCCGCCGCATCCCTGCTCCCACAGCTTTTCCCGCAGTGCATCCGGCAGGTGCATCCCGGCAATGAAGGTCTCCCCGTCCGGGCAATATTTGTCCCTCAGCTCCGTCACGTCCAGCCCGAAGCCGCTTTTAAGCATGGAGTCCTCGCCCGCCGCCGTGTCCGGATCTATGAACAGCTCTATCCCCTCGTACTCCCTGCCTGGATACATATACTCGCTCTGCGCGTATCTCTCGGTCAGCGATATCTGCCCGGAGGTCAGAAATACATGCCGGTTGTCGTTGAGCACCAGCTCGCATCTGCCGCGTATGCAGTAGTTGACAATCAACGGCCCTTTGCCGTCGCCGCCGTCCGGGCTGGGCGGCGGCCACGTGGGCGCGGCGACGAATATGCGCGCCAGCGTCACGCCGGGGAACACCGGGAAAAAGCGCATCCGCCCCGTTCCGCCCGCATCCGAGAGGATGAGGTCAATATAATTTTTCTCCGTCTTTACCGTGACGCCGGGAAGCTCCCGGCATTTTTCGATAACTTCCGCTGTGTTCATACGTGGCGTTCCCTTCTTTTTAACTCATTACCTTTTTGGAGTCATAATGTCAGGCGGCGGTAGACTGCGTGGCGGCGGCTTGATAAAATAGCCGTTGGTTAAGCCAATCTAACCGTTATTTTGGGAGGTACTGTTATGAATGAAAAAATTCAGGCGAAAGACCTTATAAACATCGGCCTTTTCACCGTTCTTTACTTTGTGCTCGGCTGCTGCGTGGCGATCCCCATCGGCTTCGTGCCGATCTTTCTGCCGATCCTCGGCTCGCTCTGGACTCTGATAACCGGCATCCCGTTCATGCTCTTCGCCGTCAGAGTGAAGAAGTTCGGCATGGTCACGATAATGGCCGTCCTCAGCGGACTGCTGATGGGTCTGACCGGCATGGGCTTCTGGGGCATCCTCACCGGCGCGGTCTTCGGCCTTCTGGGCGACCTCATAATGAAGTCCGGCAGCTATGGCTTTGAAACTAATACTTGAGGGCATCGGCCTCGGCGCGATACTGTATCTTGTCTGCGCCATCGGCATCCGCGGTGGAGCCGTCGGCATGGTGCATCTGTATAATCAGGATGTGCAGGAGCGCTGCATATCGCTGGGGCTTACGACGCGAGAGAAGATAAACCGGAACCGCAGTCTTTTCAAAGTGCTGTGCCTCCCGATCTATATCGCCTACGTGCTCGTCTGCGTGTACGCCGTCAACGGCGCGCGCGGCTTCTGGCCGGGCTTCTGGCCGCTGCTGGTGATTCTGTTCATAATGAACCTCATCGACCGCTTCCTTATCGACGAATGGTGGGTCGGGCACACGAAGGCTTGGACGATCTCCGGCACCGAGGATCTGAAGCCCTACATCACCGCCGCCGACAAGCGCAGAAAGTGGATGTTCGGCACTGTCGGCATTGCCGTTACTGCCGCGATTCTGTCCGGAATTATGCTGATTTTCATACACTGAAGGTGATTTTATGCTGTTCAAAACGCTTGGTGATAAATCCGCTCCCGCCGTGCTGTTTTTCCACGCCATGGGCGTGACGGGCGAAAGCAGCGAGCCTGTGGCCGCGGAGCTTGCAGATCGCTTCTTCTGCATCATGCCGACGTCCACAGTGTACTGCGCCGGTCAGACCTACGCGGGCAAGGCGGACGAGGTGCGGCAGATCAAGGAATTTCTGCGTGGGCAGGGCGTGGAGCGCGTCGAGATGGTCGTCGCGTCGTCCATCGGTGCAGACCTCGCCATGGCGTTCCTGACGCGGACGCGGCTGCCGGTCAGGCACGTTTTCTTTGACGGCGGGCAGTTCGCGCAGATAGGCACGGCGACGCGCCGCATCATGGTGCCCATGCTGTATCTCGCCATCAAGAGCCTGTACTGGTCGAAGGGCGCGACGCTCAGTAAAATAATGTGGTGCAGCGACGAGGCGATAAAGCCGTACTTCGTCGCGGCGGGCAAAGCGCTGAGCTACGGTAATATCCGCCGCCAGATGGCGGACAGTCTTGAGGACAAGCCCTTCCCGCCGCTACCGGAGAAGCTGCAAAAGCGCTGCTACTTTGAATTCGGCAGCGCTGAGGATCACTTCAAGTACCGCCCCGCCGTCATGCAATCCTATCCCGTTGGCAATTTCCCCGTGTTTGAGGGATATAACCACATGCAGTATCAGATACGTGACCCAAAGGGCTTCGCCGCCATGCTGATTCACATCATGGAGCATGACTCCATGCCGGAGCTTCCGTTCCTGCAAAAAAAATGAATATCAAAGCACAGGCCGAACGGCCTGTGCTCAGCTTGTCAAAAAAGTCCTGTGAGGACTTTTTTTGACAAGCTTCATCCGCCG
>URPD01000074.1 GCA_900549645.1 uncultured Eubacteriales bacterium
TTGTCTATCCTACTTGCTCGGCAGGACAGGCGAAAACAGTTGCAAATTTAGAGGTTTTTATCGCTGTAAATGATGTGCTGCTTATGGAAAGGAACTCTACTGTTCATTGGATGGTGAACAACTAATTGTAACTATGCAATAGCGAACGGAACGGTGAGTGCAGTACACGGATTGCAGAAGCGCGGAATAAGGGACAAAATTATCGTTTCAGCAAACTTCTTTCCTATCCTCACAAGGATTGGTTTAAGTGAGAGATTTCTGACTACTTTTCTGAAAGATGACATCTCAGAAGTACCCTTATGAAACAAGTTGAAAATCGGCATTTAACTGACGTATGAGCTGTACTTGTGCAAGGGCATGGACGCATCATTGCCCATGATTTTTGCGTTGCTCACAGGGAAGCTAATTCCGGATTATCGACCTTAAATCGTACAAAATCCATCCTATCCATCTACCATCAACAAAGGCAACTGCAAAAGCAAAGGGGCATGTGCCTTAATGACACATACCCCTTTTGTCAGCAACCCTTGTCCGGCAACTGCCATAGTATTTGTTTCTCAAAACCTGTTTTATGGACAGCTACCCCAATGGGCGGCTTTTTTATGCTATGTATTGCTGGTTATCGGACTATTCCTGAAACCCGAATCAAGCTTTCTTGGCCTTGGGCTTTGCAAGAACCTGAACGCCCTCGACGACGAGGATGATAGCCAGAACGACAAGGCCGACGGACCAAATCATCTGGAACCAGTCGCCCCATGCAGCGCCTGCAGCGGCGATGAGCTTGATCTTTGCGATGATGGTCATGACCAGAGAGGTGCCGGTTGCGGCAAGCATGAATACCATCGGGACAAAGAACATCTTGTTGCTCTTACCGACCTGACCGAGCCAAGAGGCAACAGCCAGCATTGCGATACCGGCGAGCAGCTGGTTGGCAGCGCCGAACACGCCCCAGATCTGGTTGAGGCCCATGAAGCCCATGCCGCAGCCGATAACGACCATGATGAGAGTTGCAACGAAGGGGTTGGAGAAGAACTTGCGAGCGCCGGTGAGCTCCTCGCGGGTCTTTCCTTCGGGAACGAAGAGCTCAGCAAACATGTAGCGAGCAAGACGAGTACCGGAGTCAAGAGAGGTCAGTGCGAAGACGGAGACCGCAAGAGTCAGCAGGGTGTAGGTGGTGTCGTAGACAGGGTTGGAGAAGTCTGCAACGCCGCCGAAGGTGGTGGCGACCATGGTGGCAACGCCGCCGGCGAAGATGGTGGGAGGTGCGGTGAGGAGGAACTTCTCGCCGCCGCCGATGTTGGTCTCCTTGAAGACAACACCGATTGCGATAAGGGCGATGACTGCCAGAGCGGACTCGACGATCATCGCGCCGTAGCCGATGACCTTTGCGTCCTTCTCAGAGTCGAGCTGCTTGGAGGTGGTACCGGAACCGATGAGAGAGTGGAAGCCGGAAACAGCGCCGCAGGCGACGGTGATGAACAGGGTCGGGAAGAGGCTTGCGTTGCCGTTGAGGCCGCCCCAGCCTGCGAAGGCGGGCAGATCAACGTGAGCGCCGGAGAAGAGAATACCGATGATAGCAATGATCATCATGCCGTAGAGCAGGAAGGAGCTGAGGTAGTCACGTGGCTGGAGCAGCATCCAGACAGGAAGCAGAGAAGCGAGCATGACGTAAACTGCGATAAAGAGGACCCAGAAGGTACGGCTGCAGTTGATACCGAAGTTCAGACCTGCGATAACGATGGCAATGATGCCGATGATACCGACGATGGTAGCGGGGCCTATCTTGCAGTTCTTGCGGTAGACGAAGAAGCCGAAGATAAAGGCGATAACGATAAAGAGCAGAGAGGTAGTTGCGGTAGAAGCGTTGCCGCTGACGTTAGCACGACCGACGGTGAACAGAGGAATTGCGGGCTCACCATCCTTCGCAACGGAGACGAAAGTGCCGGCAACAACTGCGGTGAAGGAAGCGATAACGAGAATAAGAACGAGCAGTGCGAAGATGGTGAACAGTCTCTGCGCCTTGACGCCCATGCTGTCCTTGATGACCTCGCCGATGGAGCCGCCGTTGTGACGGATAGATGCAAACAGAGCACCGAAGTCATGCATTGCGCCGAAGAAGATACCGCCGATGACAATCCACAGGAAAACGGGAACCCAGCCGAAGATAGCGGCCTGAATAGGTCCGTTAATGGGGCCGGCGCCGGCGATGGACGAGAAGTGGTGTCCCATCAGGACGGCGGGGTTGGCAGGAACGAAGTCCTTTCCGTCGTAACTGGTGTGTGCCGGGGTTTCACGATTGGGATCCACGCCCCATTTCTTTGCAAGGAAGCTACCGTAGAAGATGTAGCCACATGCAAGCAGGGCGAGTGCGATGATGAGGATAAGAATTGCGCTCACACTTTTCACTCCTTATAAAAAATGTTTTATTTACTCGCGGCCGTTCATTTTTTTGCCGCGAATAATTTCTTGAAGTATGCCTCCAACGGGCGGCCTGCGGAGTTTGTCCGGGTGCTCTCGGTGCCAAGCTCTACCGCAGCTGTCAGAAGCTCAGTGTATCCATGCAGTGAAAATTTATAGCTTTTGCTGAATGAACGTTTTGCGATATGTTTCGCCGTTGCGGGATCGAAGCCGTCTGCAACGAATACAGCGGCAATGTTCGTATACTGGTGCTCCTTATGCGGCTTTACGCGCGGCAGCCCGTCGGCAAGGGCGAAATCTATGCATCTGTCGACAAGCTCCCTGTCGAAGCTCTCCGCCGCGAACATGTACACATGCTCGTTGGTCTCGTTGCCCCAGACCTTGATATTTTTCGTCAGCCAGTATTTCTCGTTGCGGGAGGAGTAGTCCGCGCGGAAAACGAGCGGCAGCTCCGTGAAGCTCTCGTTCTCATGGATGTCATAATAGGCGCTGTATGAATCCCTGAGCGTTTCAAGGAAGTCGGTACGCGTTCCCGTCATGCTAAGCCTCCGCAAATAGTTCGTATAACAGCCGCCAAAAAATATGTACAAACTGTTAACCGTAGTTAATATAACGCAAATATGCATAAATTTCAATAGTAAAATTTGCTAAATTTTAGTCAATCCTTCAGTTTTGGTGATTCCAGACAGTTATTCGAAACAAACTTGGTAGTTTTGCACTAAACCCGACGCAGAAATGTCGGTCTTCCGGCTGCCGCGCATTTTTCCCAAAAATGTTCACAAAAATTTTTATAAATTTTTTATATTGAATCCAACACCGGCATTTACAACTTTAAATTTTTGTAGTAATATAGGTTGAATATATTTACAGTGTTTAAAGAGGATCTTACATGGATTACAACTTCTGCGTCCCCTGCCTGCTCGGCCTTGAGGGGCCGATAAGCGACGAGCTGCGCCGGCTGGACATTCACGGCGTGCGCGCGGAAAACGGCAGGGTGTATTTCACCGGCGGCGGCGAAGATCTTGCCCGCGCCAATATCAACCTCCGCATCGGCGAGCGCATACTGCTTGAAGTCGGCGGCTTCACCGCGCTCAGCTTTGACGAGCTGTTCGAGCGCACCAAGGCGCTGCCGTGGGAGCGTATCATCCCGCGCGACGGCGCGTTCCCCATCAAGGGATACAGCCTGAACTCCAAGCTCTTTTCGGTGTCCGACTGCCAGAAGATAATAAAGAAAGCTATCGTGGAGCGGCTCAAGCGCGTATACGGCATAGAGTGGTTCGCCGAAACGGGCGCGCTGTATCAGGTTCAGTTTTCAATAATGAAGGATCACGTCTCCCTCTGTATCGACACCTCCGGCGAAGGGCTGCACAAGCGCGGCTACCGTCCGGCGCATAATGCGGCTCCGCTCAAGGAGACGATGGCCGCCGCGATGGTCAAGCTCTCGCGCTACCGCGGGCGTGACGATTTCTGCGATCCGTTCTGCGGCAGCGGAACCATCCCCATAGAGGCGGCGCTGATTGCCAAGAACCGTGCTCCCGGCCTGAACCGCGATTTCTCCGCCATGAGCTGGAGCATTTTCGACCGCTCGGTCTGGCAGCAGGCGCGGGACGAGGCGCGCAGCAAGGAATTCCACGGTGATTATAATATAGTAGGCTCCGACATTGACCCGAAGGCCATCGAGATCGCGCGCGAGAACGCGCGGCGCGCCGGAGTTGACGACGTGGTGCGCTTCGAGGTTGCAGACGCGACGAAATTTGACCGCCGGACGGAGCGCGGCGTCATCGTGACGAACCCGCCTTACGGCGAGCGCATCATGGAAAAGCAGCAGGCCGAAGATCTGTACCGCGGCTTCGGCAGGGCATGGCTCGCCAGCGAAAACTGGCAGCTATATCTGCTCTCCTCGCACACCGAGTTTGAGCGCTGCTTCGGCAAGCAGGCGGACAAAAAACGCAAGCTCTATAACGGCATGATAAAATGCGACCTTTTCATGTATTTCAAGTAAGACAGTAATGTAGGAATGAGGATAAAGCTATGAAGCATCTGTTCATCGTCAACCCCACTGCCGGCGGCAAGGATCGTACAAGCGAGGTTCGCGCCAAGGTCGAGGAAGCCTTTTCCACGCGTGAGGGGCAGTATGAGATATACGTCACACGCGCGCCGCTCGACGCGACCGAAAAGATAAAGGCCGAGGCCGGAACCGGCGAGCACATCCGCGCCTACGCCTGCGGCGGAGACGGCACCTTCAACGAATGCATCAGCGGCGCAGTTGGCTGCGAAAATGTCGCCGTCGCCCCCTTCCCCACCGGCACCGGCAACGATTTCTGCCGCATGTTCGGCGACGAGAAGGATCTCTATCGTGACGCGGGCGCTCTGCTGGACGGCTTCGAGCACCCGATCGACATCATCCACTGCAACGGCCGTTACAGCGCGAACATCTGTTCCGTCGGCATTGACGCGCGCATCGGCACAAGCGTACATAATTACAGCAAGCTCCCGCTCATCGGCGGCTCCGCGGCATACGTTGTGTCGGCGGTGGTCGAGATGTTCCGCGGCATATCGCGCCATATGCGCATCACGAGCGGCGATTTCGTCGCGGACGCGAAGCACGCGCTTGTCTGCGCCTGCAACGGGCGCTTCTACGGCGGCGGCTTCAACCCCAGTCTCACCGCCATGCCCGACGACGGGATAATGGACATCTTCGTCGCCAAGAAGCTCAATATTCTTCAGTTCGCCGCGCTCATCGGCAAGTACGCCAAGGGGCGCGCAGACGAACTGCCCCAGTTCGTCACGCATCTGCGCACGGACAATATCACGATAGAATTTGACGAAGACAACGTCGTCAACATCGACGGCGAGGCCATCTTCACCAAGAAGGCGGAGCTTCGGCTGCTCCCCAAGGCCGCACGGCTCATCGTCCCGGCGGGTATGCATTTCTTCGACGAGAGCCTGAAGGCCGCAAGCGCCATCGGCTGAGTCCTGATGCCGCCCGGAGAAACTCGTAACAAAAAATTTATAAATTTCTCCCCAAATTTTGCTTCAAGGGGCTTGCAAAATAAAAAAATTATGCTATTATATACATCGTTAGCACTCCGGTGTTTTGAGTGCTAACGATGTAATCTTTTGTATACAAAAATTTTGGAGGTATATATTATGAAGCTCAAACCTTTGGCAGACAGAGTCGTCCTCCGGCAGAACGCCGCGGAGGAGCGCACCTCCTCCGGTATTTTCCTCACCGCATCCGCGCAGGAGAAGCCCGAAGTTTATGAGGTAGTGGAAGTTGGCCCCGGCGGAATGGTCGACGGCAACGAGGTCAAGATGATCGTCAAGCCCGGCGAGAACGTTCTGGTCGGCAAATACAGCGGCAGCAGAGTCAAGATCGAGGACGTGGAGTACACCATCGTCCGTCAGAGCGACATTCTGGCTGTAATCGAGTAATTTTCCGCTGAAACATTTCTATTCCGAAACTTAATGGAGGTTATATATCATGGCTAAACAGATAATTTACGGCGAAGACGCGCGCAAGGCTATTGAGCATGGCGTGAACCAGCTTGCAGATACCGTCAAAATAACCCTCGGCCCCAAGGGTCGCAACGTAGTGCTCGACAAGAAGTTCGGCGCTCCGCTGATCACCAACGACGGCGTGACCATCGC
>URPD01000075.1 GCA_900549645.1 uncultured Eubacteriales bacterium
AGGTGCGAAGCAGTTTTGACGGAGCAGAAATGTGGCCAGACGATGAAAAGGCCGCGGAGAATACTGCCGTATTGTCAAGGGCTTTGAAGAAGTATGGACGCATTTCTGCCCGCCAAAACCGTGTTTTCCCTTGTCAGCTGATACTACGGCAATTGGCATAATTATTGGCAATTACACCCCGGAGGTGAACGTTTATTAACAAGCAGAAATTTCTCGCAGAGCTGGGCAAGCTGCTGACCTTTATGTATGAGGAGGACAGGCAGACCGCGCTTGCAATGTATAATCAGCTCTTCGACGAGGTTGACGACGAGCAGGGGCTGCTGCAGCTTCTCGTCTCGCCGACGCGTCAGGCCGTCGTGATCGCGCGGTCGTATAACGCGAAGGAACGCAAGCTTCAGGTTCATGCGCAGTCGCGCGAGGAGTCCGAGACAGCGGACTACGGCACCGCGCCGGAGTTCATCGGCGTGATAGAGGGCATACTCGAGGAAGCGCTGAGCCGTCAGGCTCCCAAGACCGCCGAGGTCTCGGCGGATCAGTTTTCGATGTTTGAGGACGATTTCTTCGCCCCCACGCCGGAAGAGCCGTCCGCGGAAGCGGAAGTGCAGCCGGAAGCCCCGGCGGCTGAAGCGGCGGTCGAAGCGCCCGCAGAGGCATCCCCGGCGGAAGCAGCGGAAACCGAAGCGGAAGCGGCGGAAGCCGAAGCCCCCGCCCCGGCAGCGCCCGTGGACGAGGTGGATGCGTTCATAGCGGATTTCTCCATCCCTGCTGACCAGCAGGAGTTCGCGCCCGAAGCAGTGGAGCAGACCACCCCGGCAGAGGCGGCCGAGCCTGCGGCAGAGGCGGCGGAAGCCGCGGAGAGCGCGGAGGGTGATTCCGCGCCCATCGAGATCGAGGAAGAGGACGTCGAGGAATACGACGACGGGTATTATGACGAGGACTACGAGCCGGTGCGCAAGCCGCGCGTGTTCCTTCTGATACTGTACATACTGCTGGCGGTGCCGGTGGGTCTGCTGGGTATCCTGCTGCTCATCGTGCCGACGCTGCTGTTCTTGGTGCTGGCCGGGCTTATCATCGCGGGCGGCGTCATGGCGGTCACGTCCGCATTCGGCAGCGGCATTGCGGTGTTTGCGGATATCATGGTCATAATCGGCATGGCGTTTATCCTGCTTGCGCTGGGCTTGCTGGCGCTGTGGATAGCGGTATGGCTTGTCGGCGGCGCGATGGTGGGGCTTGTCAGAGGGCTGATCCATCTCGGCGGCAAGTGGTGCTACAAGGAGGTAGAAGCCTGATGAAGAACGCGTGGAGAATAATCATCATGGTGGTTCTGGTTGCGATATTGCTCGGCGGCGTCAGCATAGCAGTCGGCATGATGACCGGCGCGGACTTTTCGCGCATATATTCCGTCCTTGACGAGCGCTATAATATCACGCTTTATTATGACTACCTGCCTGAGCTGATCTCTCAGGTCGAGGCCATTTATTTGGGATAATTGAAGACGGTCTGCCGCGTCCCCGGCAGACCGTTTGTTAAATCTTTGCCGGGCGGACGACAGCCGTAAAATCACCGCGGCGCATAAGAGCGACTTCGTAGGGGACGGCCTCCGTGCCGTCCCGTTTGTTATGCTTGCGTCGGTGCAGAATCGTTGCCGCGAAGCGCTGCCCCTCTTAGGGGAAGTGGCACGAAGTGCCGAAGGGGTCTCCAGTGTACAGAGACTGCCAATAGGTAAAAGAAAAGGCAGCGTATAGAAAAGTACTGTCATTGCCCCTAAAGGGACTAGGCGGCAAATCAATGAATCGTGGTATGCCGCCGTCGCGTTGAGCGAAGCGACGTGGAAATCCGTTTTCCTTCATACTGCAAGGAAACAAACTTCTATCTATAAAAGAAACGGATTCCCACGACCAGTGACCGATGTCACTGGTCGTGGGAATGACAGAGGTTGTCTGTACTCTGCCTTGTCTTTTCCCAACTGACACTCTATCGGCAACGGCGACCCCTCAGTCACGGCTAACGACGCGCCAGCTCCCCTAAAAGGGGCGCCAAGAGGGTGAGGTACAACGAATGCGCCAGTGTGGAACCCTTGCCGCGAAGCGCTGCCCCTTCTAGGGTAGTGCAACGGCGGCGCGGGAGTGAATAACATGCCGGGGGCATGTCAGAGCCGCGCCGTGACCGAGCCGCAGCGAGACTTTCCCCAGTGTGCGCACTGGGGAAAGGGGTCGCCAGTTGATAGAAAGTGCCATTAGGCAAAAGACAGCACAAATTAAAGAAACAGGGACGGCATTGGCCGCCCCTATTTCACATTATTCAGCATCCCGCTCCCGGTCAATAGTAATACCCGAAGTCGGTTTCCGCGTAGGTCGTCCAGATGACGTTGGGGAAATGCTCCCGTATCCACGCGTTTGTGAGCGGACTATCCGCCGACAGGTCGAAGCTTATCCACTGCACCGGCCAATAGCCGGCGTCGTCCGTCAGCTGCTCCTCAGGTATCAGCAGGCCGATATTCACACTGACGAGGTACTGCCGGTCAAGCTCCGGAATGAGCCACACCTTCCCCAGTCTGCCCTCATCTATCTCCGGCTGGATGCAGCTGTCGTACAGCTCGCAGGCCTGCTCCGGCGTGAGGTCTACCGGGGAGCCGTAGCTGGCGATCTCCGGATTATAGAAGCCTATGTACGCCTGATACACCGTCTCCGGCGTCACGGCCTGCGGCGTCGCGGTGCGCGCCTTGATTGCCTCGGAGCTGTTGATGAGCTCCTGCACCAGCCATATCTCGGAGTTTCTGTCCTCCGTCTCCGCCGCGGTCTTCAGCAGATAATACGACCGCTGCGTCTTGCTGCCGCCCTTCAGCTCATAGTTCAGCGTGAGCCACACGCCGTCATAGCGCTCGTAATTGCGCTTTTCATAGCTGCTCTTTTCGTTTATTATGCGCCAGTGCAGCTCGCGCACGCCGGCAATGTTCTGCTGCTCGGTGAAGGTGTCCGGCGTCATGTAGTCCACGCTGAGTGTGACGCTGCTGATGTCCTCCTGCGCGGGGACGTAGCGCTCGTAGCCGTAGAGGTCGAACTCCCATGTGAATATGAACGCCACGATGATGCCGATGCACACCGCAAGCCCGCGCCAGCCGGTCGAAAAGACGTGCAGCGTCTTCTCCATTATCATCTTCGCCATGAAGTAGCCGACCGCCGCGCCCGCGGACATCAGAAGCATCAGCACAAAGGCCTCCGGCAGCCCGACGAAGCGCCGGTTCAGCCCGAAGTTTGCATACACGAGGTAGGCCGCGACGATCGCGCCGCCAAAGCACATGCAGTATTTGAATATCGGGCGCAGCACCGGAATGGCCACGGCGTCCGACGCGCACTCCATGCGCCGCCGCCTGTACATGAACAGTCCCGCCGCCATCAGCAGCAAGCCCGCCGCGCAGTACGCGCCGAGCTGTGTCAGGCCGCTCACCGTCCATCCGGCGGTCTGCGGCGTACTCACCGAGCCGCTCCCGGCGACGGTTATCTCGGCGGTTCCGGCGTCCGTCCAGTAAACGTGGAAGAAATTCGTGACGTAGATAAACGGCGACAGGGCAATCAGCCCGCAGTTGCTGCCCGCCATGCCGTAGACGAAGTTGCTGAGGAGGTAGCGCAGGCCAAGCTCCACCGCGTACACCGAGACGTTCAGCAGCAGATACACCAGCGGCAGCACGAGGATGTTCCCCGTCAGCTGCCCGCAGAACACCGCGAAGCCGTAGAACGCGACGGTCTCCATCGCAATGATGCCCAGCGCCTCGGCGAGCACATAGGTCTCAACATACGCCCAACCTGACACGACCACCGCGCCCAGCAGCACCGCTATGACGTCGGCCAGCAGCATCGGCACAAGCCCGCACAGCAGCGCCGTCATGTACATCGTCTCGCGGCGCAAGGGCAGCGAGCAGATCATCCCGACGCTGCGGCTCGAATACATGTAGCTGAACATCGCCATGGCCATCGCCGCGCCCGCCGGTATGGCGACGCGGACGCTCTGCATCGCGCACTCCAGCACGCGGGCGTTCGCCTGCGCGTAGCTGTATATGTTCACCGACGTAAGCTCCAGCGGGAAAGCAACGACCATCGCCGCGAAGTACACCGCCCAAAGCGGCCAGAAGCGTCTGGCGAGATTGCGGGCGATGCCCGCGTCAAAGCACGATATCTTTGATTTCATCGTCAGCCCCTCCCAGCTCGTATATAAATATCTCTTCAAGCGTCAGCGGCACGGTGTCCACAAACAGGGGATTCGCCGCGGCAAGCCGCTCGCGTATCTCGTCCGCATTGCCGCGCAGAACCAACTGCTGAAGCCGCCCCATCGAGGAGCTGTGCAGTATGTCCAGCCCGTCGGGCAGCGCGCCGCCGTCGGCGAAGGCAAGCTGAACCTTCACAAGCTCGTCCTGAAGCTCGTCCAGCCCCTTTTCGAGCAGCATCCTGCCGCCCTTCATAATCCCGACGTGGTCGCACACGTCCTCCAGCTCGCGCAGGTTGTGCGAGGAGATGAGCACGGTCGTGCCGTTTTCGCTGACGTCGTGCATCAGCTCGCGCCAGACCTGACGCCGCATCACGGGGTCAAGCCCGTCCACCGGCTCGTCGAGGATGAGTATTTCCGGCCGTGCGGACAGCGCCAGCCAGAATGCGGCCTGCTTCTGCATACCCTTGGACAGGCGGCGGATGGGACACTTCGGGTCGAGGCGGAACAGCTCGCCGAGCGCGTCGAAGCGCTGGCGGTCGAAGTGTGGGTACATGTCGCGGTAGAAGCGCATCATGTCCATGGCGCTGGCCTGACCGTAGTATAACACCTCGTCGGGGATGTAGGCGATGCGGCCTTTGACGGCGGGGTTTTCGTATACCGGCTCGCCGCCGATCAGCACCGTGCCGGCGTCCTGACGGTAGATGCCCGCGAGATGGCGGATGAGCGTGGATTTGCCCGCGCCATTCGGGCCGACAAGGCCGTATACCGCGCCGTCCGGCACTGATGCGTCCAGCCCGTCGAGCGCGCGGAAGCTGCCGTAGCTCTTTACAAGACCTCTGACCTCTATCATTTTTCCGCCTCCAGTCTCTGTATCAGCTTGTCGCTCCCGACGCCGACGAGCGCAAGCTCGTCGACCAGCGCGTCGAAGCGCGAAAGCAGCTCCGTGCGGCGCGCCTCCAGCGCGGCGTCCTGCTGGCAGACGAAGCTGCCGCGGCCGGGGACGGAGCAGATGTAGCCCTCGGTCTCCAGCTCGCGGTAGGCGCGCTGGATGGTGTTGGGGTTGATGGTCAGGCTCGCGGCAAGCTCGCGCACGGACGGCATTTTTTCGTCCGGCGGCAGCGCGCCGCTGATGATGAGCTGGCGGAAATTGTCCTTCACCTGCTCGTATATCGGGCGCGGGTCACGGTAATTGATGTTTATCAAGGGTACACCTCCCGTGTCAACTGTATTGCGTATTCTAACACAGTTAGTATAGAATCGCGCGGCAGATTTGTCAACGGATACGATTCTTAAATTTCGTTAAGGGCCGGGGATGTGGAATAGACGACGGTGAGGTGGGAAATGTTGCAGGGGACGGCGGATTATTAATCGGCGCGGGGGAAATTTTTGCTGTACAGCGGCGTTTTTAAATTGGCGCGGGGTAGCTCTCTCCCTCAGTCGGCTGCGCCGACAGGGCAGAAAGTCAAGCAAGTGCAACACCAAAATTATGGAACACTTCGGCAGGT
>URPD01000076.1 GCA_900549645.1 uncultured Eubacteriales bacterium
GACGACCTGATTGACGCCGGGGTTCATCTCGTCGCCGTTTTCACGGGTGAAGACCTTGACGTCGACGATGATGCCGTTCTCGCCGTGGGGAACCTTGAGCGAGGTGTCGCGCACTTCGCGCGCCTTCTCGCCGAATATTGCGCGGAGCAGACGCTCCTCGGCAGTCAGATCGGTCTCGCCCTTCGGGGTGACCTTGCCGACCAGAATGTCGCCCGCGGTGACTTCCGCGCCGACCATGATTATGCCGCGCTCGTCGAGGTACTTCAGCGCGTCCTCGCCGACGCCGGGGATATCACGGGTGATTTCCTCGGGTCCGAGCTTGGTGTCGCGGGCGTCGCACTCGTACTCCTCAACGTGCAGAGAGGTGAAAACGTCCTCCATGACAAGGCGCTCGTTGAGGAGGATAGCGTCCTCGTAGTTGTAGCCTTCCCAGTTCATGTAGCCGACAAGGATGTTCTTGCCGAGCGCTATCTCACCGTTGGAGGTGCTGGGGCCGTCGGCCACGACGTCGCCCTCGGCGACTCTGTCTCCGGCGTTGACTATCGGGCGCTGGTTGATGCAGGTGCCTTGGTTGGAGCGGGCAAACTTGATGAGCTTGTAGTCCTTTATCTCGCCCGAATCGTAGCGGACGGTGATGGAGTTTGCGTCCACTCGGGTGACAACGCCGTCGCCCTCGGCGAGGATGCAGACGCCGGAGTCGACCGCGCACTTGTGCTCGATACCGGTGGCGACAATAGGCGCCTGAGTGGTGAGCAGAGGAACGGCCTGACGCTGCATGTTTGCGCCCATCAGAGCACGGTTCGCGTCGTCGTTTTCAAGGAAGGGGATCATCGCGGTTGCGATTGAGATCATCATCTTGGGGCTGACGTCAACGTAATCGACGTCCTCGCGGTTGACCTGCACGGTATCGTTGCGGTGACGGCAGGTGATGCGCTTGTTGACGAACACGCCGTTCTCGTCGACCGGCTCGCTCGCCTGCGCGACGATGTACTGATCCTCGACGTCGGCGGTCATGTACTCGACCTCGTCGGTCACGCGGCAGGTGCCCTTCTCGACCTTGCGGTAGGGCGCTGCGAGGAAGCCGTACTCATTGGCGCGGGCATAGGATGCGAGGTAGTTTATAAGGCCGATGTTCGGGCCTTCAGGAGTCTCTATCGGGCAGAGACGGCCGTAATGGCTGTAATGAACGTCACGCACGTCGAACGATGCGCGCTCGCGGGACAGACCGCCGGGGCCGAGGGCGGACATACGGCGCTTATGCGTCAGCTCCGCGAGGGGGTTGGTCTGATCCATGAACTGGCTGAGCGGGCTGGAGCCGAAGAACTCCTTGATGCTCGCCGTGACGGGACGGATATTGATAAGGCTCTGGGGAGTGACGATGTCGAGATCCTGAAGGGTCATACGCTCGCGGATGACGCGCTCCATGCGGCTGAAGCCAATGCGGAACTGGTTCTGCAGCAGCTCGCCGACGCAGCGGACGCGGCGGTTGCCCAGATGGTCGATATCGTCGGGGCTGCCGATGCCGTGGGCAAGGCAGTTGAGGTAGTTGACGGAGGAGAAGATATCGTCGTTGACGATGTGCTTCGGGATGAGGATGTCGATATTCTCGCGGATAGCGTCCTTCAGAGCTTCGCCCTGATACTGCTCCATGAGCTGGCGCAGGACGATGCCGCGAACCTTTTCCTTGACGCCGACCTCGGCCGGGTCGAAATCGACATAGGAGCCGAGATTGACCATGCCGTTGGAGAACACGCGGACGTTCTTGCCCTCAACGTTGAGGTTGACGCTGATGACGCCGGCATCGTCGATAAGCTTGGCCTTGTCGCGGGTCAGCACCTCGCCCTCGTCGGCGATAATCTCGCCGGTGCGCGGGTCGACGACCGGCATTGCGAGCGCGAAGCCTGCGATGCGCGGGAAGAGGGAGAGCTTCTTGTTGAACTTATAGCGGCCGACGTTGGAGATATCGTAACGGCGGCGGTCAAAGAACAGGCCGTCGAGCAGGGTCTCGGCGGACTCCACGGTGGGAGGATCGCCCGGACGCAGCTTGCGGTATATCTCGATCAGGCACTCGTCGCGCCCGTTGGTGGTGTCCTTCTCAAGGGTAGCGACCATGCGCTCATCCTCGCCGAAGATTTCCTTGATGCGCTCGTTGGTGACGGCGCCGACAAACGGATCGTCAACGCAGCTGAGCCAAGTGGCGGGACGGTTCTCGTCGTATGCGCCCATGGCCTTGAGGAACCAAGTGATGGGGAGCTTGCGGTTCTTGTCGATACGGACGTTGAAAACGTCGCCCGCGTCGGTCTCATACTCCAGCCACGCGCCGTGATAAGGGATGACGGTGGAGGAATAGATGCTTATCATGGACTTGTCAAGCTCTTTGCCGAAGTAGACGCCGGGGGAACGGACGATCTGAGAGACGATAACGCGCTCAGCGCCGTTGATGACGAAGGTTCCGCCGGGAGTCATGATCGGGAAATCGCCCATGAAGATCTCCTGCTCCTTGATCTCCTCGGTCTCCTTGTTGCGCAGGCGGACGCGAACCTTCAGGGGCGCGGCGTATGTTGCGTCGCGGGCCTTGCACTCCTCCTCGGTGTACTTGGGCTTCTCGTCCATCGAGTAGTCGATGAAGCTCAGCTCCAGATTGCCGGAGTAGTCGGTGACGGAATCTACATCCTTGAACACCTCGCGCAGTCCCGTTTCAAGGAACCACTTGTAGGAGCTTTTCTGGATCTCCAAGAGGTTTGGCATATCCATGATCTCTTGGGTGCGGGCAAAGCTCTTTCTAAGAGTCTTGCCATAGAGAACATCTTTCGGCATTGGCGCACTCTCCTTATCAATAAGTTGCAAACGCACGGGTGTGTTGTCAGTTTCTTATAACCCGGTGTTGATTTTACATTGCGGTAATGTTATAATTGCGACGTTGAAAGTGGGATATTATCCCCCTCCCCGGCAAACATAGCAAGATATTATACCATTTGTCATATTGCAAAGTCAAGGCTTATTTTATTAAATAAGCGGCTTTTTTCAGGCGGCTGTCGAGGCCGCATTTTTTTATAGCGCAATTTTCGCTTCGAGGTACTGCAATGGATATTCGGGTCATTTTAATGCTCGCCGCCGTGGGTGCGTTCGCCCTGATTTTATTA
The DNA here is from genome assembly GCA_900549645.1 of uncultured Eubacteriales bacterium. Classification (GTDB taxonomy): domain Bacteria; phylum Bacillota; class Clostridia; order Oscillospirales; family Oscillospiraceae; genus Limivicinus. Next base: position 3,144 of record URPD01000076.1, read on the forward strand.
TATAAGGAAGGACTTCTCAAAAAACCTGCGCCGATCGTGGCCGCGGTCGTGCTGACGGCGCTGGCGCTCGTGCTGCGCGCGCTCGTTTTCGGCTATGAGACGCTCGATTATCAGAATTTTCTGACGCGCTGGGTGGATTTCTTCCGGCAGCGCGGCGGCTGGCGCGCGCTCAGCGAACCGGTCGGGAACTACAATATCCCGTATCTGTACTTCATGGCGCTGTTTTCTTACAGCTCCGTGAAGGATCTGTATCTCATCAAGCTGCTCTCTACCGTGTTCGACGTGCTGCTGGCCTACTCCGCAATGCGGCTCGTCTCGCGCTGGCAGAAATCCGTGTGGCTGCGGCTCGGCTGCTTCTTCACGGTGCTGCTGTGGCCAACGGTGTTTCTCAACAGCGCCGTCTGGGCGCAGTGCGACAGCATATATGTCGCCCTCGCGCTGCTTGGCATTGATCTCGCGCTGGACGATCGGCCGGTGCTCGCAATGACCTGCATGGCGCTGTCGTTTGGGTTCAAGCTTCAGGCCGTGTTCATCCTGCCGGTGTGCGCGGTGCTGTGGATGCAGGGAAAGTTCAGATGGTACCACTTCCTCGTCTTCCCTGCCGTGTATGTGCTGATGGTGCTGCCCGCAGTCATCATCGGCAGGCCGTTTATGGACACGGTGCTGCTGTATTTCGGCCAGACCGGCAGCATCGGCACGGGGCTGAATTACAATTCCCCGTCGGTGTTCGCGCTGATCCGCGGCGTCGCCGACACGGACGCGGCCTCCAAGGCCGGTATCGTCGGGGCGTTCGCGTATATGCTCGCGGTGCTCGGCGTGTGCTTCATCGGGCACAGACGGCTGAATGATCAGGCGGTGTTCGCTGCGGCGGTGCTGCTCGCGGTCGGGATTCCGTTCCTGCTGCCGCATATGCACGACCGGTATTTCTACGTTGCCGATATCCTGACGCTGGCGCTGGCTTTCGCGTTTCCGGTGTATTCCCCCGCGGCGCTGCTCACGGAGTTCGCGTCGCTGCTGGGGTATCACGCGTATCTGAAGATGCGGTATCTGCTGCCGATGCGCTATGGCGCGGCGGCGCTGCTCGTGGTGCTGGCAGTGGGAATATGCTTCCTCGCGGACTCGCTCGCGGGGAAAAATGGCCAAAACGAGCAAAAACGGGAAATTCGTGCTTGACAAACTGATTTTATCTGCTATAATAACTCATGCCTTAAATGTGGCGCGCCAAAGATGCGAACGGGTTTAAATGGATCCGGGGCATTGGCGAATAAGCGAGAGTGCTGGAATAGGTAGACAGGCACGTTTGAGGGGCGTGTGTCAACCGACGTGGGAGTTCAAGTCTCCTCTCTCGCACCAGGCTTGTCAGCCAATTTTGATGACACTGCGTCAAACGCAGTGTCATCAATGCTTTCCGGGCACAAAAGACCCGGAAATTTTTTTGTTTTTCCATTGATGACAAACGCCGTTTTCATGTAACTGAGGAGACTTGAACTACCCAAACCGGGTTTTGAGCCATTTTATCTCTCCTCTGCCGCAGATTTCTGAAAATTCTTTCGATATTCTAAAAAAATAAATATTACAAAAATTCAAGCGACGGATTGTTGGTTTCGCAGAATCAACAATTCGGCGCTTTTTTTCAGAGGCGATTCTTTGAGATTATGTAAACCGCGCGTGTTAAAAAGAATAAACAACTCGGTAAGGCCGGAACTTTTAAGAAATCAAAGGTTCCGGCCTTTTGACGTTTAGGAGGGATTCAAGTGAAAAACTACGAAATCAAACAGGCGTTCAAAAATCTGCCGGATGCTGAGCTTCCGGACATTGAGCAGGTTATGTGCCGTGAATACGAGCAGTGTGAAAGGTGCAATTACCCAGCGCACGGTTTCATCTGCTGGCACGGCGACGGCGAATACCTAAGAACTGAAGTGTAGGAGGTAAAAAATGATTATCCATTGCAAACCACATTAAACGGTTAAATTACTTGTGCTCTCAACCTCGGTACAACTCGTGCGGCCTCTTGACGTCCGCCATGTCGCCGATCATACGCTCGTGCTCCCAGTCGTACACGGCTTTCATGCCCTCCAGCGGCTCACCGTTTACACTGCAGCAGTCCTTTATCAGGCACGCCGCGCCGAAAAAGTCTCCGGAGCGGAGGCTAAAACAGTGAGAAAAAGAAAGTGTACACTATAAAATATAATCGTAGGGGACGGCCTTTGTGCCGTCCCCTAAACCGTGTGTCTTGCACCGCACGAAAATTGATGTCCTCAGCTTGTCAAAAAAAGTCCTGTGAGGACTTTTTTGACAAGCTTCATCCGCCGAGCATTTTGATA
>URPD01000077.1 GCA_900549645.1 uncultured Eubacteriales bacterium
TGTTGTTGTGGTGACTCCATTTTACACTTTGGCCTGCGTATTGTCTTCTTTTTTTACTGTTGCACTTCAGATTATAATCTGTCAAGCACCCCTGTAAAGGGGTGCTTTTCGTTGTAAAAGAGTGTGCGCTGTTCGGTCACGCAAGCTTCACTACGGTGAGCGTGCTGTTCGTGTAGGTGTTCGAGGAGCCGCTGCTGTTTATCACGGTAAGCGGCTGTGCCGTCGTGGGCGTGACTATCGCCGTCAGCGTTATGCGGTCGGCGCCCGCCGCGTCCTGCGTCTCGGCTGTGACCGCGTACGGCAGTGCCGCGCCGCCAAGCTCCAGCGCCGCGCCCAGCGTCCCCGCCGCGGCGACGTTTGCGTCGGACACGAAGGTCACGAGGTACTGCCCTGGAGCCAGCGTCACGCCGGTCGTGCCGGAGGCCGTGATGCTGCCGGTGGAGTTGATGGAGTTTGCGGGGAGCGACAGCGTGCCTCCGGCCGCGATTGTCTGTGCGTCGGTGTTGTAGAGCATAGCGTTTTCATTTGTCGCTGTCGTCCCGGCAGGCCCCTGCGGGCCGGTCGCACCGACAGGGCCTTGCGGCCCAGTTTCACCGCGCTCGCCCTGCGGTCCCTGCGGGCCGGCAGGGCCTTGAACGCCTTGCGGGCCAACTGGCCCCTGCGGCCCCATAGGCCCGGCGGGGCCGGTGCAGGAGCAGCATCCGCAGCCGCTTCCGCTGCCGCCGCAGACGGAATGGGCGTATATTTTCATGCCGTAATAATCTTTTTCGTCCATAATTTCCTCCCGATAATGGGCTTAGACAGCGTCATACGCCGCCTAAGCCCATTATATGCAGCCGGCGCCGCATTGGGAATGTTACGGACTTACCCCGGCGGCCGTCAAGCATATTGCTCGGAGAGATATAAACTTGCTCTCTCCTGTATATACGAGGTCACAAATATAATTATCAGTTCGTGGTATCTGCATCTCAAGGTCCTGGCCGCGTCGAGTCCGTTTATTTCCGGCATGTCGATATCCAGAAATACGACCTGCACTCCGGACAGGTCAGAACTGAGCAGAGCTGCCGAGGATGAGAAAACCGCGCACTCCAGCGCCCAGTCCTTTTGCGCGCAGATCGCTTCAATACTGGTTTTAAGCTCAGTTGCTATTGTAATGTAATCATCGCAGATTGCGATTTTCATTCCCGCACACATCCTTAATTCGAGTAAAATTACCATAGTTCATATTTCTCGGTGTGTCAAATCATAATTGCTTTTCATAGCTAAGTCGCGGCGCACATCAGGCAAAATGTTAAGTATTTAACCAACTATTGGGCAAACTTGCATAAAAAACCAATTGATTTTCACTAAAAATTTAACGGTTTTTATCTAAAAACCCGATTTTCACCTTTGGTCTGGCCTTGCGGAAAAACAAATGTTATAATACATTGAACAAAATTCGGGGATACTGTACGTATTTCCATATAAATAAAACAGGAGGAGCCATGAACGTACAATTCACAGAAACCGTGCTGCGCGATGCGAACCAATCCCTCATTGCCACACGACTTCCTTATGAAAAATTTGAGCCAATCCTTGAGACGATGGACAAGGCGGGATTCTATTCCGCCGAGTGCTGGGGCGGCGCGACGTTCGACGTTTGCCTGCGCTACCTCAACGAGGATCCGTGGGAACGCCTGCGCAAGATCCGCGCGAAGATGCCGAACACGAAGCTCCAGATGCTGCTCCGCGGGCAGAATATACTCGGCTACAAGCACTATCCGGACGATATAGTCCGCCGCTTTGTGCGCGCGTCCGTCCGCAACGGCATAGACATAATCCGCATCTTTGACGCGCTCAACGACATTGACAACCTGCGCGTCGCCATCGAGGCGACGGTCGAGGCGGGGGCGATGGCGTCCGGCACCATTTCGTACACCACAAGCCCTGTACACACGCTCGACAGCTATGTGAAGCTTGCCAAGGAGATGGCGCAGATGGGCGTCGGCTCCATATGCATCAAGGACATGGCCGGTATCCTGACGCCCAAGGCCGCGTACGACCTCGTCGCCGCGCTGAAGGATGCGGTCGACCTGCCGGTCGTCATGCACACGCACAGCACTACGGGCATGGCGTTCATGGCCTACCTGAAGGGCATCGAAGCCGGAGCCGACGTTATTGACACGGCCATATCTCCCTTCTCCGGCGGCACGTCCCAGCCCGCGACCGAGACGCTTTACTGCGCGCTCAAGGAACTGGGCTACGGCGTTGACCTCAACGAAAAGCTCCTGTACGAGATAGCCGATTACTTCAAGCCTATCCGCGCCGAGTACATCGCCGACGGTACGCTCAACCCAATCTCTATGGGCACCGACACGCAGTGCCTCAACTATCAGATACCGGGCGGTATGCTCTCGAACCTTCTCAGTCAGCTCAAGATGATGAACGCGCTGGATAAGTTCGACGAAGCGCTGCTTGAGACGCCGCGCGTCCGCAAGGACATGGGTTATCCTCCGCTCGTCACCCCGACGAGCCAGCTCATCGGCACGCAGGCCGTGCAGAACGTGCTGGCAGGGGATCGGTACAAGAATGTCGGCGCGGAGATGCGCGCCTACTGCCGCGGCGAATACGGCCGCACGCCCGCGCCGATCGATCCGGAGATCCGCGCGAAGATACTCGGCGGCGAGAAGCCGGTCGAGGGGCGCTATGCCGCGACGCTGCCTGCCGACACCTACGAAAAGGCGGAGAAAGCGCTGGGGGATACTGCGCGCTGTGAGGAGGATGTGCTGAGCTACATCGCGTTCCCGCAGGTTGCGGAGGACTTCTTTGCCAAGCGCCGTGAGCGCGAGGAGCACGTCGTCCGTTATTCCATAACGGAGCTGTAAGGAGGCGCTTTTATGACAGATATGGTCAACATTTCCGTCGCAAATGCCGGAATAACCGCTGTTCTTGGATATCTCGTCGTGTTCGTCGGGCTGATTTTGCTGATGCTGGTCGTCATGCTGATGGGCAAGATCATGGTTGCGCAGAATAAAAAGGCCGCCGCGAAGGCCGCTGCCGAAACCAGCTCCGCCACACCGTCTCCTGCCGCCGCGAAGCCCGCTCCCGGCACCGCTGGCGAGCTGAAGCTGTATGACACCGACCCGCGCGACGCCGCCCTGGTCATGGCGATAGTCGCCGACACCCTCGGCAAGCCGCTCAACGAGCTGCGCTTCATATCCATCAAGGAGGTCAAGGAAGATGAAATATAAGGTAACTCTGAATAACCGTGTATATGAGGTCGAGGTGGAAATGGGTCAGGCCATGCTCATAGACGAGTATGACGCCGTCGCTCCCGCCGCTCCGGCTCCGGCTGCTCCCGCTGTGGTTTCCGCAGCGTCTGCCGCCCCGGCTGCCGCACCCGCGGCAGCGCTTGCCTCCGGCGAGGTCGTGAAAAGCCCCATGCCCGGCAACATTCTCAAAATCAACGTCGCACCCGGCCAGAAGGTCGAAGAGGGCGATGTGCTGATAGTGCTTGAAGCCATGAAGATGGAAAACGAAATAGTTGCGACCAAGGCCGGCACCGTCGCACAGGTTGCGGTCAGCAAGGGCGCAGTGGTGGAGACCGGTACGCCGCTGGTGGTCATCGCGTGAGGGGGCTGCTATGAATATAATAGCCACTCTTGAAAAGCTTGCGCTGGAGTCCGGCTTTGCCTCCTTCTTTACGACCGAGGGCGGCTGGAAAAACCTGATTATGATAATCATTGCCTTCGTGCTGCTCTATCTCGGCATCGTGAAGAAGTTTGAGCCGCTGCTGCTCTGCGGCATAGCCTTCGGCTGTCTTTTGACAAATCTCTCCTACTTTGTCGGTCAGGGTGCGAATGCGCTTTATCATCCCGAGCTCTGGGAGGCATTTTTGGACGAGACCAGCCCCTATTATCACAGCTACGGTCATATTATGAGTAACGCAGGGCTTCTGGACTTCTTCTATATCGGCGTCAAGGCCGGTATCTATCCCTCGCTCATCTTCCTCGGCGTCGGCGCAATGACCGATTTCGGCCCGCTGCTTGCAAATCCGAAAAGCCTGCTGCTTGGCGCGGCGGCACAGTTGGGCGTGTTCCTCGCGTTCTTCGGCGCGGTGCTGCTCGGCTTCACGGGGACTGAGGCGGCCTCCATCGGCATAATCGCCGGTGCGGACGGCCCGACCGCGATATATCTCTGCACGAAGCTCGCCCCGCATCTGCTCGGCCCCATCGCCATCGCCGCATATTCGTACATGGCGCTTATCCCGCTGATACAGCCGCCGCTTATGAAGCTGTGCACGACGGATAAGATGCGCAAGGTCAAGATGGAGCAGGCGCGCGAAGTGTCCAAGACCGAGAAGATAATCTTCCCGATCGTGGTTGCAACCTTCGTTATCCTCCTCCTGCCGTCGACCGCTCCGCTGGTGGGCTGCCTGATGCTTGGCAACCTGTTCCGCGAATGCGGCGTGACTGACCGTCTCAGCGATACCGCGCAGAACGCGCTGATGAATATCATCACCATCTTCCTCGCCACCTCGGTCGGCGCGACGATGGTTGCCCAGAACTTCCTGAGCTGGAACACGATAAAGATAATCGTACTCGGCCTCTGCGCCTTCGGCCTGTCCACCATCGGCGGACTGCTCGGCGGCGTCGTGATGTACAAGACCTCCGGCGGACGCATCAATCCGCTTATCGGCTCTGCCGGCGTTTCCGCGGTGCCGATGGCGGCGCGCGTTTCGCAGGATGAAGGACGCAAGTATAACAAGACCAACTTCCTCCTCATGCATGCCATGGGGCCGAACGTGGCCGGCGTTATCGGCTCCGCGATCGCGGCGGGCTTCCTGCTGAGCGTATTCGGCGGCTGATGTAATAAGAAAAAACACCCCAGCGATTTTGAACTGCACCCCATTTGTTAGACAGTATGATAAACTATCTAAGAAGTGGGG
>URPD01000078.1 GCA_900549645.1 uncultured Eubacteriales bacterium
CCCCCGCTGCTCTCTTATCCGCGCCCTGCTGCACATGTTCTTTGACAGACTGAGAAGCGCCGGAAATTTCCGGCGCTTCTAGTTTTCAATTCAGCGTCACCGCAGTTTGTTGCGGTATTCGTTTGCGCTGACGCCCTCAAGCTTCTTAAAGGTGCGGGCGAAATGCGCGGTATCGGAGTAACCCACCATCTCGCAGATATCCCCGATGCGCAGCTTAGGATCGGCCAAAAGCTGCTTCGCCGCCTTTATGCGGACGGAGTTAAGGACGTCGTAAAAGCTCTTCCCGGCGTACTTATTCAGCTGCTTTGACAGGTGCCACTGAGAGATATAGCAGTAATCCGCGACCTCCTGCAGCGACAGCTTCTCGCGGTAGTGCAGCTCTATGTACGCGATGGCCTGATTGACGATGAAATTCCCGGCCTGATGCTCCTCCGCCTCGTCCGGCGGCAGCTGCTCAAGCTTCTGAGTCATGGCGGCAAGCGCCTCGTCTATCTCGTCCATCTTCGAGGGCTTCAGCAAAAAGCGCGTGACGCCGAGGCGTATCGCCTCCTGCGCGTAGTTGAAGTCGCGGTAGCCGGTGAGGACGCAGATCTGCATCTCCGGAAACTCGCTTTTCAACCCCGCAAGCATCGTCAGTCCGTCCTGATCCGGCATACGGATATCGGTAAAGACTATATGCGGCCGAAGCTGGCGGATCAGCGCGGCTCCGGCAGCGGCGTTATTGGCCGTGCCGACGACGCCGCAGTTATAAGCCTCAGCCGCTGATTGACGTTGCGTATGCCGACGCTGCCGCCGTGCTGCCGTTCGGGGTCGAAGGGCTTGCCGGAATCCAACGAGCGGCGCACGCTGTCCCAGTCGGAGTCGGACAGCTGCCCCTCGTGCTCGATCTCGAAGCACAGCCCGCCGCTCCTGTAAGCGCGGATGCACAGCTCACCGCCGGAGCGCGAAATGTCGTGCTCGACGGCGTTTTCTATTATCGGCTGCAGCATAAGCCGCGGTATCTGGCAGCCGAGCATTGATTCCTCTATCTCGCGGCTGACCGTAAGCCGTTCGCCAAGGCGCTCCTTGGTGATGTACAAATACGCGTCGACATACTTCAGCTCCTCCGACAGCGGCGCCTGCGAGCGCCCGTCGCGCCCGACGGCGGCGTCGAGCATCGTGGAGAGAGCTTCGATCATCGAGCAGACCTGTTCGTTATCCGCCAGCCTCGCCTCCCAGTTGATTATCTCAAGCGTGTTATTCAGGAAATGCGGGTTTATCTGCGATTGCAGCGCCTTTATTCTGGCCTCCTGCAATGCCTGCTGTTCAAGATATATGCGGTCGAACTGGTTTTTAAGCTCCGACGACATGGAATTGAAGTGGCTGTACAGCTGCCGGAACTCCTGACTCGGCGCGCTCCGTGATCGTATAGCCCCGCTCCCCCTCCTGAACGCGCGTGTTCGCCTCTATGAGCACGTCGACCGGGTGGTTTATGTTCCGGTGGAACAGCAGGATTATCAGCAGCAGCGGCAGAACAAGCAGGATTATCACCAGTATCGCGTAGCGCAGTGCGGGCATGGTGCTCCAGATGCTGACCTTCATCGTCTGCGCCGTGAAGGCCAGCGAGTGCCCCTCCACCTCGGCGGTATACTCGGTCATCACGAGGTTTATGCTCCCGTCGTCTATCGGCTCCGCATCCAGCGGGATGCGGACGCCATCGATACTCAGCTCGATGCCGAGTATGCCGTTGACGCTGTACAGCGACTGCAGAAGTGCGCTCTTTTCAAGCCCCATCACCATCAGCGCGTACGGCTGAAAGCGGTTATCAAGCAGGTTTCGCGCCATGTACAGATTCCCGTCAACGCTGAAGAAGAAAATCCCGGTGTCGGCCTCGCCTATGCACTCCCTCGCCGCGGGCAGGATATTGTCGGTGTAGTTGCGCAGAAGATTGTACTTTGAGCTGCCCTGCGCGGCGGCATACGGGTGCATATCCAGCCCCTCGTCAAGAAACGATATGTATATCACGCTGAAGCTCGCGTTGCGGGAATACTTCTGCGAAAGGTACTCCGTGACGGTTTTGTACACGCCGACCCGGTCGTGCGTGTGCTGATAGTCCCGGTACGCCTGACGGACGATGCCCTCGTACGACACGGCCTTCGAGTCCTCGATGGCGGAGGCGAGACGCAGCTCGACCTGACGCATGGCGTTTTCCGCGCCGGCGTCCGCCGTCTGCTTTATCGTCCTGTCGTAATAATAGTTCAGCGACGCCGCGGCCACTGCGGTGACGATGATTATGGGCAGTATCCAGCACAGCAGCGTGGCCAGTGTCAGTCCCCATTGAGTGAGCCGGGTCTGCGTTCCTCAGACTTCATGTGATCAGTCCTTTTCCGATTTTTGAAAAGCCGCCATAAGGGCAGCGCCTTATAGCGGCTTTTGAGTTTGATGTTACAGCGAAAGGAAGCGCTTCCAAGTATCTATATACCCGTCGGCCTTCTCCTTCGTCTCGGCCTCGGCCGCCATGCGCAGCAGCGGCTCCGTGCCGGAGAAGCGGCAGATGACCCAACTGCCGTCCTTGAAATAGACCTTGCAGCCGTCCTCGCGGCTGATATGATCCACGCCGTCCCCGAAGTCGGGGCAGGCCATGTCCTCGAAGAGGTACTTCTGAAGCTCGGCCTTGCGCTCGTGCGTCATGGTGAACGACGCCTCGGCGTAGGCAAGCTCGCCGTAAAGCTCGCATATCTCGCGGTACAGCTCCGAGAGCTTCTTACCCGTGACGGCCAGCATCTCCACCAGCAGGGACGCGGCGTAGATGCCGTCCTTGCCTGAGATATGCCCCTTGACGGCAAGGCCGCCGGAGCTTTCGCCGCCGATTATCGCGTCCGTCTCCGTCATCTTCGCGGAGACCCACTTGAAGCCGACCGGCACCTCGTAGCACTTCTGCCCCAGCCCCGCGGCCACGCGGTCGAGCAGGTGTGTGGTGGAATTATTTCTGACGCAGGGTCCGCTCCAGCCGCGGTATTTTACAAGGTAGTAGTACAGCAGCACGAGCAGCTTGTTTGGGTGGACGAATTTGCCCTCGTCGTCGATGACGCCGAGCCTGTCCGCGTCGCCGTCGGTTGCGATGCCGAGGTCACAGCGATACCTGTCCAGCACGACCGCCGACAGCGGCCCCATCGTCTCCTCGTTCGGCGCGGGCAGCTTGCCGCCGAAGAGCGTGTCGTGCCTGTCGTGGATTATCTCAAGATCACAGCGGCAGGTCATCAGTATCATGCTCAGGCAGGTCTGGCTCACGCCGTACATCGGGTCGAGCGCTATGCGAAGCTGCGCCTTCTTTATGGCCTCGACGTCTATCGCGGCCAAGATGCTGTCGATATACTCGTTGGACGGATTATATTCTCCGATGGTTCCCGCGGCCAGCGCCTTGTCGTAGTCGACGCTCCTGACATCGGCCTCGGTGAGCTTTCCGATCTCGGCCTCGATCTTCGCGGTGACGGTTCTGTCCGCGTCGCGCCCTCCCGCGGTGAACACCTTGATGCCGTTATATATCGCGGGGTTGTGGCTCGCCGTGACGGCCATGCCGTAGGGCATACCGTGCGTCTTGACGACGAACATCATAAGCGGCGTGGGTGAGGAGCGGTTGACCATATATACCCTGAACCCGTAGCCCGCGAGGACTTCCGCCGCCCAGTGCGCGGACTCCTTGGAGAGGAATCGCCTGTCGTAGCCGACGCAGATCTCGGCTCCGGCATGGCCTTCCTTGAGCATCAGCTCGCACAGTCCCGCCGTGAGCAGGCGGATATTCGCCTTGGTAAAGTCGTCGGCGATGATGGCGCGCCATCCGCCGGTGCCAAATTTTATCATCTTTTTCACCCCATTATAATTTTCGCATTGCATGTATTTCCGGCCGGTACCACCGGCAGTGCGTCAACCTTTTCGCCGTCGGCGATTATCTCCCGCACGCCCTTTTCGACTCCGTCGGGGTTCACGACATGTATGTTGTACACGCCGCCGCGCCACTTGCGTGTCACGGTGAACGCCTTCCAGTAGGCGGGGATACAGGGATCGGCGCGCAGGCAGTCGAAATCCGGCCTTACGCCGAGGATGTACTGTGTCACGGCGTAATACGCCCAGCCCGCGGAGCCGGTCATAAACGGGTACCGCGCGCGGCCAAAGGCCGTGTGGCTCTTGCCGACGACGAACTGGCAGTAGGAATAGGGTTCCGACTGGCGTATCTCTATTTTATCATTTTGCAGCGCGGGACACAAGGCATTATAAAATTTCATCGCGCGGCTTCCGCGCCCCAGAACCGCCTCGGCGCACCACGCCCACGGGTTCGGATGGCTGAATATTGCGCCGTTTTCCTTGAGTCCGGGGTAGACTCGCGTGACGAAGCCGATGCCGTCGTCGGGCTTGGTGTAGCAGGGGGCGTTGAGCATAAGGCCGAAGTCTGTGTAGAGGTAATCGTCAACGCTGTCCATACATAGGAACACCTACAACAGTAGCAATAATGACCCCAATAGGATTACCTGCACCAAGTATTCGTACAATCCATTCTTCGGGAATCCAGTTGTGGATAAAAGCACCAATACCGACACCGATTAGTACATAGGGTGCTACCTTTTTGGCTGTTTCAATTACTTGTTCCCATGCAAATTTGATACGGTCCTTAAAATGCAATTCTTCCTGCGGAACATCAAGACTGTTTCCACCCCTTATAAAATCCTCAACGTAGCTTTCAAGATGTAGTTTTTCAATCAATGTACCACCTGCAACGGCTATCACAAGCCCAAGCACGACATAAGCAAATCTTTTATGAGCTTGTAACCCGTTATGACATATCCGTAGACCAATTCTTTTTCCCGGATAAGACAGCGGAAA
>URPD01000079.1 GCA_900549645.1 uncultured Eubacteriales bacterium
GAAGGATGGAGGTGGCGACGGAGGCGTCGCAGGCCTCGTTGCAGGTGATGACCATCGGAGAGTAATCGGGCACGTCGTCCAGAACGAAGATACCGGCCTCGGCCTGGCACATCGGGCAGGGGTCGCCGGGCAGACCGATGGACTGAACCGCGTCGATGTAGTTAAGAACGGTGTGACTGTTGACGTGGCAAGTGACGAAGTAGGGAATCATCTCCATGGGGATGTTCTCAAACTTGTCGGACCATGGATAGAACACGCCGCCCCAGATAGTCTCATTGTGGGCAATGGTGTGCTTGTATGCCTCATTCTGCTTGTTGCCGTGCAGTCTCGTATCGGCGACAAACATATGCTGGAACTGAGTGATGGTGGCGTTGACCATGGCGCGGTAGTGCCATGCGGAGGCCTTCATCGCCTCGCCGCGCATACCCTCGAGGCCACGGTCAAACCAGTGAAGAACGGGCAGATAGGTCTGGCCGACCCAGCGGTAGCGCCATACGCCCTTTGCAAAGTTGACGAGGCCGCCGAGCTTGATGACGTCGGCTACCATGTGGATGTAGTTGTAGAGCCAGATGTTGTAGAAGTAGTACATGGTGTCCTTGACGCCACGCCACTCTCTGTGCTTATACAGGCCGGTCTTGTCCTCGTAGAGCTCGCCCAGACGACGCTCACCATGGGGCTTGCCGTACCAGAAATCTTTCAGCGTTTTCTTGATATCCATAATCACTTGCCCTCCTGGATCTTCTTGATCTCGACGCTCTCAACGAACGCCTGGAAGCGGGTGCGGAGCTGACCGGAAGCGGAGTTTATGTATTCCTTCTCGATAGAGCAGACAGGCAGACCGAAGTCGCGCGGGAGAACGACCGTGTCGATGACACGCTCATAGCTCCAGTACTCGCAGAACTTGTTGGACGCGACGATGACGCCGTCGGCGTGGTATTCCTTTGCGAGCTCCGCGATGCGTCTCTTTCTTGCGCGCATCTCGTCCTGCGGCATGAAGCGCGGACAGTTAGAGGTTTCGAGGTAGTGGCGGGCGATGACGTAGAGAGGATCGTCGCCTTCCTTGATCTCGATGGGGATACGGCTCTCGACCGCGCCGTAGCAGTAGCGGTCGCACACGACCTCTGCGCCGCAGCTCTCGATGAGCTTGGTGAAGTCGGGGTCGTCATTTTCGGAGCCGGCCAGAACGACCTTGCAGCGGAACGGCCACTTCATATCGGGCTCGCGGGTCTTGAGCTCCTCGGCGGTCTCGCGCAGGTAGGGCAGGATAAGCTCCTTCGGGCAGACGAGGGTCACGAGGTTGATGACGTGGAATTCATAGCCGGTGATGGTGGGGTTATCAAGCTTGCGGTAGTCGCCGATCTCGTTTATCAGGCGGCAGACCTCGTTGTGCTGCTCGACGGCCTTCATAATGGCCTCGTTTGAGATGTCGATGCCGAAGTGCTCGTGCAGCGGCTCAAGCACATGTGCCTGAAGCTGGCCGCGGAAATGCTGGAAGCCGTTCTCGTTGTTCTTGAACGGAACGTCGGAGAATTCGCAGAAGAAATCATCGTTGTCGATGATGCGCATGTCCTTGACGGAGTCAAGATGCTTCTGCTGAAGATGCTCCTGGAAGCGGCACGTGCCGGTGCAGGTCTCGGTTGCCATCTGGGCGTCAAGGAAGTTGAAGCCGCCCTCAAGCGCACGCTCCAGTAGGCTGCGCGCATAGTGGCAGACGCGGGAAGACATGTAGTAAGTGGCGATGTCGGGAGAAGTGCAGCGCGGCGCTCTCAGACGTACGGAGAAGCAGCCGGGCAGGTCGAGAAGAACTTCAGGCATGAAGTAGCAGGTGTAGCCGATAGCGCGCTTGCCCTCGGCCTTGGCCTGCTTGACAAGATCGTTGTTGGCTTCCTGAAGCAGATTCTCAAAGTAGATAAGATGCTTGAGATCTTTCACAGATAACCCTCCATATTTTTGTTTCCAAATTAGGCGCAGGGCGCCCACTATCACAGCAATATTTTAACAAGCCGTCATATAATTGTCAATTAACTTTTAATAGATTATGAACAAAAAACACTATACAATTTATTGAAAACTGTCTAAACATGAACATTTTCTACAAATTTTTGTATTATTTCCTTAGTTTCCGAGGTGCTGCCCTGTATCATTTCGGGTCTGCCGCCGCCTCTGCCGCCGATGGCGGCGTTGATATCGCGCGCGGCCTTGCGCAGATCGACATGGCGGCTGCCGATGATATATTTGTAGCCTGCTTCATCGCTGCCGGAGAAGGCCGCGGCGAAGCCCGTGCATTTTTCCATCAGCAGGTTCACAAGCTCGCGCAGGGCGATGTCGTCAAGCGTGGAGTCAAAGACGCAGATGTTGCCGTCGGTGAAGCTCTGCGACGCGGCGCGCGCCGCGACAAGCTCCCGGCTCGTCTCGGCAAAGCGCTCCTTGAGCCGCGCCTGCTCGTCCAGAATCCGCCGCACCGCCGGGGCGATCTCGCCGCGCGGGACGCTGAGGAGCTGTGATATCTCAGCGGCGCTGTCCTGACGGCGGCGGTAGTCATCCAGCGCGTCCATGCCGCACAGCAGCGTCACGCGTACGCCGCCGCGGTGCCGCTCGCAGGTGAATATCTTTATCACGCCGATCTCACCCGTGTGCGCGACGTGCGGCGCACAGCAGGCACAGCGGTCAATGTCGCCGATCTCGACGATGCGCACGTCCTCGGTCAGCTCCAGCTTACTGCGGTAGCTCAGCCGCGCCAGCTCGTCCGGCTCCGGGAACCATGCCCTGACCGGCAGGTCGGCGCGCACGGCCTCGTTCGCGCGGCGCTCTATGTCCATGAGCTGTGCCCAGTCCAGCTCGCCGCTGAAGTCGATGGTCATGCACTCGGCACTCATGTGGAAGCCGACGTTTTCGTATCCGTAAATATTATGCACAAGGCCGGAGACTATGTGCTCGCCGGAGTGGTTCTGCATACGGCGCAGGCGCTGCTCGCGGTCTACGCGGCAGGAATAACGCCCCAGCGCGGCGGGGGCGGACGAATAGTGTATGATCTCGCCGCCGCGCTCCTGCACGTCGGTCACGGCGACGCTGCCGATGACGCCGGTGTCGGCGAGTTGACCGCCGCCCTCGGGGAAGAAGGCGGTGCGATCAAGGATGATGCCGTAGCCGCGCTCAAGCTCGCGGCACTCCAGCACCTCGGCCTCAAATTCAAACATGTGGCTGTCAAGATAATATAGCTTCTCGGTCATGTCGTTCACCTCTCTGATAGAATACCATCTCAAACCGAGCCGGGCAAGGATAAAAAACGACGCAGATTTTATCTGCGTCGTTTGGCCTGTTCGGTTATCACACCGCGCCGGGCTTGCCGAGCATACGGAACATGTTCTTCTTGTAGGCTTCGACGCCGGGCTGGTTGAACGGGTTCACGCCCGACATGTAGCCGGATATGCCGCAGGCCATCTCGAAGAAGCACACCATCGCCGCGAAGCCTTCCTCGTTGCGCTCCGGAACCTCGATGACGAGGTTTGGCACACCGCCGGAAATGTGGGCTTCCTTGACCGCGTCCGCCGCCGTGCGGCAGACATCGGCGAGGTCGCGCCCCGCGATATAGTTCAGCCCGTCGGCGTTCGCGCTCTCATAGGGCACGGTAAAACTGCGGCGGCTGTGCGCAAAGCGCACGACGGATTCCATCAGCATCCGCGGTCCCTCCTGAATGTACTGACCCATGGAGTGCAGGTCGGCGGTGAACTCGACGGAGGCGGGGAAGATGCCGATGCCGTCCTTGCCCTCGCTCTCGCCGTAGAGCTGCTTCCACCACTCGGCCATGAACCGGAAGCTCGGCTCGTAGCTTGCGAGAATTTCGACGGCGTAGCCCTGAGAATAGAGCTTCTGGCGCGCGGCAGCGTACTGCCATGCGGGATTTTCGGGCGAGCGCAGGTCGAGCGCACGCAGTTCCGCGATGGCGGCGTCTATGATGCGCTCCACATCGATGCCGGCGACGGCCATCGGCAGTAGGCCGACCGCGGACAGTACGCTGAAGCGGCCGCCAACGTCGTCGGGTACGACGAAGCTCGTCCAACCCTCGGCGTCGGCGAGGGATTTGAGCACGCCGCGGTGTGCGTCGGTCGTAGCGAAGATGTGCTTTCCGGCGTCCGCGCCGTATTTTTTGGCAAGCAGCTCGCGGAATATGCGGAAGGAGACGGCAGGCTCAAGCGTCGTGCCGGACTTGGAGATGACGTTGACGTCGAAGTCCATGTCGCCGAGTTGGTCGAGCGTGTCGCACAGCGCGTCGGCGGACAGGCCGTTGCCGACGAAGAATACGCGCGGGTCGTCCTTGCCGGGGATGGGCTTGAGCAGTTCTATCGCGCCGCGCGCGCCGAGGTAGGAGCCGCCGATGCCGATGACGACCAGCGCCTTGGAGCGGCTGCGGATGAGCCGCGCAGCATCAAGGATCGCGGGCAGCTCGCCGTCGCGGATGCGCCGCGGCAGTTCGAGCCAGCCGGTGAAGTCCGCACCCGCGCCGGTGCGGCCGACGAGGGTCTCGTGCGCCTTCGCGGCGGCGGCGTAGTCCGGGCCGCCCTCGGCGAAAAATTTTTCCGCGCCTGAGAGATCAACTTTTATCATAGGAATACAGCCTCCTGTAATTGTTATTTCTGTCAGATATTATACACCATTTTTGTGAGACTTCAACAGAAATTTGCAGGGATAGGGAGGGGAGATGGGGCGATGACAAATCGCCGCGCCAGACTTAAACAAACCTGTCATTGCCCCTAAAGGGACTAGGCGGCAAATTAATGAGTCGAGGTGTGC
>URPD01000080.1 GCA_900549645.1 uncultured Eubacteriales bacterium
GACCGAGCCGCAGCGAGACAGTGGCGCGTCAGCGCCGAAGGGGTCGCCAGAGTAGAGACAAGAGCAGTCGGCAAAAGAAAGAACGCAGTAAAGATCAGGTTCTTCCTCTTCCTCCCCCATCACTTCGCCGCGTCTGCGGCGTCGTCATCGAACCGCACGGTCACGCCCGGCGACGCGCCGCCGCCAAGCTCGCGCGTGAACGACGTCAGCTCCTTGAGCAGCGCAAGCGCATCCTTGATCTGACGCAGATCTCCGCGTCCGCCGCCGTTCTGGGCTGCCAGCACCGTGTGCAGTTCGGTCTCGGCCGCGTCCAGCGCCAGCTCCGCCGCCGCGGCAATGCGTTCTGTTATGTCCATGTGGGTTCCTCCTTGTGGAATGGTTTGGGGGGTATTATAAATCACGCCGTAGGGGACGGCCTCCCCCTACCTTCCATTCTCCAACTCATACTCCTCGGCATCTCCGAGGTCGGTGATTCCGCGCACGGCAAGCCGGCGCAGCACGCCGTAGACGTAGTCCCACTCGCCGGTGTGCCCCGCGGCCGCCGCGGCCTCGAACGCGTACATCAGCAGATCGCGCCGCTTCTCGTTGAGTCGGCGGTGATGCTCGCCGTCCTCGTACTCGTGGTCGACGATGCAGTTGAACACCCGTCCGTAGTCGGTCGGCCCCGGCGCGCGGCCCCAGATTCGCTCAAACAGCGAGTCGGCAAAGCGCCGTACGTTGGCCGCCAGTCCCGGTTCCTGACCGAACCAGCTTTCGGGTATCAGCCCGCGGCTGAGGAGGTAGTCCCCCGCCTCATCAAAATCATTGTCGCTTTCCGCCCGCGCGCCGCCACCATCACCACCAGAAAAAATTATATTGTCTTGTCTCATCTGGTCTGCTATGGTCTTGTCTGGTCTGTTCTGGTCTGCTGTGTTCTGCTCTATGTCACGACCGGAAGCCGAGTCCGCGCCGACGTCGGCACGACGCCTGCCGCGCTGGTAGGAGCGGTCGCGTTCGCGGCGTTTTTCGAGGCGGCCGCCGAAATCGTCCCAGTCGTGGATGACGAGGTCGCCGTCGGCGGGGTCGAGAAAGCCGGAAGAAACCAGCGCTTCACGCAGCTCGGCGGCGCGGCGGGGCGAGAACTGGCAGATCTCGGCGAGCTGCCGGTCGGAGATGCGGCCGAGGGAGCCGCCGCGGGCGTTGTCGATCGCCCAGAGCCAGAGGAGCGCGAGGGTGCCGACCGCCTTTGCGGTGTCGATGCGGAGGGCTGATCTCAGGCTGTAAAGCTTGCGGTTTTGCACGAGCGACTGCTCAATCCTGATCCAAGCCATCGTCGTCGGCACCCGCGGTCAGCATCCAAGGCGGCCAGCCGGTGCGGAGCATCGCGGCGATGATCGGGTCGTCGGGAATCTGTTCCATGGGAATCTCCTTTCGCGTGATATGGGGGTGTGATAAGGTTAAACAGAACTTGAGGGGCAAAAAATAATGGGGGCTGCGCCCTGCCTTTTCTTTTACCCATTGGCACTAGCCCACCTCGGCGACTCCTCAGTCGCTTGCGCGGCAGCTCCCATAGCAGGGGCGCCAAGGGGGAAGTTTTGCCGCGTAGCGCTGCCCCTCTTAGTGGAAGTGGCGCGAAGCGCCGAAGGGGTCGCCAGAGTAACGACACAAGCAGAGTGGAAAAGAAAGAGCCGTCTTGACTCCGCCTTCTCTTTTCCCTAATGGCAATCACCAAAGACCGGCGACCCCTCAGTCAGCCTACGGCTGACAGCGTCTCGCTGCGGCTCGGTCACGGCGCGGCTCTGACATGCCACCGGCATGTCATTCACTACCGCGCCGCCGCTTCGCTACCTATAAGGGGCGCCAAGGGGTGCGGAAAAGTCCCTCAAGTTCTGTTTAACCTTACGTGTATAATATACCACAAACCCACACCACTGTCAAGCGGTATAACCGAACTTTCGCAAAATTTTCTTGACAAAGTTGCGGTTTAACTGTACATTATAAGCGTACCAATACGCAAATTCCCCGCAAACTAACCCACGCTTATTATAATAATGTAGAAACTGAGGTGCGACGTGGACAACATCGTATACGACAAGAACATTTTCGCCGCGAATTTGCAGCGGCTGATGAAGCGCGACCGCGAGAAGCAGATCGACGTCGCGCGCCTGCTGGACGTCAGCAAATCGACCGTCTCGGCCTATTGCAGCGGCGCGCAGATGCCGCGCATGGACAAGCTGGAGCTGCTCGCGCGCCACTACGGCGTGACGATCGCGGCGCTGGTCGAGAGCGGCGAGCCCGCCCCTGCCGCGCAGGGCGCCGTCGTGCAGTTCCCGCCCTGCCCCGCGTCCGAGATCTATTACGGCCTCAACCGCCGCGGGCAGGCCGAGTACATCCGCTACGGCGAGTACCTGTCCGGGCAGCCGGAGTTCCGCGCGGAGCGCCCCGTGCGCTTCATCAAGCGCTACATCGTGCCCGCCGCCGCGGGCTACGCCAGCCCCATCGAGGGCGAGGATTACGAGCAGATCGAGTGTCCCGCGGACGCGCCGCTCTCTGCCGACTTCTGCATAAATATTCAAGGTGATAGCATGGAGCCGTATATTCACGACGGCGAGCTGGTGTACGTGAAGCGCGACGCGCCGCTGCACGAGTTTGACGTCGGCATCTTCTACGTGGACGGCGACGTGTATTGCAAGCAGTGGTGCCGCGATTACGCGGGCACGCTGCACCTGCTGTCGGCGAATCCGAAGCGGCAGGACGCGAATATCGAGCTTCGCGGCACGAGCGGACGCAGTGTGGTGTGCTTCGGGCGGGTGATCCTGCCGCACCGACTGCCGAAGCCGAGCTATGTCTGAGCGTGCGGCGCGGAGGTGTGATATGAATATTTATACAGCGCCATATGTGAGCGGAGCGCCGGATTGGAGCGCCGTGCCGTCGGTGGAGATTGGGAATCTGCTGTGGACGGAGAGCTGTGACGTGCGCGCGTGGGCGCAGCTGTGCTGGACTGAGGACGCGCTGCACCTGCGGCTTCGCGCGGCGGAGCGCGACATCCGCGCCGAGGAGCGCGGGCTGCTGGGGATGCCGTGCCGGGACAGCTGCTTGGAGTTTTTCTTCTGCCCGGCGGCGGGCGACCTGCGGTATTTCAACATTGAGTTCAGCCCCGGCGGCTGCATGTATCTGGGCTTCGGGCGGAGCATCGAGGAGCACTCGCGGCTGCTGGTGACGGGCGCGGAGGCGCTGTTCGGCGCGCGGACGCGGCGGACGGACGGCGGCTGGGAGGTCGCGTACCGGGTTCCGGCGGAGTTTGTGCGGCGGTTTTTCCCGGAGTTCGAGCTGCATCGCGGGCTGCACCTGCGCGGGAATTTCTATAAATGCGGCGACGCGACCCCGCGCCCGCATTACCTCGCGTGGAACCCCGTCACGAGCGAAACCCCGGCGTTTCATCGGCCGTGGGAGTTTGGGGAGATTGTGTTGGGGTGACGGGGGCGCTGGGCGCCCCTCCTAGGGGAGCTGTCGCGTTAGCGACTGATGGGTCGCCATGGTACAGGAACTGCCATTTGATAAAAGGGACCGCAGCGTTAAGACCGCCATCTCTTTTCCCCGCTGCTCCAGACTCAGCTCCGGCGACCCCTTCGTCACTTCGTGCCACTTCCCCTAAAAGGGGCAGCGCTTCGCGGCAAAGAGACCGCCTTGGCGCCCCTTTTAGGTAGCGAAGCGGCGGCGCGGTAGTGAATGACATGCCGGTGGCATGTCAGAGCCGCGCCGTGACCGAGCCGCAGCGAGACGCTGTCAGCCGTAAGGCTGACTGAGGGGTCTCCAGGGTGTGGAAACTGCCATTAAGTAAAAGAAACCGCAGAGTCAAGCCCCCCACATAACCACCAGAAAGGATGATCCCCATGCCCGCACCGTCCGACCAGACCATGAAAAAACGCGCGCGGCGGCTGCGCAGCGGCATGACCGACGAGGAGCGCCGCCTGTGGTACAACTTTCTGCGCACGCGGCCGGAGCACTTCCGGCGGCAGCAGGTGCTCGGCGGCTACATCCTGGATTTTTACTGCCACAGCCGCGGCGTAGCGATAGAGCTTGACGGCTCGCAGCACTACGAATCCGACGGTGTCGGCTATGACCAGGCCCGCGACGCGTTCCTGCGCTCGTGCGGAATAACCGTGCTGCGCTACTCGAACGCGGATATAAACCAACGCTTCACCAGCGTGTGCGAGGATATATTGAAGCATTTGGGGTAGTGCGGCGCTGCCAAAATCGGCGCGTCAAGTCCGAACCCTTGCCGCGAAGCGCTGCCCCTTTTAGGGGAAGTCCCCAGTGCGCACACTGGGGAAAGGGGTCGCCAGAGTTGAGTCTGGAGCAGAGGTGAAAAGAAAGTGTGATCCTAACTTTACTGTCTCTTTTACCCATTGGCAATTTCTAAAGCATGGCGACCCCTCAGTCGGCTAACGCCGACAGCGTCTCGCTGCGGCTCGGTCACGG
>URPD01000081.1 GCA_900549645.1 uncultured Eubacteriales bacterium
CGGTTTCGTGCCGCTTCGTCAATCTTAGCGCAATACTGTCTTACGTACACCCAGCAATGGCGAGGAATTTTTCGCTTTATTTTACTTCTCAGTCCATTTCCAGTTAGCGACTTCGGGAAGGTCTACGCCGTGCTCAGCGATATACTGAGCGTGCTCGACGAGCTTATCCTTCATCTGCTGGACGAGGTACGCGCCGCGGTTGCCAAGCTGCGGGAGGTTGTAGACCGCAGACATGACGAGGTTGAAGCGATCCAGCCGGTTGAGAACTCTCATGTCGAAGGGCGTGGTTATGGTGCCCTCTTCGATGTAGCCGCGGACGTGGATGTTCTTGTTGTGGCGTCTGTAAGTCAGCTCGTGGATGAGGCTGGGGTAGCCGTGGAAGGCGAAGATGATGGGCTTGTCGGTAGTGAAGATCATGTCGTAATCCTTCTGCGACAGGCCGTGCGGGTGCTGCTCCTCGCTCTGGAGACGCATCAGGTCAACGACGTTGACAACGCGGATGCGCAGTTCGGGGAACGCGTCGCGCAGGATGGTGACGGCGGCCAGCGTCTCAAGCGTCGGCGTATCGCCGCAGCAGGCCATGACGATGTCAGGCTCCCGACCCTCGTCGGTGGACGCCCACTGCCAGATGCCGATGCCTTGAGTGCAGTGCTTTACGGCCTGCTCCATAGTCAGCCACTGGGGACGGGGATGCTTGGAGGCGACGATGACGTTTACATAGTTGCGGGAGCGGATGCAGTGGTCAAAGCAGCTCAGCAGGCAGTTTGCATCCGGGGGCAGGTACAGGCGGACGACGTCGGCCTTCTTGTTGGCGACGTGGTCGAGGAAGCCGGGGTCCTGATGCGTGAAGCCGTTGTGGTCCTGCTGCCAGACATTGGAGGCGAGAACATAGTTGAGTGACGCAATCTTCTGACGCCAAGGAAGCTGATTGCAGACCTTGAGCCACTTTGCGTGCTGCGAGAACATGGAGTCGACTATGCGGATGAACGCCTCGTAGCTGTTGAAGAAGCCGTGGCGGCCGGTGAGCAGGTAGCCCTCAAGCATACCTTCGCACACATGCTCGGAGAGCATGGAGTCCATGACTCTGCCGTCGGGGGCGAGATGATCGTCGGTGTCGTAGGCTTCGCCGTTCCAGACGCGGTCGGTCTCCTCAAACACAGCGTTCAGGCGGTTGGAGTTCGTCTCGTCGGGGCCGAAGGAGCGGAAGTTGCGCTCTTTATCGTTGAGCTTGTAGATGTCGCGCACGAAGTCGCCGAGCACGGACATATCCTGCGCCTCGACGCTGCCGGGGAAAGGAATATCAACGCCGTACTCGCGGAAGTCGGGCATACGCAGATCCTTCAGCAGCAGGCCGCCGTTCGCGTGGGGATTTGCGCCCATGCGGCGTGTGCCCTTGGGCGGGAAGTCTAGCAGCTCCTGCACGGGAGTGCCATTTTCGTCGAACAGCTCTTCGGGGTGATACGAATGCAGCCACTGCTCGATCTGGCGGATGTGCTCAGGAGAATCGGGCTGAATGGGAACTTGATGCGCGCGCCAGTAGTTTTCGACCTTCAGGCCGTCGACATATGCCGGACCCGTCCAGCCCTTCGGGCTGCGGAAAACGATCATCGGCCAGCGGGGGCGGTTCATGTTGCCGTTCTCTCTCGCGTCCTTCTGATAGGCGAGGATCTTTTCGATGCACTCGTCAAGAGTGTCCGCCATGAGGCGGTGCATCTCGGCGGGATCGCTGCCCTCAACAAAGTGTGACTCCCAGCCGCAGCCGAGGAAGAAGTCCTCAAGCTCTTCATGCGAGATGCGCGCGAAGAGAGTTGGGTTTGCGATCTTGTAGCCGTTGAGGTGGAGTATCGGCAGAACTGCGCCGTCGGTCTTGGCGTTGATGAACTTGTTGAGCTGCCAAGAGGTTGCGAGCGGGCCGGTCTCTGCTTCGCCATCGCCGACGACGCAGGCCGCGATGAGTTCGGGGTTATCGGTCACTGCACCGAAGGAGTGCGCGAGGGAGTAGCCCAGCTCGCCGCCCTCGTTGATGGAGCCCGGAGTTTCGGGCGCAACGTGGGAGGGGATGCCGCCGGGGAAGGAAAACTGCTTGAAGAGCTTCTGCATACCTTCCTTGTCGCGGGAGATGTTGGGGTAAACCTCCTGATAGCTGCCGTCCAGCCAGTCCTGAGCGACCATAGCGTTTCCGCCGTGACCGGGGCCGGAGATGTATATCATATCAAGGTCATATTTTTTGATAACTCTGTTGAGGTGCGTATAGATAAAGTTCTGACCGGGCACGGTGCCCCAGTGGCCGACGATCTTTTTCTTTATGCTCTCTTCGGTGAGCGGTTTCTGCAGAAGAGGATCGTCAAGCAAATAAAGCTGGCAGGCGGATAGATAATTGGCGGCGCGCCAATAGGCGTCCAGCGTGGCCAGCTCCTGCTCGGTTGCCGGGCAGCGGGATTCAATGTCCATGTTATGACCTCCTGAATTTTTATTATGGGTGTCTGTCATCCACGGCCTCATATTAGCAGGAATACATACTACATTCAAGATGGATAGTTTCGTCATTTTTAACAATTTTTGCACTTAAAAATGAAATTTGTGCATCTTGACAGCTAAAAATCCACGGGAATATTCCTGCGGACTGCCGTATTCTTACAAAAATATAGCCAAAGGAATGATGCCCATCATACCTCTGGCTATACATTCATCTGTCAATTTCTATACTGCCGCCGTTTGTGAGGTCGCGCCCGTCGAGCAAAATCAGCTTCTCGGCCAGCAGCCGCGCGAATCCGCTTATTATCGCGGACGCCGCGATAAGCTCGTCCGTATTCTGCACGGCAAGCTCCGTGCGATCCTCGTGATCCAGCATGACTGCCCCGGCCATACGCACCTGATCCACAAAGTAACCTGCCGTCACCTGATGGCGCTGGGAATAGCGCTCATACAGCTCCCTCAGCTCCTCGTCGGATAAGCCCATTGGTATCAGCTTCTGCACCATCGCAATGCTGAGACTCTGTTTGAGCGTACATATCATAATAAGATATGCGATGTGCTGGCGGTAATATTTCTTCTTTTTCGGCTCCGGCATGACGCGCGTGCGGACGTAGTTGTTAATTGTAGCGGCGGTGATTATCTGCTCCTCCTTCAACTCCGGAGGCATATAATCAAGATACTGCTTGAGCAGCTGCACCGTTTGCTCCATATATAGACCAAAATCCGGGATGTCGTCCCATGCGGGCAGACGGAAGCGCTCAAGATACTTTTCCCAGCGGCGCAGCTTCCCGGCTATAAGTGCTTTGTCATATCCCATTGTCCATAGCTCCCTTGCTAACAGATGTGACTACTATAACACAAAATTCACGGATTGTAAATAATCTTGTGCAGGCATCTACTTGACTTGATGTTAAAAATATGCTAATCTAATAACGCTTATTAGATAACAAGGAGAAAAATATTATGTATATCATAATGACAGATACATCCTCGAACCTTGAACCGGCCGAACTCAAGAAATGGGAGATCGAAGAGCTGCCGCTGACCTACATGGTTGACGGCAAGCCGCCGCTTGATTCTGGAGATTCTGCATTTGACGGCCCGGCGTTTTACGCGGCGATGCGCGGCGGCGCGAAGGTAGTCACCTCGCAGGTCACGCCGCAGACCTATATAGACGCAATGGCTCCGTTCCTGAAAGAGGGGAATGACGTGCTTTTCATCGGCATGTCGTCCGGCATAAGCGGCTCGTATAACTCCGCCCAGATAGCCGCGAATCAACTGCGCGAGGAGTTCCCGGCCTGCAAGATATACACCATAGATACGCTCAGCGCGTCGCTCGGCGAGGGGCTGCTGGCCGTCAAGGCGGCGGAGAACCGCCGAAGCGGCATGAGCATCGAGGAAAACGCGGCGGAGATTGATAAGCTGCGTCACAATATGTGTCAGGTTTTCACGGTCGACGATCTGAAATATCTGCGCGGAACCGGACGGCTTTCGAGCATAAAGGCCGCAGTCGCGTCCGTTCTGAACATAAAGCCGATTCTTAAAGGTGACACCGAGGGCAAGATCGTCTGCTTTGAAAAGACCCGCGGCAGAAAGAACGCCATCAAGGCGCTGGCACAGCAGTACGACGAGATGGTGCGCGAGCCGTACAATCAGTGCATCGGCATCGCCCACGCGGACTGCACCGAGGACGCCGAGCAGCTGATAGAACTGCTCAACCGCAACAATCCGCCGCATGAAATCATGCTGGTCTGCTACGAACCGGTCACCGGCTCGCACGTCGGCCCCGGTACGCTTGCGCTCTTCTTCCTCGGCAGTGACGAGTTCAGAAGCAAATAAAAGGGATAATAAAAACGCCATGCAGCTTCAAAATGAACTGCACCCCATTTGTTAGACAGTATGATAAACTATCTAAGAAGTGGGGTGT
>URPD01000082.1 GCA_900549645.1 uncultured Eubacteriales bacterium
GCGACCTTCGGCAGGTGCTCGCCGTGGAAATAGCTGCTGACGCGGTTTTTCAGCTTCTTCGCCTTGCCGACGTATATTACCTCGTTCTGCGCGTTGAGCATGATGTACACGCCCGGCAGCAGCGGGAGATTATTCGCTTTTTCGCGCAGAGTATCCAGCATAAGGCACCTCAAATTTGAAAAACAGGGCGTGAAAACTCACGCCCTGTTATAACGCTTTTTTGGAATATCACTCAGAGAAATCAGAGTCAATCAGCTCAGACAAGGTCGCAATTGCAGCGTCCTCATCGGCACCGTCGGCAATAATGGTGATAGCGGTTCCCTTAACTATGCCAAGGGAAAGCACGCCAAGCAGGCTCTTTGCATTGACACGTCTGTCTTCCTTCTCGACCCAAATGCTGCTCTTGAACTCATTGGCTTTCTGAATGAAGAAAGTCGCGGGTCTGGCATGAAGACCTACCTGATTGTTGATGACTACTTCTTTGGTTATCATACTCGCCACTCCTCATTTATTATAACAGAATATGCAACGGATTACTCGTATAATTTATCAGATTTTTTGTCAAGAGTCAACCGCTTTCGACGCTTTCGTTATTTTACACATTTTAGCGGGTCGAAGCGCCGCAATTTTATTTAAGTTCGACCACTGTGACGCCGGTTTCGCCCTCGCCGTAGCGCCCAAGGCGGAAGGATTTGACGCACTTGTTGCGCTTGAGCATCTGCTGGATGGCGGCGCGCAGTGCGCCGGTGCCCTTGCCGTGGATTATCGTGACCGTCTTTAGTTTGCCCATGACCGCACTGTCAATATACCTCTCGGCGGCGATAACGCCGTCGACCGTCTCCATGCCGCGCAGGTCTATCTCCGGCGCGACGGGGGCGGCGCGAAGCTGTGTGGACGCGGCGGCCACGGTCTTTTTGGTCTTGGCCTTCTGCCCCTCGATGAGGAGCACCTCGTCCTCCTTCGCGGTCACGTTCATAATGCCGGCGCGCAGTGTCAGCACTCTGTCGGGCGAGACGGAGATGACCTCCGCCTTCATGCCCATCGACTTTATCTCGACCGTGTCGCCGGGGACGACCGGACGGGCGGACTTTTTGTCCTCCGCGGGTTCCGGAGCTGCCGGGCGCAGAGCGGACTGCTTTTCGTTCAGCTTGCGGCGCAGTTCCGAGCGCGCCTCGTTTATCCTCTGCGCGTCGTCCTCGTCGTTCACGTGCCTGCGCATCTCGTCAAGCTCCGCGAAAGTCTCGTCCGCGGCAGCGCGAGCTTCCGCGATAATGCGCTCCGCGTCGCGCCGCGCCTTGATGTCGGCCTTCTCCAGCCGCACCTCAAGCTCGGCTTTCATAAAGGCTGCCTTTTTCGCGTTTTCTTCCGCCTGACGCAGTTTTACCGCTGCCTCGTTTCTGTCCTTCTCAAGCAGCATACGCGTCTGCTCAAGCTTCTCTATCGTCGCTTCAAAGCTGGCGCTTTCGGTGCTGACGCGGTTCTTCGCGTCCTCGATTATATCCTCGCCGAGTCCGAGGCGGCGCGATATCGCAAAGGCATTCGACTTTCCGGGGATGCCTACAAGCAGATGATAGGTAGGCCGCAGTGTCTCCACGTCAAACTCGCAGGACGCGTTCTGGACGCGCGGCTCATTCGTAGCGTAGACCTTCAGTTCGGCGTAATGCGTTGTCGCGGCGATGACCGCGCCCTTCTGGCGCGCGTACTCGATTATAGATATGGCGAGCGCCGCGCCCTCAGTCGGGTCGGTGCCCGCGCCAAGCTCGTCGAACAGCAGGAGCGAGCGGTCGTCACAATCTTTAAGTATGCTGACGATGTTTGTCATGTGCGCGGAGAATGTGGACAGATTCTGCTCGATGCTCTGCTCGTCGCCGATGTCGGCCAGAATGTGGCTGAACACGGGGAGATTGCTGCCGTCGGAGGCCGGGATGTGCAGGCCGCACTGGTTCATCGCTGCAAGCAGGCCGATGGTTTTCAGCGACACGGTTTTGCCGCCGGTGTTCGGCCCGGTGATAATGAGCGTGTCAAAGCTATCCCCCAGCTCAAGGCTTATCGGGACGGCCTTGGCCTGATCCAGCAGCGGGTGCCGCGCGCGGCGCAGGACGATGCCCTTGTCCTCAAGCGTGGCCGCGCCGCAGTTGAGCTTATATGAGAGCTTCGCTTTGGCGAAGATCAGGTCTAGCCGCACGAGCAGGTCGAAGTCAGATTCGATATCGTCCTTATGCTCGGCGCAGTCCGCCGAAAGCTCGGCGAGGATGCGGTCGATCTCGATCTTCTCGCGCGCGTTCAGCTCGCGCAGTTCGTTATTGGCCTTCACCGCGCCCATCGGCTCTACAAACAGCGTCATTCCGGAGGCGGAGATATCGTGCACAAGCCCCGGAACCGCGCCCTTGTGATCCGCCTTGACGGGGACGACGTAGCGGTCGGAGCGCATGGTGATTATCGGCTCCTGAAGCGCTTTCGCGTACGACGGAGATGAAATTATCTTGGTCAGTGCGTCGCGCGCTCTGGCCGCGGCGGCGCGCATCTGGCGGCGGATGCTCGTAAGCTCCGGCGATGCGGAGTCCGCGATCTCATCCTCCCCCACTATCGAGGTGTTGATTTTTTCCTCAAGGAATTTATTTGCACGCAAGGCATAGAAAAGGCTGTCTATCGGGGTCTTGCCCACGGAATCATCCGCAATATATCCGCGCACAAGGCGCGCGCATTGCAGCATGCGGGCGATATCCATAAGCTCGCGCGTGTTGAGCGCACCGCCGAGATCCGCGCGCGCAAGCGAGGCGCGCACGTCCTTCACGCCGGAGAAACCGGGGCCGCCGCGCACCGTCATCATGGTTTTCGCCGCCGTCGTCTCCTCCAGCCGGTGTTTGACCTCGTATGCGTCGGCGCTCGGCTCCAGCTCAAGTGCCAGCTCCTTGGCCGTATCGCTCACAGCCTCGGCCGACAGCATCTGCAAAACGGCCGGAAGCTCCAGCGTTGTATGTGATTTTTTATAAAAGCTCATATATGTCCTCTGTATACCTATTTTACCTTTTTCCAGTATTCAAGCGTACCGAAGCGGCGCTCCGTCTGCCGAAGCAGATACTGCTCCGCCGCGTCCGACAGGCGCCTCAGCGGCTCGCCGTCTATCGTGAAGGAGAATATCTGCTTCGCCGGTGCGGAGACTATATATCGCATCGCGGCAAGCGAGCCTTCGCCCAGCGGGACGACCTGCCCCATTGCCGCCGTCTGGCAGCCGCGGCAGCATATAACGCCGCTCGACAGGCTCAGAAGCGGACTTTCCGGCTCCGCCCTGCCGCATTCCGCGCATCCGCCAAGCTCCGGCGTATAGCCTGCAAGGCACATCAGCCGAAGCTCAAACGCGGCCTTGATAAGCGCCGCCGGGTACATTTTTCTGCTGAGCGCGTACAGAGAGTTCAGGCCGAGCTGAAGCATTGCTTCATCCGGCTGATCCTCAACGCCCAGCGCTTCAAGGCACTCGGCAAAATAGCAGCCGAGCGCAAAATCCGCTATATCATTGCGCAGTCCGTCGAAGCTTTCAATGACGGACGCCTCGTTGACACTCCATTTCCCGCGGTTTCCGAACAGGGTCATCTCCGAATACGTAAGCTGCTGGGTAGCCGCGGTTATCTTGCTGCCCTTGCGGAGCGCGCCGCGCGCCTTGGCGGTTATCTTGCCGTCGGACTTTGTAAACAGCGTCAGTATTTTGTCGGCTTCTTTGTATCTTACTTCGCGCAGGACAAGCGCCTGAACCGTGTTGAACATATGTATCGCATCAGCCCTCGCTCCGGGGAGTGTCCCCCGGATCATTCTGCGGCGCGGAGCGGCGGTACGGCTCGTCCTGCGTCGCCTTGTACAGCATGTAATAAAGCGGGTCTCCTGTTTCGGCAAATGCCTGCCAGATAGCGTCCTTGCTCATGTTCGCGCCTCCTTGCTGCTATTATTTGCAGCGGGACGCGGATTAAAGCTGGGATATATTAGCGCTCGCCGTAACCGAAATTACGGAGCTGCGCCATAGAGTCGCGCCAGTTCTCCTTGACCTTGACCCATGTCTGAAGATAGACCCTCGTGCCCATGAACTCTTCGATATCCTTGCGGGCAAGCTCGCCGATCTTCTTCAGCATCGCGCCCTTTTTGCCGATGATTATGCCCTTATGGCTGTCCTTTTCGCAGTATATCGTCACCTCAAGGTCGATAATGCCGTCGTCCCGCTCGGAGAACTTCGTGACTTCTACTGCGGTACCGTGCGGTATCTCCTTATCAAGGCAGGTCAGCAGCTTTTCGCGGACAAGCTCCGCGCAGATCTGGCGCTCCGGCTGGTCGGTTATCATATCGTCCGGGAAGAGATGCGGCCCCTC
>URPD01000083.1 GCA_900549645.1 uncultured Eubacteriales bacterium
TCCCCCGCGGCTCTCTTATCTGTGCCCTGCTGCACATGTTTTTTGACAGACTGACCACCCTGACGGGTCTTTCGACCGGTCAGGGTGGTTCTTCCTTTATCATTCATCGAGCTTGAGGACGGCGAGGAAGGCTTCGGTCGGTATCTGGACGGTACCGAGCTGGCGCATCTTCTTTTTGCCCTCCTTCTGCTTCTCCAGCAGCTTCTTTTTACGCGTGATATCGCCGCCGTAGCACTTGGCAAGCACGTCCTTGCGCATGGCCTTGACCGTCTCGCGCGCGATTATCTTGCCGCCGATGGCCGCCTGAATCGGCACTTCGAACAGCTGCCGCGGGATATTCTCCTTCAGCTTCTCGCACAATCTGCGGGCGCGGGGATACGCCTTCTCGCGGTGCGCGATGAAGCTCAGCGCGTCGACCTGATCGCCGTTTAAGAGCATATCGACCTTGACCAGATCGCTCGTGCGGTACTCGCTCAGCTCATAGTCGAGCGAGGCATAGCCCTTCGTGCGCGCCTTGAGCGTATCGAAAAAGTCATAGATTATCTCGTTGAGCGGCATTTCATAATGCAGCTCGACAAGCCGTGTGTCGAGATACTGCATATTCTTATAGTCGCCGCGGCGCTCCTGACAGAGCGGCATGATATTGCCGACAAACTCGTTCGGCGTAATTATCGAGACCTTGACGTACGGCTCGTACGCCTCGGCAATGCTCGCAACCTCAGGATAATTATGCGGATTATCGACCATGACGACGCTGCCGTCGGTCTTGACTACCTTATAAATAACGCTCGGAAGCGTGGTGACAAGCTCCAGATTGAACTCGCGCTCCAGCCGCTCCTGAATTATCTCCATATGCAGCATTCCGAGGAAGCCGCAGCGGAAGCCGAAGCCGAGCGCGACGGAGCTTTCCGGCTCGTACGAGAGCGAAGCATCGTTGAGCTTCAGCTTATCCAGCGCGTCGCGCAGGTCGGGGTACTTCGAGCCGTCCTCGGTGTAGATGCCGCAGTAGACCATCGGGCGCGCCGGACGGTAGCCGGGCAGCTCGTTTGCGGTGGGATTCTCGGCGCTGGTGACAGTGTCGCCCACCTGCGTATCCGCGACGTTCTTGATGCTGGCTGTGAAGTAGCCGACGTCGCCGGCGGACAGCTCGTCGCAGGGGTCAAGCCCTATCGGGCGCAGGTGCCCCAGCTCCACGACCTTGTACTTTGCGCCGGTGGACATGAGCAGTATCTCGTCGTCCCGGTGCAGCACGCCGTCCATCACGCGCATGAAAACGATGA
The DNA here is from genome assembly GCA_900549645.1 of uncultured Eubacteriales bacterium. Lineage (GTDB taxonomy): Bacteria > Bacillota > Clostridia > Oscillospirales > Oscillospiraceae > Limivicinus. Next base: position 1,281 of record URPD01000083.1, read on the forward strand.
CGCCGCGGTAGTTGTCGTACTGGCTGTCGAAAATCAGCGCCTTGAACGGCGCGTCCGGATCACCCGACGGCGCGGGGACGTTCCTGACGATATCGTCCAGCACCGCGTCGATGTTCAGGCCAATCTTCGCGCTTATCTCCGGCGCGTCCTGCGCGGGGATGCCGATTATCTCCTCGATCTCGTCCTTGACGCGCTGCGGGTCGGCGGCGGGAAGGTCGATCTTATTGATGACGGGCAGTATCTCAAGGTCGTTATCCAGCGCGAGATAGGTGTTCGACAGCGTCTGCGCCTCGACGCCCTGCGACGCGTCCACGACCAGCACCGCGCCCTCGCAGGCCGCGAGCGAACGGCTGACCTCATAGTTGAAGTCGACGTGCCCCGGCGTGTCGATGAGGTTGAGGGTATAGTCCTGCCCGTCCGCGGCGTGATAGTTCAGCCCGACGGCGCGCGCCTTTATCGTGATGCCGCGCTCGCGCTCAAGATCCATGTTGTCGAGTATCTGATCCTCCATCACGCGCTGCTCCACCGCGCCGCACTTCTCGATGAGGCGGTCGGACAGCGTGGATTTGCCGTGGTCGATATGGGCGATTATGGAAAAATTGCGTATCAGCTTCTGATCAGTCATCGGTCAGTCTCCTGTTTTAAGCTCCGGCCCAGTCAGGGCGCGCTCCGCCTCGCTGACTATCCCGCGCAGCCGGTCAAGGAATATGCGCGCCGCCTCGGCGGGCCGCCCGTCCCCGGCAGGCTGGCTGCTGCGGCAGAGCAGGTAGTCGGCGGTCACGCCGTAGTAGTCGCACACGCGGCAGACGAAGGCAAGCCCAGGTTCGCGCGTGCCGTTTTCATAGTGGCTCAGCAGCGCCTGACTGATGCCGAGGTCGGCCGCTGCCTTGCGCTGGCTGATATTCTTCTCCCGGCGCAGCGCCGAGAGCGTCTTGGGAAAGGTTCTGTCCATTGCGTCTCTCTTCTCTCTTTGTGATTACGATTTGTATATTATACAGATTTGTAAAGGATTTGTAAATAGAAAATTTGCGGGAAATCTCGCGCCGCTGGAAGCGATGCGGGACTTTTTTGCATTATTTCATCTAAATCGGTTTATTATCCCGCAAAGTCCTTGAAAAAAGCGCGGAGACGTGGTAAATTAGTGCTTGTAAGTCCTATACTCTTATTTGGAGGTAATTTTGACATGTTTGAAAATCTTATCGAGATTCTGAAGAAAAATCCCCGCAAGATAGTTTATACCGAGGGCACCGACGCGCGCATCCTCGAATCCGCCGACCGCCTGAAGAAGGGCGGCTTCCTCACCCCCGTGCTCGTCGGCAATGTTGACGACGTAAAGGCCGCGGCGGCGAAGGGCGGCTTCGACATCGAGGGGCTTGAAATTCTCGACCCCGCGACCTACGACCGCATGGACGAGATGGTCTCCACCATGGTCGAGCTGCGCAAGGGCAAGATGACCGCGGACGAGTGCCGCGCAAGCCTGATGAAGGGCAACTACTTCGGCACCATGCTCGTCAAGATGGGCGTTGCAGACGCTCTGCTCGGCGGCGCGACCTACTCCACTGCGGACACCGTGCGTCCCGCGCTCCAGCTCGTCAAGACCAAGAAGGGTGCAAACCTCGTAAGCTCCTGCTTTATCATGGTGCGCGGCGAAGAGATGCTCGCCATGGGCGACTGCGCGATAAACATCTCCTATGAGGACAAGCTGGACAAGGACGGCAACGTCAGGCTCAGCGCGGCGCAGCAGCTCGCCGAGGTTGCGGTCGAGACCGCGAAGACCGCGAAGGTCTTCGGCATTGAGCCGAAGGTTGCGATGCTGTCCTACTCCACCAAGGGTTCCGGCAAGGGCGCAAACGTCGACCTCGTCCGCAACGCTACCGCCATCGCTAAGGAGATGGCTCCCGACGTCGACATCGACGGCGAGATGCAGTTCGACGCGGCGGTCTCCCCGGTCGTCGGCCAGCTCAAGTTCCCCGGCAGCAAGGTTGCGGGCTATGCCAACACCTTTATTTTCCCGGAAATTCAGTCCGGCAACATCGGCTATAAGATCGCCCAGCGTCTCGGCGGCTTCGACGCCTACGGCCCCATTCTTCAGGGGCTGAACGCTCCGATCAACGACCTCAGCCGCGGCTGCAACGCCGAAGAGGTCTACCAGATGTCCATCATCACCGCCGCTCTGGCGTAAGGGAGTTTTGGGCGCACCCCTTGGCGCCCATTTTAGGTGAGCTGGCGGCCGTAAGGCCGCACCCTCTGGCTCCCGTGCTAGGGGAGCTGTCGCGGAGCGACTGAGGGATTGTCAACGCAAAAGGCACGTCAACATGAAGAATACGGGAGCTGTTTTGGCAGTCTCCCGTATTCGCATATAAACATATAACACTATCAAAACCACGGGAGAACGCCTATGGACAGGGAAAAATACATGTCGCTCGCGCTGGAGCTGGCGCGCGAGGCCGCCGATAACGGCGAGGTGCCGGTCGGCTGCGTCATCGCCGACAGCGAGGGGCGCGTCATCGGCCGCGGCCGCAACCGCCGCGAGGAGGGGCACGACGCCACAGCCCACGCCGAGCTTGAGGCCATCCGCGAAGCCTGCGCCGAAACCGGCGACTGGCGGCTTGAGGGCTGCTCCATCTTCGTCACGCTCGAACCCTGCCCGATGTGCGCCGGGGCGATAATAAATTCCCGCATACCGACGGTCGTGTTCGGCGCGCGGGATGAGCTTACAGGCTCCTGCGGCAGCGTGATAAACCTGTTCGAGGAGCGCTACGGGCACCGTCCGGCGGTGTTCGGCAGCGTCCGCGCGGAGGAATCGGCGCGGCTGCTGAAGGATTTTTTCAGGGAAAAGAGGTAGAGAAAATGTCTGTTGATAAATTTCCGTTCGGCGCGCTGGCCGACGGCACGGCGGTCACGGCCTTCCGCATCAGCCGCGGGGCGATGAGCGCCGTGGTACTCGACTACGGGGCAACGCTTCAGTCACTCGTCGTGCCGGGGCGGACGGGCGCAGTGGACATCGTGCTCGGCTATGAAAATGCTGGCGAATAC
>URPD01000084.1 GCA_900549645.1 uncultured Eubacteriales bacterium
TGAAAATCTTGAAATACGTAAAGGATTCCTGCGATTTCCAAACCTCAATTTGGAATAAAATCCCTCGCTGACCGCTCTTGCGATTTAATCAGAGATTCCCTAAATTTGTCATTGCGAGGAGGGCGCGTGCGCCCGACGCGGCAATCTTTGACGGAGCGAAACGGCATCCCGAAACGAGGCACGGCAAGGCCGCGCAGTGAAATTTGCCCCTCGGCCGAATATGGCCGCGTCTCGCTCTATTCCCTTTCATTCCTGCGCGGATGCGGCTGCACGCCCCATTCCGGCAGCGGCAGACGCTGCATCGCGCCGAAGATCTTCGTTTTCAGGTCGGGATAGGTCGCCTGAAGCTGCTCGATGAGCTGCTTGATCTCCTCGCGTTTGGTGTGCTTGTCGGCGGGGCAGTTGTTGTGCACGACCGGCAGCCCCTCACGCGCGGCAAAATTGCGCACCATGCCCTCGGTCAGATAGAGCATCGGCCGGATCTGCGTGACGCCCGTGCGGTCGAGGTATGTCACGGGCTGGAAGCAGCTCAGCCGCCCCTCGAAGAGCAGGCTCATCAGGAACGTCTCGACCGCGTCGTCATAGTGGTGCCCCAGCGCGACCTTGGAAAAGCCCAGCCGCAGAAGCTCCTGATTCAGCGCGCCGCGCCGCATCTTGGCGCACATGGAGCAGGGATTTTTCTCCTTGCGATAGTCGAAAATGATCGGCCCGATCTCAGTCTTGACCGTGTGGAAGGGCACGTTCAGCCGCTCACAGAGCGCCGCGACGCCCGAAAAATCCATGCCGGGCAGCCCCATGTCGATCGTGACGGCCGCCAGCTCGAACGGCTGCGGATAATACTCGCGAAGCGCCGCCAGCAGCACCAGCAGCGTCAGCGAGTCCTTCCCGCCGGAAACGCCCACGGCGATCCGGTCGTTCGGCTCGATCATGTGATAATCGTCGGCGCACCGCCGCACAAGACCCATCAGCTTTTGCATATGTTCCGTCTCCTTTTTTGCGGCGCATAATCCCGCCGCAGCTTCTGATTTCTCCGCAGAACGGCGAAAAATTGAACTCGAGCATTTGTGAGTATTCAAGAGTAAAACAGAGATTTTGCGAGTTCTTTCGGAGAAAAATAAAATTGTCCAAAAACACGCTTGACATTCCGTTTTGAATGTGGTATAAAAAACAGGCTGCGCAGGAAGCGCGCCCGACGCGTGCCGCTTTCTATTGTATGCGCAATTGATCCGTTTGTCAAAATATAATTTCTATATTGGAGGAAACACCATGACTACTCTGGTCAGAAAAGAAGACGTGCAGCGCAAGTGGTACGTCCTCGACGCTGCGGATAAGCCCCTCGGCCGCACCGCCGTCATCGCCGCCAACCTGCTGCGCGGCAAGCTGAAGCCCGACTTTACGCCCAACGTCGACTGCGGCGATTATGTTATCGTCATCAACGCCGACAAGGCTGTTCTCACCGGCCGCAAGCTGGAAGAGAAGTACTACCGCCGTCACTCCGGCTGGATCGGCGGTCTGAAGGAAGTCCAGTACAAGACCCTGATGGCCGAGCGCCCCGAGTTCGCGTTCGAGCTGGCCGTCAAGGGTATGCTGCCGAAGAACACCCTCGGCCGCACCGCCATCACCCGCCTGAAGGTCTATTCCGGCGCCGAGCATCCCCATGCCGCTCAGAAGCCCGAAGCCTTCCCGCAGGACTAATTCAGGAGGTAACAGACTATGTACGAGAGCAAAAGACAGTATCAGTACGGCACCGGCAGACGCAAGTCTTCCATCGCCCGCGTTCGCGTTTATCCGAACGGCACCGGCTCCATCATCATCAATGGTCGTGACATCGACGACTACTTCGGTCTGGATACCCTGAAGCTGATCGTCCGTCAGCCGCTGGTCGCCACCGAGACCGTCGGCAAGGTCGACATCATCTGCACTGTCAAGGGCGGCGGCGTGACCGGTCAGGCCGGCGCCATCCGCCACGGCATCTCCCGCGCCCTGCTGGGCGTCAACGGTGAGTTCCGCGCGACCCTCAAGGCCTCCGGCTTCCTCACCCGCGACCCGAGAATGAAGGAACGCAAGAAGTACGGCCTCAAAGCCGCTCGTCGCGCTCCGCAGTTCTCTAAGAGATAATCACGGTGAGAAAATGCTCAAAAACCCTGGAAACTCAACCGTTTCCGTTCATAAGGATGCATTTTCTTATGAGAGATTGGTCGCAACCTCTGTTATGGAGGCTGCGGCCTTTTCTCTTTCTATGGTAGATCATGGCCTCGACGATTCTGCGATAGCAAGCATCTCCTTTATGGTTGCAAGGTCTACAAGTCCGACACCGGTAAAGTAGATGTCAATGCGCACTCGCTTATGTCCGTTCACCATTTCACTGTTGTGAACCTCAATCCGCTTGATGATCTTATTGACTACCTCCGGCGTGAGCGTTTCCATACTGGAGTATTCCCTGAGTCCTGCCAGCAAAAGCCGAATATCCACGCTCTCCCGTTCGAGTTCGGCCAGCTCTTTTTCCTTTGTGCTGACGGATTGCAATTGTCCATCTTTTCAAGGAACTCAGGAATGAGATAGGTCAGGCGGATATAGCGCCGCACCTGTGATTTGCTGTCATCGGACTGTTGTGCAATAATCTCGGCAGTCTCTAACTTCCGACCAACTTGGTCGGAAGTTAGGTCGGAACGATGCCCTTGGCGACTCATTGCTTCCAGCTTCATTCTGTACGCAAACGCCTTTTCAGAGGGCAGAATATGCTCCCGATGCAAGTTGCTGTCTACTACCGCAATGGCGGCTGCATCCCGGTCAAGGGCATAAATCAAGGCAGGGACCTCGGCGATCCCTGCCTTGATTGCTGCGTGTAAGCGGCGGTGGCCGCTTATTACCTCATATTTATCTGTATCTTCTATCGGACGGACGATCAACGGTGAAAGAATGCCTTGCGTTTGTATGCTTTCGATCAGTGTGTTCATTTCATCATCGTCCTTAACCTTGAACGGGTGTCCGTCAAATGGGTGCAATTTTTCTATCGAAATTACCACCGGTTTTTTCATTGTATTCTTCATTTTATCTACCTCTTTCTTTGTATCTCGCACGGGCTTTTTTCTCCAGCTCATGCTCTTGTTTTAATAGTTCATACAGGTGCGGAGATTTCTCTAAGGAACCTCTGATTTAATCCGCACTACCAAAGCGCTTCCGGATATGGTATA
>URPD01000085.1 GCA_900549645.1 uncultured Eubacteriales bacterium
CGGCGGTTGCGTCGGGGAGCCTGCGGCCGCGTGAGGGCGGACGCACCAGCGGCGGCGAGCTGCTTGGCACCGACCCGCGGCACATGACCGCCGCCCAGCGCGCGGAGCTGCGTGACCGCATCAAGCGCGGCGAGCGTGTCTACCCGCGGTGATGTGAGGGCGAAAGGGGAGCCGCAAATCTTTGCCGCCCCCTCAGTCGGACTTACATCCGCCAGCTCCCCTAAAAGGGGCGCCAAGAGCACATTCACCCCCCCACTTTACCAACACACTATGTAAACCAAATTATGTAACCACAAAAGGAGACAACCACATGACCAAAACCAACACCACCCACGGCATTGACCTCCAGCTTTTCGCCGACGCGGGCAGCCTCGTCAACGGCACCGCGGGCTTCGTCAACGCCTCCACCGGCGTGACCGGCGCCTTCGACACCACCAACACTCTCGCGCCCGAGCTCAAGAGCTTCTACGACACGGAGCTGCTCGAAAACGCGCGCGCCGAGATGGTCTACGCCCAGTTCGCCAAGCGCCAGCCCCTCCCCGCCAACCACCACGGCGCGGTCGAGTGGCGCAAGTGGAACAGCTTCGACCGCGCCTCGAAGCTGACCGAGGGCGTCATCCCCACCGGCCAGAAGTTCGGCGTCACGACCGTCACCGGCACCATAGACCAGTACGGCACCTACACCGCCATCACCGACAAGCTGGAGCTGCGCGCCTACGACGACGTCATCCTCGGCGCGACCGAGGAGATGGGCGCGTCGGCGGCGGAGACTCAGGAGAAGCTGATCCGCGACGCGCTCCTGCTCGGCACCAACGTCCTCTACTGCGACAACATCAACGCCGGCACCGGCCAGGTGCTGGGCACCCCGACCAGCTGCGCGGAGATGGCGGCGGGCGGCACGGCCAAGAATAAGTACGACGAGGACTACACCCTCGGCTGGAGCCTGCTGACTCCGTCCATGGTCAATAAGGCCGTAACTGTTATGAAAAAGAACCGGGTTCCGCGCATAAACGGGCGTTATTACGCAGTTGTGCACCCGTCCGTCGCGCACGACCTGCGCCAGTGGGAGGGCTGGATCGAGGCGCATAAGTACGCCGCGCCTGAGGAGCTGTTCAACGGCGAGATCGGCGAGCTGCACGGCGTGCGCTTCATCGAGAACAGCTTCGCGCCGGTTCTGGGCGTGCAGGGCGCGACCGCGGACGATGACGACAGCTACGTGAATCAGGAGCGCGGCCGCACCTACGCGACCTATTTCTTCGGCAAGGACGCCTTCGGCATCATCGACCCGGAGGGCGGCGCGCTGGAGATGATCATCCATGACAAGGGCGAGATCGGCGGCCCGCTGAACCAGTTCTCTACTATTGGATATAAGTTTGAGACGAACGGCGCGACGATCCTGTACCCTGAGCGCATGCTGCGCGTGATGAGCGTGTCCAGCTTCTCCGCCACCGACGAGGTGAATTGACGGGCGGCGCCCCTGCCGTGTCTTTTCCCTAATGGCACTTCCTCCACCCTGGCGACCCCTCAGTCGGCCGCAGGCCGACAGCGTCTCGCTGCGGCTCGGTCACGGCGCGGCTCTGACATGCCCCCGGCATGTCATTCACTACCGCGCCGCCGCTTCGCTACCTAAGAGGGGCGCCAAGATGGTGCAATGCCACAATTCCGCATCTATGTAAACCATATTACGTAACCCAACACACCCGAAAGGAGAAACATTATGTCAACCACAAAACCCACCAAGACCACCGATGACCGCGTCGAGGTCAGCATCCCGCGCGGCGGAGACCGCGAGGATCCGAACCTGTTCGTCGCCGTCAACGGCGTGAACTACCTGCTGCCGCGCGGCAAGAAGAGCCGCGTGCCGAAGGCCGTGGCGGACGAGATCGCCCGCGCCGAACGTGCCCGCGAGAGTCTGTACGAGACCGTGGACGCGCTGCTGAAGCGCCCATGACGGCGGGCGAGATGATCGCGCTGGCCGACCGCCTGCGCCCGAATCAGTACACGACCGCGGACAAACTGCGCTGGCTGGAGCGGCTGGACGGGCAGGTGCTGTCGGAGGTGATCGGCACTCACGCGGAGATCGCGCCGGACGCGTCGGATGCGGCGAGCGGCACGGCCTACACGGCGGCGACGGAGCTGCTGGTGCCGTTCCCGTACGCGGAGGAGCTGTACACGGCGTACATATTTTCGCAGATTGACCTGCTGAATGCGGAGATCACGCGGTACACGCAGTCGGCGACGCAGCTTGCGGCGGCGTGGCGGCAGTACGCGGATTGGTATAATCGCAGCCACGCGCCACTCGGCGTGCGAATGATGAAGATCTGATATGCAGGGGGGCGTTCTTGGCGCCCCTATCAGGTAGCGAAGCGGCGGCGCGGTAGTGAATGACATGCCGGTGGCATGTCAGAGCC